>FIZI01000026.1:19792-38854 GCA_900016865.1 uncultured Clostridia bacterium | reverse complement strand
AAAAAGATCGTTGTCTACTTAGTTACGTTTTTTCTTGCAGTAACAATTAACTTCATCATCCCGCGAATGATGCCCGGAGACCCGATTCAGCTTCTTCTGTCGCGCTATTCAGGTATGGAAGGCGGCAGAGAGATCATCGAGAGACAACTAACATTGCTTTTCAGCCTTGATAAACCCCTGATCGTTCAGTACCTCAATTTCTGGAAATCAATATTCACGCTCGACTTCGGTATAAGCATAATGCTGTTCCCCACGCCTGTTACCACAATCATACGCAGGGCGATTGTCTTTGACATCGTACTGCTGGTGCCGGCGATAATCGTCAGTTGGATCGTCGGAAATCGGCTCGGCGCATTCACAGGTGTCAACAGACGAGCTGACAACGCACTCATGCCTGTATTCTACTTTTTGACCTCATCTCCGTATTTCTGGCTCGGAGGCGTCTTGGCGTTCTTCCTGGGCGTGGTTCTCGACTGGTTCCCAATAAGCGGAGCGTACAGTGCAACTATGATTCCTCGTTTTTCACTGGCCTTCATCATCGACTTCCTGAAACACTGGATTCTGCCTTTTCTGTCAATGGTATTGGTAGATCTGGGCGGTTGGGCGATCGGAATGAGGAACATGATCATCTATGAGAAAAGCTCGAATTATTCGAAATATATGGAGGCTCTCGGCGCATCCCACAGGACTATTAGAGATTACGGTTTCAGAAACGGGGTCCTCCCACAAGTCACAGGTCTGGCGCTTAGGCTTGCAGGCATCATCGGAGGGGCTATCACGGTTGAGACCGTTTTCAACTATCCGGGGTTAGGTAGAATGATGCTAAATGCTGTGAACAATCAAGACTACTTCCTCCTGCAAGGCATCTTCTTGGCGATCGTCACCATGACGCTGGTCGCCAACTTCGTTGTTGACTTCGTCTACATGTTCATCGACCCACGAGTACGGCTCTCGCTCTCTGGGGAGGTGTAGTTCATTGATTGCAAGCTTCTTGAAAGAGCACGAGAATCTATACTACGCCTTGACTAACAAAAAAGTCATAGTGGGTCTGGTCCTGTTCCTCTCGATAGTACTACTTGCGCTCGTTGGACCAATGCTTACTCCTTATGACTACGAGGGATACGCGGGCATGCCGTATGATCCGCCCTCGCCGAACCACTGGTTTGGGACTACGATCATGGGGAGAGACGTGTTCACCCTCACTGTCTATGGATTGCGTTCTACATTGCTGGTCGGGTTCATTGCGGGGACTATTGCTACCGTGGTTGGATGTATCATTGGCTTCCTTGCAGGTTACTACGGAGGCAGTTGGTTCGATGAGATATTGATGATGATCACCAACATCTTTGTCGTCATCCCGCAGCTCGCCCTGCTCATTATCATATCTGCTTTCTTGAAGGTACGTGGCATTATAGTCATGTCGGTAATAGTGTCGGCTACCGCCTGGCCGTGGACTGCAAGAGCTGTCAGGTCACAGACTCTGTCTCTAAAAAACCAGGAGTACGTCAGTCTTTCGAGGATTTCAGCTCTCAGCGTAGCGAGAATACTCAGAGAAGACATTGCGTCCAATATGTTCTCATACGTCTTCATGGTGTTTATTCTTCAGTTCAACGGAACGATGCTCTCTACGGTCCAGCTTGAGTTTCTCGGCCTGGGGCCGACCAGAGGAGTCTCCCTTGGACTCGTCATGCAGGATGCAGTCAACTGGAACGCCATTCAGCTCGGCATGTGGTGGTGGGCGATCATACCCGGATTGATCATCACAGTCATGATAACCTCGCTCTACTTGGTCAACACAGGACTTGACGCTGCGTTTAACCCGCGGCTGAGGGAGGCATAGCACATGAGCGAAAACATCCTTGAAGTCAAAAACCTCCGAGCTTACTACAAGGTCCTAAAAGGCGAGGTCAAAGCTGTAGACGACCTCACCTTCAACGTTAGAAAGGGCGAAATCCTCGGAGTTGCGGGCGAGTCCGGGTGCGGAAAAAGCACGTTGGCCAATACTCTCATTTCCAGAAAGCCTCCGCTACACTATATCTCAGGCGAGGTCAGGCTCCTTGGCAAAGACATAATGCATATGCCGAGTGAGCAATTTCGCAAAATGCGTTTTCGCAACATCTCCCTGATCCCGCAGTACGCGCTTGATGCGTTCAGCCCGACAAGAAGGATCAAACAGTTTATCAGCGACCTCGTGCGAGATCACGGGATAAAGGCCGATCAGAAGTTCATGGCCAAGGTCGTCGATCGTCTCCGGCTCGTGAACTTGGATGAATCAGTGCTGGATCGATATTCGATAGAGCTGTCCGGCGGGATGAAGCAAAGGATCATCCTGACCATATCGACGATTCTAGATCCGGAATTCCTTATCGCGGATGAGATCACATCCGCGCTCGATGTGAGTTCACAGCGCTACGTTGCAACCATGCTGGCGAACTTCAGAGATGAAGGAATCATAGGCTCGGCTATGTTCATAACCCATGACCTCTCGATACTGTATCAGATAGCTGACAAAATACTGATCATGTACGCAGGCAATCTCGTTGAGATAGGACCGACAGATGAGATAATCAAGAACCCGAGGCACCCTTACACTCGCGCCCTGATCGCGTCTCTGCCGCAAGTGGGCATTCAGTACAAAGACCATAGACTTGAGGGCATAGAAGGCACGCCTCCTGCCCTATTAAATATCGGAGAAGGATGCAGATTCCGGTTCCGTTGTCCATATATGAGTGCCAAGTGTGAAGGATCACCTGCCTTAGAAAACGTCAGTCTTGATCATCAGGTTTCATGCTGGTATTGGAAGGAGGTCGAGAGCGATGTCAGTGCCTAGCAGCAACGACAGCATTTTGTCAGTCAGAGGCTTGACGAAAGTATTCTACAGCGGGGTGTTCAGGCGTCAGGCCACGGTTGCTGTCAAAGACGTGTGGTTTGAAATGAAGCCTGGGACTATCCTCTCGCTCATAGGCGAAAGCGGTAGCGGTAAGACCACCATCGGCAAGCTGATCCTAAAACTGATCCAGCCGACCAGCGGCCAAATCATATACAAAGGCACAGATATCGCTCACCTCAAGAACAAAGAGCAGCTAAGAGACTACTACAGAAAAGTGCAAGGCGTCTTTCAGGATCCCTTTGCGACCTTCAATCCCCTCTATCGAGTTGATCGGATTTTCAACATGGTCTACAGCTCGTTTGGGCTGGACCAGGGCAAAAAGGACGAACAAGTCCGGGAAGTCCTCGAGAGCGTCAATCTTGATCCCGACCGAACGCTAGGCAAGTTTCCCCACCAACTCAGCGGCGGGCAACTTCAGAGACTGCTGATAGCGCGGACATTGCTTATGGACGTAGATATCTTGATTGCAGATGAGCTGATCAGCATGCTCGATGCCTCTACCCGGATCGGGATCCTCAACCTGCTCGTTGACATATGTAAGTCCCGCGGCATGTCGATACTTTTCATCACCCACGACCTCAACCTAGGCTACTACATTAGCGACTACACTTTGATCATGTACAAAGGCAGGCTGGTGGAAAAAGGCGACACCAAAAAGATCTATGAAAACCCTGTCCATCCTTACACCAAGATGTTGTTTGAATCCGTGCCCGATATACACAGGAAGTGGGACAGGAGCGAGGAGTTCCTCCCAGAGCACGTCGTTCAGGAAGTAAGGGAGTTTTACGCAGCCAACGAGGGCCGCGGATTCGAGGACGTCGAAGAAGAGCACACCGTGCTCTTCTCAGATAGGTAGCTAATATGATTGGCATTACCTCCAAATAATGGATGCACCCGCACTAATGATACACCAAGTGCGTATAGGGGTTCTAGCACAAGATGTGACTTTTTCTCGTCATATGCATCAGACCGCATACGGAAACAGGACACTATATATGTGTGTACGTGGTTTGGCCACAGTATCTTCTAATACTCGGCCGTTCGTCACCAATTTCCGGCCTGCCTGCCAAGAGCGGTCAAACGTCTCGGTGCTATCCTGGCAGGTCTGTTACGGATGCTCTGTTGAAGAAGGATGTCTGGAGTTCTCTGAACTGATCGTCAGCCCGCACTACGAGACAATAGGAGGCGACGTGCTCAGCTCAATTCTCACGCAATACAAGGACACTACCTGCTCTTCTGCACACGACACGATCAGATATGGCGACACCACTTCCTTGAATGCCCTGCCTCTATGCGAGAAACTTGGACTAGTACGGTCTTCGAATCCGAGTCTCTCCCGCGTTGAGTTACGTCTGCAGACGGTGAAAGAGCCTCTCGAAGACTAGGCGTTATCCGATCCGCATCACCGCGTGCCGATTTCAGTGATTCTCTTGGCAAGTTCATTTGCTTGTCCCTCTAGCTATGCTGCCTACATAGACATCGGTCCATGGAAAGACATCATTAGCGGGATACAGTGATCAGGCGGCTGCGAGCTGACGGGCTAGACAGCTAGGTTAGCGGTGGCTGGCGGTGGGCTGCCAGCTCTACGTGCAGAGCTACGCCAGCCGCCCGATGTCAATAACTCATGGCTTAACGCCGATTTGCAGCTTCATCGCCTTTGGGCCTGGTGCTTTGACCACAAAGAACTCCAGTACCTCGCTGTCTCGGTTCTGAGGCTGCATCTTGGTCTTATAATCTATCTCCACAACACTGCCCGCAGGGTAGACATGCTCCTCGCCATCCGCCACAACTGTGAGCTTACCTCGTAAGACAATCATGTAAACGTTGGAGTTGGCAAAGTGCTCGGGCAGTGCTTCACCCTGCGGCAAGACCATGTGGTTTAGCGCAAGATGCTCATTGTCAATGATTCTCTCGATGATCTTCTGATCCGTCTGGCTAAAGGGATGACTTGCTTTGATCATAACTGACCCCCCCTCGGCTCTTCGCTGTGTTCGTCAATCATAAAACTGACCGCTTCGCAATCAAGGTCTGCTTGCATTAATCTCTCCACGACTAAGCAGATTAGTACGGCCAAGGCGAGCCTAGCAAAGCAGCGAGTGCTGAGACTTAACAGTCATCCACGATATTCCCGTCTGTAGAGATCGTCACGACGCGCCACGGGATCATCTGTCCACTCTTTTGCAGAGCTGACTTCACCATCTCGACAAGGCCGCCACAGCACGGTACTTCCATTCTCAAAACAGTGATGCTCCTGATCTGATGCTGCTCGAGTATCGTAGCAAGTTTGTCGGAATAATCATACTGATCCAGCTTCGGGCATCCGATTAGGGTGATTTTGCCCCGCATGAAATCCTCGTGCAAATTGGCATATGCGTATGCAGTGCAATCGGCTGCGATCAGGAGATGTGCGCGATCCAAATAGGGCGCATTTACCGATACCAGCTTCAACTGGCAGGGCCACTGACGCAACTCTGAAACAGCACCCGGCCGCGGCGAAGAATGAGCGTATCCGACAGAGGAGTTTTCGCCGTGCGACTGAGCTGCAGGTCGGATCTCTCGTGCTGCCGTGCCCGGGCAACCGCAGTCCAGCTTAGCCCCTGCGCAGGAAGACGCCGCATCTCCGCCCTGCTCTTGCTGCTTGAGCATCTTAATGCGCTCCTGTACTGCCGCCTCATCAAATGGGGCAGCTTCCCTCTCCTCAATCGTGATCGCGCCTGTGGGGCACTCCGGCAAACAGTCGCCTAGCCCATCACAGTATGACTCGGAAACGAGCTGTGCCTTGCCGTCAACCAGTTGCAGCGCACCTTCGTGACAAGCGTCTATGCAAAGCCCGCAACCGTTACACTTCTCAGGGTCGATTTTGACGATCTTTCGTACCATTGAGGAAATCCTCCTTCCCTCATCTTGTCTTTACAGCTTCAGTATAGTAGGATCGGATTGACAAGTCTGTAACCATGGTTACAAATGTCGAGGTTTATTCGCCATGTCTAAACACTTCGAACAAGCGCTAGCTAGGTGTCCTCTTTTCAAAGGAATCAGGGGCGAAAATCTGTCCTCATTGGTCAATTGCCTGCAACCCAGGAGCGTTGACCATCGGGGTGGCGAGTACATCGCAATAGCAGGCGGGCGCCTGAACGGCATAGGCGTGGTCGTGGCCGGGAGGGCTGCCGTCATCAAAGAGAACGCCAGAGGCGAGCGTGTAGTAATGGCAATACTGGAGCCGGGTGAGCTCTTTGGCGAGATCGCCGCGTTTGCAGAAGACCCTAGGTGGCCTGCAACAGTGCAAGCCCAGGACGCCTCTTCTGTGCTCTTTATCCCGCGAGAGACAATCGTCGGGATGTGTGCTGAAAGCTGTCCGTGGCACAAGGCGTTGATAAGTAACATGCTCAAGATTGTCTCCGAGAAAGCCCTAATGCTAAATCAAAAGGTCAATTACTTGACGATAAAGAGCCTGCGCGGGAGAATCAGCGCGTTTCTGCTGGATCACTACAAGAAGGCAAGACAGACAACCTTGACACTGCCGCTAAACCGCAACGAGATGGCGGACTATCTGAACGTGTCCCGTCCTGCTTTGTCGAGAGAGATGGGCCGGATGAAAGACGAAGGCCTGATTGACTTCTACCTTTCAACGTTTCGGATCCTGGATCTCGATGCTTTGAAAAGGTATGCAGAATAGAGGGTATATGCGCCGGCAATGATGAGGCCAAGGGACTACAGATCACCGGACAGAGGAGCCACTGACGGGGTGAGAGCAGTGAGTGTAACGCCATCCTACCGTAAACTGTGGGAGAGTGGCACGCTATCTGCCAGGGCTAAGGAGGCAAGGCGTCGACTCGAGGCCTGCGATATATGTGCACACGAATGCGGAGTCAATCGCTTAGCAGGTGCAAGAGGTTTTTGCCGGGCAGGTGATACGATTGAGATCTCCAGCTACGGCCCACATTATGGTGAAGAGGATGTGCTTGTGGGTTCCCGAGGCTCGGGCACGGTCTTCCTCACTGGTTGCAACTTGCGATGCGTATTCTGCCAAAACTACGACATTAGCCACCTTAGACACGGGTATACCGTGTCCATCGAGGAGTTCGCCGGGATTCTGATGGGGCTTCAGAGCAGGGGATGCCACAACATCAACCTAGTCACACCGACGCACTTCCTCCCTCAGATTATCTCTGCCCTCGACCTTGCGTGCGCAGAGGGCCTCAACATTCCTCTCGTGTGGAACTGCGGAGGGTATGAGTCGGTCACGGCTCTCCGCTTGCTAGACGGTATTGTCGACATTTACATGCCTGATGTCAAGTTCGGTGATTCTGCAGAAGCCGCCCGCCTCACGGGAGCGCGAGGATACTGGGAGGCAGTCCAACAAGCCCTCCTTGAGATGCACAGGCAAGTGGGCGATCTCAAGGTGGACAGCGCTGGCATTGCTTACCGGGGCCTATTGGTTCGTCACCTGGTACTGCCCGGAAACCTTGCCGGCACTGAATCTGTGCTCAAGTTTATCGCAGAAGAGATCTCGCCAAATACCTACGTCAACATCATGGCTCAGTATCATCCAGCCTACCAGGCACGACACTACCCTCCGCTTGATCGCAGGATCACCCGGCAGGAGTACATCGAGGCGCTACAGATCACTAGACGGCTGGGACTAACAAGACTGGCGCTCTAGTAGGCTAGACAGTAAGCTTTACAGCAGGCCTCAGACTAGAGCCGATCACGTCATCTATGCAAGTGCGTACAGGGCTGGATCGACACCCACTGGCAGAGGTTTGTCTGAGTACCTGTCAGCCCAATACAGAGCCAACCACTTCCTCAAGACACTGTAGTCCTTGGTATGGACCTTAGTACAGTCCGGATCTCCGTAGTCATTACACAGCTCGAGTATTGATGGTAGAGGATCCGGCTGGTAGTCGACTATACTCTTCATAACCGCGTGTATCCCATCGGACTTCAGATTTCCGTGGTAGTACTCGTAGTTGCCGGGGGTCCCTCGAAGATGTTTAGCTGCCGGTCACATATGACCTCAACATCTCCTCCGTAGCGATGATAAGCGGAGTAGTCGCGCTCCATATCAGTCAAGTCGCGGGTGCCGTACATGACCTCCCGAGTGACAGTGCCTTCACACAGGAAGTCCGGCAACGCCACATTGCCTGAGACGTGTAGGTTCACCGACTCTAGATCGCAAACATCCAGACGCAACGGCTCATCTCGATGAGCCTTCGGTTTGGCATTCATGCCGGGACAGTGATGTTGATGAGTGCGTCCTCACTATCGGTCAGTGACCGAAGCGCATCGACCATCTCCTGGACCTGGTGTATGTTGACCTTTTTCGACTCCCTCAGGATGTGTGTTCACTGCGCGCCTCCTGAGCTGATCTGATTGGCCTGCCCGCAAGGACGGCCAGGCCGCTTCCGGTCTAACTATATCAGTAGCGTGCATTAGCTGTAGGGAAAGAACCGATACGACTTGTTCCTGACTGCAGGTCCGACGCGTGCACGGGCGCCACTGAGGCCGATAGCCACGTCAACTGCAGGTCTGGCGCAGGAGGTACTCGAACATGTCGCGATAGGGCTCCGAGAGGACACCTCTGCTGAAGTAGTCTGTATCACCCAAACCATGGCCAACACCAGGGTAGTAGTGAAACTCGATATTCGTTTTTCCGTCTTTCTGAGCCTGCTGCTCCAGGGCTCGCACACAGCCAACGGGAGCGGCGTGGTCCAACTCTCCATGGAATATGCCAACCGGGATATCCAACTGTGATAGGAACGTCCAGATGTGAGGATGGTTGAAGTGATCGTCAACCCAACCATCGGGCAGTTCCACGGCAGCTATAGGCTTCAACCAGGCATTGACAGTCTCCGTGTCCGAAGCCTTGAGAGCATCAATCACGGGCTTTGACAACTGTCGCCTATCGTGAATGGTGTATGCACCGTCTCCGTCTGGGTCAAACACCTCGAAACCGATGCCAGGCATCAAGCGGCGTATGCCCTTCGGATCTGCTTCAAACTCCTCACGCGTAATGACCCCGTCGCCGTTCAGATCCCAGCACAGACAGTGCTGCATAAACAAACCGTCTGTGAACATCCACTCAAGTGCGTCTCGCAATTCACTCACAACTGAGCATAGAATGATACCCTTGACCTGGCCTCGTAGCCGAGTTGCCGCCTCGGCCGCCAGCAGCGTCCCCTCGCTCGCACCGATCAGGAAGACCTGTTCAGCATCGACTGAGGGCTGCTCCCTGACTGCACGAACCGCGGCAACAGCATCCAGCACCTTATTCGCCAGCGTGCTGGTGTTGTACAGCGGACGATCGATGTCTGTGTATCGTGGCGGTTCTGAACCGCTGCGAACGCCTCTGCCTTCGTAGCTAAAGAACGCCATGTTCATCTCAGCCAGGCACTCTCGATAGAGGTCGAGGTATTCGATCACGCTTCCGTCAGAGAGCTGTACCCGGATATCTACTGTCTGCGCCTCAGCAGTCTGCACCCACACGACTACGGGATAGCTGCCATCATGCACCGGTGTTGTGAGCTTGCCGAACAGCATGGTTCCGTCATCGGACTCAAAGGTGATCTCCGTAGTCTTGAAGGCTCTGTCAGTGAAGTTCATAACGTCTGTCGATGTCGAGCGAGTAGGATCTCCCTTGTCATTTCTAGATGGACAGGCCATTGTCAAAAACCTCCGTTAAAGGCCTCAGTCTGCTGCTCAGCTACGGCATACCCGCGACTCGGTCGCGCAAGGGAGTCGGAGAAACGAGTCAACGCGCTACCGACAAAACCCATTGATAAACACGTTCCGCCAAGAGAACTGCATGCCTGTAGTCGTCTTCGTTTACGGGCTCCCAGTCTCCCGGGTACCGAGTTTCTACCGCGTAATCAGTGAGGATGGCAGCTTCCCTGAGTTCATCGGGGACCTGGATTCTTCGCGAGTCTCTTAACAGCTTGAGAAGGTAACCAATAGAATGGGTTCTAGGCGCCCTCATGCCGAGGTACAGCATCAGAGCCTTCAGCGATTTCTCCGCAGCCTGTTGAGCGTCAAAGCAGAGGTCCTCGTACAAAATCTCCGGTGCTTGGCGGCCAAGCTTCGCTCTTGCGAGATTGCTTTCGGCCCGCCTCAACCATTGAGACCATGGCTTATCTCTCATAGACCACCAGTCCCTGTACAGCTTCCTGATAGACTAGCCCGGGAGTTGATCGACACCGTTCAACACTCTCCGGTGTTTCGACCAGTATGTCGACTGCTGCAGGTATATCGATCAGCGCTTTGTAGATCTCGTGAGCGACCGCCCGGCGATTTGTGATTCCAGACTTAATCACGAGCAAATCATAGTCGCTCTCAGGATCCACACATCCTCTCGATCTGGATCCAAAGAGTATGATCTTGTCAGGGTCTACGGCATCGACTACCTGCTTCACGATTTGTCGCAGCACCTCGTCCAATGGCTCTCCTCCCAGGCCACCTGATCTATCCAAGACTTCGACAGCCTGATTATACCATAGTTCCCAATGAGTCGCTGTTCTGCCGAGGGGTTTCTACCGCCAGATTAGCCAGATCAGTATATATCCAGAGGTAACAGCGGCGAGTGTAAAGGGGACACTGATCTTCATGAAATCCTTTGCACTGACCTCGTACCCATCCTTACGCAGAATTCCAAGTCCGGTAATATTAGCGGAGGCTCCAATCGGCGTGAGGTTGCCTCCGAGGGTCGCCCCAACGAGCAGGTAGTCTATCTCCTTGAGCGTCCTTTTCACTGGTATCAGGTTGCGAGAGCGGACAACCTCACGGATCAAGCCAATGGCCATGACCCCAACGTGGCCAAACCACGTACACACATATATAGTGTTCTGTTTCCGTATGCGGTCTGATGCACATGACGAGAAAAAGTCACATCTTGTGCTAGAACCCCTATACGCATTTGGTGTATCATTAGTGCGAATGCATCCATTATTTGTAAGGATGGAAACGATACCGCTAACCAGCAGCGGTATCACTAGCCAGCTTGGAGAGCAACTCATTGAGGCACTCGGCCTCAGACTTGTGTGATGTATCCAGGACCACTCGTTCGGCCGTCCAATCGTGATATTCGCGACTCTCGACCTCCGTCCAGGTCGGCAGGCGCAATCCAGGGACTGTCGGCGATCTGGATTCGACTCTCCTACGATGCTCTCGTGCATCAGAACAGACGATCTCGATGTTCACATACCGGGTACCTGCGTCCAAGGCCACCCGCTCCCACTCACGCCTTGTCAACTCGATCGGATTGCAGGAATCAGCGACTACGCTGACGCCTACACTCAGAATATCGGCTACTACACGGTATGCCAGGCGGTATCCCTCGCCCTGGACATTGATCGAACACAGATCCCTCAAGGCTTGCTCGATGGTGTCAATGCGGATGTAGGCGGCACCGAGGTGTCGAGCCAGCAACCGAGCTATCGTTGTCTTCCCGCTCCCTGGGAGTCCTGCGAATATGTAGAGTGTCGGATCGTTCAGGTTAATCACACCCTCTATCAGGCGCCTGTCTGCCTAGCGAAACCCGTGTCAGTGATGCCCGTGACCCCGGCAGAAGCGCCAACCTGGCATTTAGAGCGCTGAATGCACGCTCCTCCTTATCCGTGCGTCCGTCCGTAATCAGCCACGATCCGGCGAATACTCTTCAGGTGAAGCCGTTCGTGCCAGACAAGTCTGCGCAGGACCTTCCTAACTGTCCAAGTCTCATCGCCATTTCTGAGGCGGACCCTATCAGAGGATGCCCTGAGTTCGTCCAAGAAGCGGTATGTCTCCTCTCTCGACTGCCGCAACTGCTCGTGCCAATCTGCGGTCTGAAGTGCCCGCAGGTCCAAGCAGCAGCATCTACATAACCACCGGCCACGTCTCCGGACAGAACAAGTGAGGAGCGGCATGAAACCGTGACTCAACACTGCTCTGGTTGCTCCAGCCATCGCATGCGGACCCAGTAGGAACACTGCGTCAAATGAGGAGTTCATATCGAATCCTCTATTCAGTCCAGGACGACAAGTTGACAGTAAGTGCTGTAAAAGTCAGTCATCATAGGGAGGCCTATCATACTGTAAGAGCCTATCCATAGCAACCCTTTCCAATCCGTCTATCCCGCGAGAGGCGAGGAACGCGCAATCCTCGTAAATGGTCAACTGTCCGCTGTTGCAAGCTGCAATCGGAATGCTCTTTATCGCCTCAAGCTTATCAAGATCCCATAGCTTGATCTCACCACACGGGAAGCAGGTCGTGATGAGAACATCTTTCCAGATGCCCGCAAGTCGGAACGCCTTTCGGTGAGCCGATTTGCGGACAGCTATTACGTCAAGAGTGTCTAAGTTGCGGATGGCGAATGATTTATCTTGGGATGCAGAAAGGAGTCTGTTGTCGTAGATCAAGAGGCTCTTGAGGTTCTGCCTATGAGCGGCAATATCCTGCACTACCTTGCAGGTCTGTTTGTCTATCACCAGCAGGTGTCCTTCAACGTTGCCCGCATACAGTTTGTCGCCCACACTGCGAATCACCCACATGCTACTGGAGGATATCTCATAGAACTCCACCTGCGGCTTGGTTGTAATACTCGCCTTATCGATGACTGCCAGCGAACCGTTGCGAATGCCGGCGTAGACTCGCTTGTCATCGCTGTCCATCCCGCAGATATCAGACGTCAGGTCCTCTCCGAGCTTCACTTCACCGCAGCAACTCAGGGTCTCCTTGTCGAAGATGTAGAGCATGGTGAAGTCTTCGCAGTAGAGATAGTCAGCGTCCACCAGAAGCCGTCTAGACAACCCGTCCTTTTGAAAGAACTCAACTCGAGAGATAGCGTCTGACTTGAGGTCGTACTTGGCGATCTCTCGTCCGCTCAGTAGGTAGAGCTGGTCATTTTCGATGCGATAGGACAGTACAGGTCGATCTAGCAAGATAAACTGTGTAAACAGACTCACTCCAATCCCCTCCTCAGCGGTCATTAGCCCTGCCACAGATATCTACAAGCAACGTTCTTGCGCACCGACGTAGGAAGCGAAGCTGTTCGGCAATGGCGTCTTAGTCAACCTTGCCTTCACTACTTTGAATGATCTCAAGCATCAGCCGGGGCACTGAGATTACCGGTTCATCCACATATGCGCATACCTTGGGCCATACCACTTCGTACAGGTCACCTACCTCGCATCCTTCGAAGTAGCTCTGTACATGCTGGTCTGGCCAATTGCGCAGACGTGCATCGAGGGCCACCACAAGCGCTTGCTCATACTTCGCCCTCCAGGATGTCCAAAACCTATCCCTGAACACCCTGCCAGCCATAAACTGCTGAATAGCCGGGTCTTCAGCCCAACGCTCTCTAAGTAGAAGATGAAGACCCTCGTGAACGAACCCGGCATCGCCGTTTCTATCGACAGTACCTATGCAAACATTGTCACCCCAGGTCAGAGCGCTCCAACCTGTAGCTTCCACCGCCAGGACAAGCATCGAACCGCGCCATTTGGTCTGCGTCACCTGTTCCATTCGGTGCAGCATTTCGGCCCAGTTCGTCTGACGGGACATTTCCTCAAACTCATCGTAGAGCCTGTCTATGTTGCTGCTCCAATACTCCCGGTAAAACAACGCCCACATCTCCCTCAACGCATCGTTGAGTGGAGCTCCGAAAAGCCCGAAAAGTGATTCCTTGTCGGGGTGCTCTGTATAGAGGCGTTCCTTCACAAGCGTCTCTATAGTTGGAGAGTAAAGGTCCAGCGGGCCGTCACCGAAGTAACGCTCTTTGCCTGCGATGCGATCGAATATCTCGCGGTTTACGGCCTTCTGAGCACGTTCCTCGCAGCTGAGCGAGTAACCACCTCCATGCTCGCCAAGAAGGTCATACATGCTCAGCGTGTGCATGACGAGGTTCGCCATCGGATCAAGACTTATCACTAGCTCGCCATCAGGCACTCGAACGACGACCTCTGCACGGGCCGCTTTCTTGTCAAACCGCACTGCCACTCTGGACTACCTCTCCTTGCGCCTGACGTTCCTGCGAATCAGCCGCGGCCGCGCCCGGCCTGCGGAATCACGATGTTACCACGCGGAAAGCTTCGTCACCAATCTTTGGATTCCTCCATCCTTTGGTTCATGGAAGGATCAACTGCCTCAACAACTCGGTGAAAGCGTCGGGAATGTCCTGACGAGAACGTCGCGAAACCTCACTCGGCAGTACCCTTCAGGATCTTCTCGCTCATGACGCCCGCCGACGGCAAAGGTAGCTACGCCATTGCTCTATTCGCTCCTTCTCCCAATCGACCTAGCGATTGTTACCGCGCCGTCCCAGCTTAGGCAAGCGGCATGCAGGTCGATCTGCCCGCTAGGCGAACCGACCTGCACTCGCGCCGCCCAGTGCGGCCACTCGATTAGGGCTGACGCCAAACTCAGAGATGCGTACGGCAATGGCCCACAACGCAACTGCGTCTGCCAGCAGCGCACTGACCAGTAGCACGACCTGGAGTACATCGAAGACGCCTGGAGGCGACTGAGGATCACGAGCCGACATCGAGTAGAGCAGGAGACCCAGAACCACGACCAAGAGCAAGTCGAACGCGATAAGAGCGTTTCGCTCGATGTCGATCACACGCCCAGTCACTAGAAGCGTGACCAGAAACGCGACCAGAACTGCGGCAAACAGAGGGGTAAAGAGGCGTGTCAACACTGGAGCCATGTTCTCAATGACGCTCTGCTTTGCCTCAACCAGCCACGATGCGATTATGACGGCTCCGACCGCTCCGCACGGCAATAGCCACGACTCAAAGAGAGGCTCAACGTCAACTCCAATCACGAAAAAGATCATCGCCATGATACCGATCAGGACGCCACCGCCGAGGGCGATAAGCACGTAGTAGATAAAGACCTCCCCGGAGAATCGGATGAAATCCATACGTCCCGCTACCTCGCTCCATCTGGCGCCGGCGTATGCGATGCCCACTACCACCCAGAGTGCTATCGGCAGGTGCAGTGCAACGAGCACTTCCGTGTGTCCGCCTGGAGCGAACGGATACACGTTTGCAAGTACAGCTGCTACGACAAACGCTCCAGCCAGCCAGCGAGTATTACTCGCATCAAGCTGTCGTTTCCAGGCGAAGTAGCCGGTCAAGAGAGGCAATACAAAGAGACTAAAATTGCGAGCGTAAAAACTGATATCCTCGTCTATCTGGATTCTAAAGAGCGCAGGCATCTTGATTAGGACGGCTGCAGCGACTGCGAGGCAAAAAGCTACCACTGCATCGATCCGAACGCGCGTTCTTGATTCATCTGCATCCGTAGGAGCGACGACAAGCTGCTTCCAAAGGCGCTCCGAGTGCTCGCGAGCGAATTCTCGCGAGAGAGCGTCGAGCTTGCCCATGCGCTTGACTGCAACGAGGAACGCCTCGTCTGTTGCGAGTCCTGCATCGACCAGGTCATCTATCACCTCGCGCAGGTGATCCTCCAGCTCTGCCACGTCGGCGGAGTGGATCGCCTGTCGGCTGCGGAGGTAACTCCGCCATTCATCAATCTGCTCCTCGAGGGTTGGGTTGCCTTCCGAAGTAGTCATAGATCAGCCCTCCTGCGGTAGCGGTTCGGCTTGCGCCGAATGGTTAGCCGAGATCTTCGTCTCCAGATTAGACCAGAGGCTTCGCATCGTCTCCTCTACAGTCTTCCATTGTCTGTGCTGCTCGACGAGCTGAGCCCGGCCATCAGGCGTGATCCGGTAGTACTTGCGCCGCTCGATCGTCCGGAAGACTGCAATGAGTCTCCGGTGCCTGTGGTCACACTTCCTCGAAGAACCTCAAGATGCACCTGTCGGGCGTAGTCACAGAACACTCCCTCGCGCCCCAGGGCCTTGAGACGATGTCGGATATCTGCGTCCAGCCGTTTCTCTCTACCAGGGCGTGCAGGGCATCTATCCCCTTGATGAGGAGAAAGCCTACAACACCATTGCTGGGCTCGCCGGCAAAGAGATGAAAGCCTCGAAACGGAATCGCTTTGGAGATCGCGATCTCATCTGGGTAGTCAAACATACAGACATAGATCGCCTCGCCTTGGTCGTTCCTCGCAACGACACCGCCATACCATCCAATACATCCCTAAACCACTAGACTGTCTGTTCCATATCTCTCGTGAAGTAGACCGGGGCGTTCTCGACCACGGAATAACCCCGCTCGCTGTACTTGCCCATGCCACCATCCCTCTCCTTCACTATGCTCTCGAAGGTGATCTTCGGATAGGCAACAAGGGCGGCGCCGCTGCGAACCGACGAAGGGGTCACACCGAAGACCTGCTTGAACGCGCGTGCAAACGCCGCCTGCGAATCGTAACCGTACCGCAAGGCTATGTCGATGAGCCTCTCGCTTCCAGCTCTTATGTCCTGTGCTGCAAGGGTCAGCCTGCGCCGCCGGATGTACTCGCCGACAGGGACGCCTGCCAGAAAGGAGTACCCTCTTTGCTTTGCATCCTGTGTATTTGTCTGCACATGACCCGGGGCAGAACCATGCCCAATCCGCCGTGCCGGGGCTTGGAGCTCTGTCCTGATAACTCACGGCAGCGATCTGTGGATCTCATCAACAACGTAGTCTACGAAGGAACTAAGTCTGTCCGTCAAATCGTCCCAACGCTCGTGCTCTTCGCCCAGATAGATCGCACGCGCTCGGGCAAGCACAGGTCGCAGTGAGTCTGGCAGCCTTTCGAGCGCCCAATCTGCCGCGGCATCCTTAGAACGGATGACCCCGGTCACCACAGTGCTCCACATCCGGGCAAACGTCAGCACTACATTGCGTGCGTCCCAATCCACGTCATTTCGGAGAGCTTCCATGGCGGCAACCATCGCACTCACGATATGGTCGTGCGGTATTGGGTCAAACACCTCAGCAGGTTGGGGGCCGAACAGGGTCTTGCCGTTAAGAACAACCATCTGCAGGAGAATGGCCAGATCCGGGTTCACATCGCTCCCCCAGGGTTCGAGCAGCCCGCTCTCAAACTCAGTCCGCCACCAATCACCATACTGAAAATCCATGTGCGGCGGATAGCACCACGGTTTAACGTCGCTCTCAGCAACGATCGTCAGCTCAACACTGCGCATCTGCCCACGCGGAGTCATCCGGCCGGAGATCCCCAGCAGACTCTGGATGAAGCTCTTCTTCTCTTCCGGAGTGGTCGGCCGCTTCGAGACAGCCATCACGTCGAGATCGCTCTGATGACGCAGCCCGCCGAGGACTGCTGAGCCAAAGAGATAAGCCCCGACAGCGTCTGAGCCGAGCACATCTCGGACAAGCGCCACGACCTGATCCAAAAGGTACTGATCAGCATCAGAAAGCACCACTGCACTCCCTCCAGCTGCAGCTACTAGCCTCTCAACGCGTAGGTTGGACCTAGCGACAGTAGCCGCGTCCAACCTCTAGCTACGACTACTAGACTCCCAACCCTAAGGCCGGTCGCCACTCCCAAACCGAACTCTACCGTCCTTGCCGCCGCGCCATTTTGTTGATCCAGATCGGAACATAGGGCGAGACGCAACCGTTTGACGTCGAACTAATTGTCTCCTGCACCGTTCCTTCTGTTCTGCGCACGGACCTCTTCTCATTGCCCAGGGATTCTAGTCGACTGAGCGCTTCTTCGAGAGTCATTGCCGTCATCGCCACGTTTGTAATCCTTCTCAAGTGTGTTCACGAGATAACGGCAGAGATGCGGGAACAACCAGCGGCTCATCATCCGGTCTCACCGACAAGTTAACAGACTGCCAAGAAGGACTCAATGACCGCAACTGCTTGATCGCAGTCGGTGTCAGCCTGCAAGAGCTTGCTGAGCCACAGTGTCGGATGGAGTAGGACGAGGTCAAACCCAAGGCCTCGATAGGGCATAAGGGACTCGCATAGCACGTCTATCTGCCTGTGCGCATCTCGTAAACCCGTCAGAATGCTGCGCCATCTGTCCCAAGTCCCGTCGGACTCTGTGACCCTCGGCTCTGAGATCTCCAGCAACGCCGTTTCAAACCCTTGCTGCGACACTCGTTCCTGCCAGCGCTGAGGGACAGCGTATACGACTTCATGGCCACGCTGGCGCAGCGCCCGCGCGAGGCAATAGGTGGCATTGTAGGCGCTCGCCTCCGGCCATACTGCGATCAGTATCTTGCCGCTCTCCACCAACTCACCTCTTTTGCGAGTCCCTTAACCCGGCATCGGCTGGCGCCCTGACTCCCACTCAAAGAAGCCATGTACCCCGACCGTCTGATCGGCAATACTCTTGGCCAGGCGCCACCGGTCTTCGGGCGGAGCTACAAAGAACCGCTGAGCATCCCTTCCAAGGCTCTCATTCAGACAGGCTAGACGGGATAGCAACTCCTTGCTCCTCGGAATGAAGTACCCATTGCTTCTATACCAATAGTTGATCATTGACGTAACTGCCTGATTGAGAATGAGCAAGGCAGTTGGAGGGTTCTTCTCGGCGATATCGAGCGCGTCCTCGTATTGCGTTGCCGCGAAGTACCGCTCCATGACCAGCTGCCAATGCGGCGGGTTACATGGCTTCGCAAGCCACTGCTCCGCCTCAGCTCGTAGTTCATCTACTATCCGACTACGCGACAGGATGACAAAGCCTGTGGCGAGCATGTGAGCAGTTATGGGGCGGCTGTCTTCATACTCTTTGCGGAAATAGCCTCTGATCGCAGACACAGGATTGACGAAGATCTCTGTCGGCACACCCCTAGAGAACCTTTGAACACGCTGTCTGAATGACTCACGGTTCACCACATATATGTCGAGATCGCTTGTTGGATCTGGTTCCCCGCGCAAGACTGTGCCCGAGGCCACTATGCCGACAACGTCGAAACGATCCAGGATAAAGCCGACAGCGTCTCTCAGTGCGATCGAATAACGCTCTGGCAGATCAGGCCACCGACACTCCTCGTCCGTTTGGATTGACACTGGACTTCCCCTCCATTCACAAGATAACTACGTGCGTCAGCAGAAAGAAGCCTCAGAACCCCTTGCCATACACCATCTGCGTGCTGCACCCAGGGAAAGCCTGCTCATACCTCCGCTGGATCTCTCGGTCAACCGTGCGCACTCGCAGCGACACTTGATTGATCTTGCCTTCCCAAACGTTCGTCCCGGTTACCTCGTAACCCTGGCTGAGTGACTTGAGCTCTTCAATGCTGTGCTTCTCCGACTGAACGAGCAGAGAGC
>FIZI01000026.1:0-19778 GCA_900016865.1 uncultured Clostridia bacterium | reverse complement strand
GCGAACACCGATCCGCAGACGACGTCTCCATCCCTGGCGTACAGGAGCAACTCGGGCCTCTCACCCAGCCTCTGGGCCCAGAACTCATGGGTATACTTGGACTCGCCGTCCGGCTGAGGCGGAAAGATAACGCCTACGAGTCGCAACACAGAGTCCAGTTCATTGGCGTTTCTCGCATTGTCGATGATGATAGTCCGTCCATTGTCGATGTCCAGCAACTTGGCACTAAACCCTGCGCTATCATTGCCCATAATGATCTCCACCCCGCGCCCTAAGGATAGCATGCCGTCGTAAACCAAGACTTCATGTCGTGCCTCACGACAGATAGAGTCGGTCCGCTAGCTGCCCCCCTAAACGTCGAGCAACTACCATATGGGCTAAGTCAGGAGCGCCGGTCTCGGCCGCTGCTAGGACTCCGGTCGGGAGAAGATCTTGACCAGGTCCAGACTGAGCCCTGGGAAGTCAGGATGCGAGAACTCATCCTCTGGACCCCCGGCGAACATCAATGCGTAGTTGCCATCTCTCAACGCAAGCGCCTCTAGGATGCCTGCCTCAGGATCAACTAGCCAGTAGTGAGGAATACCCTGTACGCGGTAGATCTCCATCTTTCGCACCCGGTCCTTGCGGCGGTTCGTCGGAGACATGATCTCCACAACAAGGTCACATGGGCCATCGATCCGTTCCTCACGCACAATGCCTCTGCGAGAACCAGAGACAAACAGTATGTCTGGCTGAACGACGTTCCTGTTCGTAAGGGTGACGTCCAGTGGCGCTACAAACAACTCGCCATCCGGGTCATACTCGTCGAAGTAGTCCGCCAACTGTCGAGCCAATCTCAGCAGTATCCTTTGGTGGCTCACCGAAGGGGAGGGCTCCTTAACCAGGCATCCATCCAGGATTTCATATCTGTAGCCAGGATCCTCAGGTAGCCTCATATAGTCCTCGTATGTATATTCGCCTTTCTTAGCATGGGAGGCCGGCTCCTCTCGTACTAAGGCGTTGCCCTCCAGGGCGGCAAGGACCTCATCCCTTCTATATCTATACTGCTTATCGCCTAGGTCAACCACTGGGATTTTCCTCTGGCGAGTGTACCGCCAGACCGTCTCCACCGATACGTTTAGTATCTCTGCCAATTCGCGTGCAGTCAGCAGACGCTCCATAGTGATGCACCCCGCGCTGATAATACAATTAAACACAACTAAAGTCAACCAAACACAAGTATGGGTCATCTGCCTCGGCACTGGAGCGTCTGCACTGGTGATCTAGAGAATCCGCTCGATGTATGAATCCTTATCTTTGTACCGGTGAATCCAATATGTATCACCCTGACAGCCATGGAGCGTTATGTAGTCGTCGGTGACCTCCTTCACAGGCCAATACCACCCACCGTCAGGCGGGAAAGAGCAGCTGTCGGAGACAAACCACTCGGGGTTCGGCCGATACTCTCTTATCGAGGCCATGTTGTCCTCAAGCATGCGGACTTCATTCGGCCTCAGGCACACGGTTGACAGCATGGCCCAACCCTGATCGCAGTAACCGTTCAGTCCGACTCGACAGTATATTGCCTCGCCATCCGGCGTTGCGTCGAAGCAAATAGAATACCGTCGAGTATCAATGCCCGCCATTACTAACTCGTCCTGACACGTGAAATACGACCCAAGACTCCAGAGTTCTAGCCTCTCAGCTATGGAAAGGTTTGGGTCTCTTTCGGGCGGTGTCAGATCGTCGGACACCTCGATCCTCTCTGCAAGGATATTGCGGAACTTAGTGCCATCGTGCATTTCGTAGATAAGTGAATCGCCATCATGGATGACCTTGTCCTTCGAATGCAGATCGATCAGTTCCTGGCCCACTCTGTCCTTGAGTGCAACCTCGCTCCTTCCGTCCCAGCCAACGCCATAGCCGCTAACAACAGCTACAGTTCCCTCGTCTGCATGTCTCAGGACGGACACGATCTTGTCCTTCCTCAAACGGAGAAACGCAATCATCAGCTTCTCGGTTACCGCAACTGTCGAGTTGTCGCCTATCCATACACCATACAGATTGCTCGCTATCATAGACAGCCATCTCCCTCGCACGAAATATGTGACAAGTCTCTAGATCTCCCCGGAGTGTCATTGCACTACAGTTCCACTCGCAGGCATGCCCTGTCAATAATCGAAGTCAAGGTACTCGAAGACCTCTCGGTCGTACTCCTCCCACTTGAGGCTTTCAGCTCTGTAAATGATAGCGGCAGACGGGGCTGCCCTGGAGGAAACGTCCAGTGCCCCTCCTACGACTCCACCATCCACGCAAACGGCTTCCAATCGATCCAGTCATACTCATCAACCCTGACGATACGCAAACCGTGCTCTGCAAGAGCTGTTATGGTCGAGCCGAGGCTGTGTTTCCACTCGTAAGTGACTGTGGAGTCCAAACGGACTCTATCGCCTGTGTAGGTGTATTCGTCCTCGTATCGATCTGGAGTCCCATCGCCGAAGTAGTCATCTACGCAGACCACCGGGAGGCTGTCACGATGGAAGTCAATTGTCACCATAACCGGATGACCGTCGCGTATGCAAAACCGCCCGGCCGGACGCGGGCTAGTACAGCATTCCTTGATACCGGCTTCTCAGTGCATCGGCGATCTTGCCTAGTCGCTTCTTTCGAGTCTTCTCTGTCTTTGCATCGCAGTAGAACCCAGCCAACTGTTTCTGCCTCGAAGGCCGAGTCTGCTCGAATAGCTGCAGTAGCTCAGGGTCGTCGGCAAGTGCAGCCCTAAGGGTCTCGATGTTCAAGCTATGGTTAGGGGAGGCCGATTTGGGTACGTCAGTCTCCTCGTCGGGCTGGTATACCTCGACTCCTGCCGGTGTCATCAGACCGCTCTCTTGAAGTTTCTTGAAGAGTCCCTTATTCTTCTCGGACCATTTGGTCTTGCTCTTTCTCTTCGCGAAGTATTTCTTGTACGTCTTGTCATCGATCGGCTTCACCGTTGAGTCGATCCAACCGAAGCACAGCGCCTCCTCCAATGCGTCGTTAGCTGTGAACGCCTTGCTGCCCTTGATGAATACGACCCAGATTCCAGCCGACGTGCTGTGGTTTTGTTCGAGCCATCTCCTGAAGTCCGCCCTAGTTTCAAACTGGCAGACGGCTGCATAGTCGTTCATCGTCTATCCTCCAATCCTGCACTACTGATTACCCAGGGGGAGTACACCACGCCATGAGATGAGGATGGCTATGGCAAAACAGGCCAATGTTCGATGCCGCGTAAGGGACGATTCCACGTTCATCGCGTTGTCATCCCTTGAACTCGAGTCACAGTATCATGACGACATTCCCGTCAGGATCGTTCAGGACAAGCTCTTGGCCGCCCCAGTCAGCTCTCCGCGGCAGATCGATGCTAATCCCTTTGCTCTTTATCTCCTCATAGGTCTTCTGAAGGTCCTCCGCCTTAAGGACAATCGTTATGTAGCCCGCAGTGGACCTCCCCCCGCTTATGCTCATCCCAGACACAGACGTATGGTTCACCATCAGCATTGCGAAGCTGCCAGCCGTCGTAGTTCGGATCTTGAACAGACACCCGAACACCGATGGTCTCGTAGAACCTCGCCAGTCTTTCTGGGTCCTTCGAAGAAATGTTGACGCACTCAAGCTTGACAGCCATTCGCAGTACCTCCGATAGCGCTGAGATTGGCTCAAGGTAGCATCAGGCACCAGCACCTGCGCCCGATGACATCAGTTGGATACGTGTGAACGCCGGGGTGTTCCTCAGCCTCACGGCTTCCCTCTAACAGCCGAGGGCTGTTGTGATCCTTCATCCACTGATTCCAGGTGCTTCGATCGGCTTTGTGCACCGTCTGTATGTGGATGATAGGCAAGCCTCGTTCGTGGAAGAAATCGATCAGTTCGTTCGTCCGAGCGATCAAGGACTCTACGGCTGCGAGTTTCTCTGGCGGCCCAACCTCCAGGAACCATCGCTGCAGATCGATCACTAACAATGCCGGGCGCATCGCTGCCGTCACCCCCAGTGCTACCTCACGCGGCTCTCATCATGGCGGGTCCATGCACCACCGCTCACCACGCACTTCCAGGAAAGTGAGTTGTTGGGTACAGTCTATTCCTCTGTATCCATCTCCGCAAGATGGTCACCGTGATAGCAACTCTTGAGCAGACCCAGATCGCTGACAACGTAGGCAACGTGGTGAACTCCTTCTAGCAAACGAACCCCTCCATCACGCATTTCTGACATCTGCTGTTACCTCGTCAGCGAGAGAAACAGCTCTTCGGGTCGCTTCCCTGCTAACCTCAGGAACAGCGCATCCGGGCAAAGGTCGAGGTTGCCTTGTACGCCTAAGGTTTTGTAGTTAAGCCACAAAATCAATCATCCGCAATGCCATCCGGCCGCAGCCCGTTCTTCGGTCCTGCCTGACACTCGTAGTTCCTAAGAATCACGCCGATCGTGCGGCGCATTCCGAGCTTCTCGTAGAAAGGTACAATCTGCTCGTCACACAAGACGTCTATCATGTAGAGTCCCTTGAGTCGTTCGAGCATACGACGGACCAGTTCGCTGCCGATTCCGCGGCCCTGATACTCCGGCAATACCTCCAGGAGAGGGATGTAGGCCGACAAGACTCGATCAGTGATGGCTATGGTGAACCCAACGACTGCGCCAGTCGCTTCATCTACTGCGATGACGACCTCGTCACTTCCCCTCAGCAGTCTAAGGTGGACTTCTGGCGACGGCTTATTGGGCCAGCCCACAAAGAACCCCTTGAGCTGATCCGGAGTGATGCCTTCGGCTGAGTAACGATACGTGACCACGCTACCTCTCCCCACCAGAACCTATTCCCAATCCTGCAGTCGTGACCAACTCACAGCTGGAGTTTTAGAACCTGCATCGAGCAAACCTCCCAATTCATCGCAATGCCGCCAAGAGGCGGGCTTATGATCACATCTACCCCAGTCGGCGCTGCGAAATCTGCAGTCCGCGTTAAGCTTCGGCGACGCGATTACACAAACTCTACGCCCTGCCTCTTAAGCGCCTCGACTGCCTTCTCTAGTTGATCAGCCTTAACCAGGACGTAGTCGGTGTCATACGTGGACAGAGTAAAGATGCTGATGTCCGCTTGGGCCAAGGTACTACTGATCGAAGCCTTTATCCCGGTCAACGCAAAGCTCAGCGGGCCTAGTACCTTAAGGACCCTCCAATCGCCTTCGTGCGAAGCCTCACCCGGCAAGCATTCCTGTAGGCATACAACGGATAGCTCATCCGGGGTCCGGGTGATCGACCAGAATGGGCCGCTTATCCAGCTCGGAATCTCTGACTGAGCGTCTAATCTGCATACAGCGTAGATTCCTTCGAGCACCGCCATCATCAGTTTCAACCGATTCGCAGATTCTGACAAGGACCGACCTACCTTCCGAATCAATATAGCCCGAAGCTCTCGGACTCCATGCGCTCTAGGAAGTAGTTCATTTCACTTAACCGCTCTCCGCCAATATCAATCGCTTTTGGGAGAGTCAGTTGGTTGAACAATCTCATTCGTCCCTTGACCGCGTCCACACATCTCCTGAGATCCCTTGGCCTTTTGTGAAGCCCCTAGCTATGCCGACGATGCCCAGGAAGTCAAGGTAATCCGCCTGTCGAAATGAAGGTTAGTGTCCCTCATTCACTCGCATTCTGCTTTCACTGTCATCCCTTTCAGTATCTTTTCGACCGGAGTCCATCCAATGTACCGCGATTTCTCGAACCCTGGCGCAGGGACCAGCTCCTCCACGCCTCGCACGTCGTCGATGCGGACCCGATCCCATGCATGGATGACCTTCCCGTCGCCTAGGGATAGTCCAACATGTCCCCAATCCTGATACTCTCCCTTGAGGGTCCCGAGGCAAGAGTAGAAGACGTACGCCCCTCTCGGCGGCATGCCGGAGTTTTGATCCGCTCCATAGGCATCGGCCGCCTCCTTGGCCGTGCGTCCCAGCCCATCGAGGATTATGCCATTGCCGAGCTCGTACGCGTCCTCTACGAACGCATAGCAGAGAGCGGCATAGTCAGTGACACCTAACTTGCTAAGCGCCCATGCTACGGCGCCTTCGGCATACTTGCGAGGGTCATTGGCGTGCTCGCAGGGACCGGTTGTCAAGCTTGGTCCTCCTTCCTGGCTCATCACGAACCTCTGACTCACAGCTCACATGACTGCGGACAACAATACTCATCGTGCAAGCCAATTCAGAATAATGGTTCAGCGTCCTGATTATACCATGCCGACGGTCACTGTCAACGCCGATTTTCGTTTGACCCTCCGTCGCCGGAATAGGATTGACCCACCCCAGGTTAGTTGTAGCCTCTGTAACGATTGATTTGGGCTGGTCGCCTATGATCGGGCTTCGCATCCAGCAGGTGCCTTCGCCCTGAGATGATCGACGCTCCCGCTTCCAGAAGAGCATCGAGACGCACATAGACAAGTTCATGCACATAAGCCTCAGGACGCAAGTGACTGGCGATGACGTAGCCAGAAGTCTGTTCTGTCCAAGCCAACGGTCCCTCCCAGGCCGCCTCGCTTTGGTCACGAGACTGCAGTTAAGAGCCCGCCCAAGAGAATCGGTAGCCATACCTATGGCTCACGGATGTACTCATTTTGACACTTGCGCTGTGCTCCATGCTAGTTATACGGAAACGATATCACTAACAGTGAGATTCTTTTTTTTAGGAAGATTTCTCCCACTGTTGCATATACTTGTACCCACATGGTGGATTTTGATAGGTCTGCGGCACTAGGGAGGTGGTTTCAGCTAGCTGCAGCCGAAGGTGGGTTTTGCCCTGAGGTAATTCTCCAACTTAGCTACAAACAACAAACAAGGAGGTTGTCCCATGAAGTCCACTTCAAGATTCTGGGTAGTTGTTGCGCTTTCACTGAGTTTGGTGTTTACCTTGGGCGCCTTTGCTCTGGCTCAGGAAGAAGATACGGCCGCTTTGGGACAGAAGACAGCCGAGGAAGCTTTTGCTAAAGCGGACAAGGGCAACCCGGACCCTTCCTGGAAAGGTAAGAAGTTCACCATCGCCGTCCTGGCATCAGGTCCCCGTGGAGCCATCAGCGGTCCCTATTACTTCTGGCGCCCCTACTTCGAACAGCTCACCGGCGCTACCTACGACGTTGTAGAAATCCCCTTCGGCGAATTTCAAGCCAAGATCTTCACCGACTTAGCAACTGGACAAGGAACGTATGATGCCATTTGCGGCCCATGTTTTTCATGGGCGACTATGTGGCCAATGACTGGGTCATCCCCATCGACAAGTACTTCGATGATCCTCGGATGCCGAAGTGGGATAGGGAATCCATTGCTGAACCTATCCGCAACCTGTTGCGTTTTGGCGACAACTGGTATGCCTTCAACAACGACCATGACGGTATGGTGATCTACTACCGCCGAGACTTGTTCAGCGATCCCAAGTGGCAGGCTGCTTTCAAGGAAGAGTACGGCTATGACTTCCCGCTGTCGCCCAGGACTTGGCAGGAGCTTCTGGATGTGGCTAAGTTCTTCAACGGCAAAGATTGGAATGGGGACGGGAAGGCCGACTACGGAATCACCATGCACCTGAAAGTCGGCGAACAGGGCTTCTTCAACTACCTTGCCCTGGCAGCTTCCTTCGTGGTCAACCCGGCACCGGGTGAAGATCCAACCAAGGTAACCCGGTATAACAATGTCTTCTGGTTCGACCCCGAGACCATGGAACCGCTTATCAACAGCCCCGGACATGTGCGGGCCCTAGAGATCATGATCGAGCTGGTTGGCGCAGGTCCGCGGGCTATGCTGGGTTGGGGTCTGGCTGAGGCTTGGGACATCTTCCTGCGGGGAGATGCAGCCATGTGCTTCACCTTCGGCGACGTAGGCACCCTCTCCCAAGACCCGCGTCAATCCTCCATTAGGGGCTTGCAGGGAGTTGTGGCTATCCCCGGCAGCACCGAAGTCTATGACCTGGAGACCAAACAGTGGAAGAAACTTGATACACCCAACTTCGTAGCCAACGAGTCCGGTGCATCCTGGAGTCCTGTTATCTCCAAGTTTTCCAAGAACCCGGACCTCGTAGCGTACTTCTGCTCGCTGCTTGCAACACCTGAGATCAACCACTGGAACGTAGCATGGGGTTGGACTGGAATCGACCCAGGCACCACCTACGACTTCCTGCCGCCAGTCGGACAGGCGTCCGTCGATGACTACGTCCAGACCGGTTATAGCGCGCAGGATGTCACCGAGTTCCTCAACGCCTACTGCGAGATGTGGTTTGATTATCCGCTGAGCCTGCCGTATCTGAGAATACCGGGAACCGCAGACTACATCGAGAGCCTGGATATCCACCTCTCTGAGGCCCTCTCCGGTCAGGTTTCGGCCCAGGAAGCCCTGAATCGTACTGCCCAAGATTGGGAGCGGATTACCAACCGTCTGGGCAGGCAAAACCAGCTGTAGCTGTACCGGGAGGCCGTCGGGTATACGGGACAATAAAGCTCAGGGCTTAACTCAGGTGGTCGGCATCGCCTCTAGGCCTTTACGGGCGGTGCCGTCCTTCCTAGACTCATCGGTGATCGAGTGAAGGCCCTACGGCTTTCACCCTCCGATTAAGAAGCGGCGAGGTGTTCTAATTGGCGATTAGAACTAGAGACAAGGACCGCAGCCGAATACTGTTCATTGCCCCAGCCATTCTGTGGCTGTTGACCTTTACGTTGTTTCCGCTCTTGTACTCATTGTACCTAAGTCTTCACGGCTCACGATTCCTGAGAGTGACCCACTTCGTGGGTCTAGAAAACTACCGCATGGTGCTTACAGATTACCGCTTTTGGCAGGCTTTTCGGGTTACCTTAACATTCGTCGTTGTTGATGTAATAGCAACTACCTTCATCGGCCTCCTGTTGGCACTTCTGTTCAACAATCCCATCAAGGGCATTCGCCTTTTCCGGACCCTTTCCACCATCCCGCTTCTTGCAGCTCCCGTAGCCATCGGCTACATCTGCATGATCATTTTCTACGAGGAGGGTGGTCCCATCAACAACCTGCTAGTCGCGCTGGGGATGAACGGCATCAACTGGATCTCTCATCCCTTCTGGGCCAAGGTGGCCGTCTGCATAGCTGACGTTTGGCAGTGGGCTCCCTTTGCATTCATGGTACTGCTAGCGGCCCTGCAGTCGGTGCCCGATGAGATGTATGAGGCAGCGGTTCTAGATACGGTCAGCAGCTGGCAGACTTTCATACACATCACTTTGCCCATGATCCGCCACGCTCTGGTCACAGTGGTGCTGTTGCGGACTGTAGAAGCTTTCAAAATCTTCGACATACCCTTCGCCTTGACCAACGGCGGACCGGGGTTGGCCACCCGCACTCTGACCTTCAACGTCTACACAACAGGCTTGCGGGACCAAAACCTAGGAGAAGCAACAGCAATATCTTTCTTGTTGGTGATAATCATGCTCACCGCCACCTTCGTGTTCTTCCGGATTTACCGCAGCGAGTACGAATAAGGAGGGTGCACCATGTACCGGCCAAAGATGCCCGCATGGAAAAGAGTGCTGATGATCATTGCGATGGTGATAGCCACCGTTTGGCTCATCTTCCCCTTTTACTGGGCAGTCATCACCTCCTTGAAGAAACCGGCCGATGTCTTTAAGTTGTCTTTTATCCCGTTTGTGCAGTTCCAGCCGACTCTAGAAAACTGGCGAACAGAACTCACACTCCGCACCAAGGAGGTAGTCGGAGGCCTAAGCACGAGCTTCATCGTGGCAGTTTCGGCCGCGGCGATTGCGCTGGCTATCGGTACGCTAGCCGGATACGGCTTGGCCCGATTTCGCTACCAGCGTTGGAAGAATAGGGATATAGCCATGTGGATTCTGTCCCAGCGCTTTCTGCCGCCAGCAGCAACGGTTATCCCTTTCTTCCTGATGATGCGCAAGTTTGGGCTTATCGATACCCCTCTGGCACTGATTCTGGTCAATGTGACCTTTACCATTCCCTTTACCGTCATGATCCTGCGGGATGCCTTTGGAGAGCTGCCTCTTGAGTTGGAGGAGTCTGCCCTGGTAGACGGCTGCACGCCGTTCCAGACATTAGTTTGGATTGCCCTGCCTCTGGTGGCTCCGGCGCTGGTGAGTGCCGCAATCATCAGCTTTGCCTTTACCTGGAACGAGTTCCTGTTTGCCTTTATTCTCACCTATTCCCAGGCAACTCCTATGACGGTCGTAATCGCCGGCACTCAGGATACCCAAGGTGTGCAGTTTTGGTATGTTTCGACTCGCATGCTGATGGCCGTTATACCGCCAACCATCCTCGCCATGGCAATTCAGCGGTATATCGTGAGAGGGCTCACCTTGGGGGCTGTCAAGGGGTAATGATGGAAGTGGACTCGTTGTCGAGACACGGATCTGTAGTCTGAGTGTCAAACAGATCGGGGCGAGCGGCAGAAAAGGGTACTATCATCTGATTGCGCTCCTCATCTATCTCAAGCATTGGATCATGCGGAAGTATGTCTGGTAGTCCACAATCGGAACACCCAAGCTACGAGCTTTGCGCGCCTTTCCGCTGAGGCTGTCGGGGTCGGCTGCGACCACAAGTGTTGTGTTTCTGCAGACCGAGTTGGAGACGCGAAGTCCTAGTGCCTGCGCTTGGCACTCGAGCTCACCGCGGGATACCCCTGGAGCCTCGCCGGTAAAGACCACTTTATCGCCGCGCTTGAGCACAAACGAACCGACAGCACATACATTATCCCCCTGTGCCGACATAGCAGCCTCAAGCGCTTGATCAACACTGCCGTCGTTCAACCCCAGCAGACGTGCTACGTACAATAGATCAGCCCGTTCGTCTCCGGTCACTATTCCATCACTAACAGCCAAACGCGCAAGAGCTGTCAGGTACGACTGATGAACTAACAACGCCTCCTCACGTGACAGCCCGAGTGCTTCGGCCACTGCGACGAGTTCATCTGCCTCGTGGCGGCTGATTCTGCGGTCCAGCAGCACTCGATCGAGAACCTCGAGGTATTCGTTAGCCTCGACGCCGGCATCGCATCGAGGTGTTCTAGAGACAAGTCGTGCGAGGAAATGCTCTTGTCTTGACTGAGCTACCGATTGCCGGGTCACGCGCTTAGCGGTTCCTGGCGATATCGATGGCCACTCGATCCTGCTCGCTGCGGCGATCTCGTCACTCCACGTCCGGGCGAAGTCGTCATCTTGCTTGATATAGTGGGCTAGAAGCCGAGCAGCAGCCCGGGCATCCTCAAGCGCATGGTGAGCAGGACCGCAGCTATAGCCGATGCAACTACAGCATGACTCCAGTGCTCGAGGTCCACTCGGTAGATAGTGAGAGGCCAGCCTCATCGTACAGAGTCCACAGCTTCTATCCAGTCCCACCGCATATCCGATTCGAGCGAACTCTGCCGCCAGGAATGATGCATCAAACCGTAAGTTGTGGGCAACTAGAACGCGTCCCCTGAACAGCGATACCAGCTCACCCGCGATCTGGTCAAATGTCGGAGCTGAGTAGAGATCAGAAGCTGAGAGGCCGTGGACTTCTGTCGCACTTACATCACGCTTGGGATTGACCAAAGTATCCCACTCACACAGGGTGTTCCCGTCGTCATCGACCAGAACGACAGCGACCTCAACGATGCGATGGTTTAAAGCTGGAGAAAAGCCGGTGGTCTCAATGTCAAAGACGGCATATCGACTCATATACATTCCTCCAGTTCTGGAACTTGCGAACAACAGGCAGGCGTAAGCGGGATGACAGGCAAACGGATTCGGCTGTTCCAGACATCGGACGATTTCCCGGACAACTCGGCACACAGATATGGATGCCAGTCAACGACTTCTTTCGCTAACACTAATTGGATTCCTCCAAGCAACTAGCTTGATCGAAAGTGCCTTACGCTACCGTATACAGTTAATAGCAGCTTCCAAGACGGACTAGCCTGCTTTGCAATGGAGGGAGTCCTACAGGGCAATGACCCGCCAGCTGCGGAACCGCTCAGCCCTGAGGAATGAATCTCCGCTGAGCGATCCGGCCGGAATCCCCGCAGCCGCCAGTCGACCGCTAATGAACTCCTCACCCGACATAGCATACTTGAGTAGAGTGCCGCCCACATCCCACAGGACAGTTGTGATCTTCCGCACCTGTATCCCCTTCCCTCTCTTTCCGACAACCGTATGCATCCTCTACTCCGTTTATTGCTGCAAGCCTCCCCCAAGACCTCTTTCGCTGGATGGCTCTGGTACCCAGTCTTACACAGCCCTAAGGGCCGGCAAGCGGTCATATCATCCGACGCGATTGAGCAGCTAAACTGAAGTGGCATGCCCTTAAGCAGCTCTACGCGATAAGTCGGCTGCCCTGATCAAGAGCTGGCTCGCAGCGTTCCTAAATAGCTGGCCGAACTCGGATGGCTGAGTTTCGGCGCACCAGCGACAGGCATCACTCTTGGAGGCGATCTGCTGGCATTCTCTGTAGAACAACGCTCGCGCGCAGGTGAACCAGTGAATACCAGAAGCCCACGCCGGTTGGGTTCTCCGCCAGCCTTTTCGTTCGGTGTCGACATAGCAGCCAGCAAACGGTTGCTTTGGGTCAGCCAATACCCGCTTCGGATACGTAGCTCCCTTCAACTGATAGAGAAGGAGCCTTCTCGACGCCAGGTATTAGTCGTGCAGGCTGAACAAGGCCTCAAGATCTGCGTCGTCCAGATCCCTTCGAGTAAGTATAGTGTAGTCCAGATTGCCTCTGTGAGGGGTGAAGTCGCCCGGCGCGTAGGAGCCACGGATAATGATTTCGCAGAGGTTTGAGCCTAGAGTTCTCGAAATGTCCTCGGCAAAGCAACCAATGGTCCGGCGAACGACGTCCATCGCACTCACCATCGATGTAGCGATCCTGCACATGAGCGTAGACGCTCATCTACGTCAGACGCCTTACCATCACTACGGCCCGATACGCAGACCTGAAACCGTTGGCGGCATAGAAGCGCTCCGCTGCACTCTCACGCGCCGTAAGGAGATAGATCTGCGAACACCCTGCTTCTTTCAAAGCCTCCTCAAAATGTGCGAGCATACGCCTGCCCACGCCACGTCTCTGAAATCGAGTCGAAACGCACATCTCCTGCAAGTAGAAGTGCTTCTCTTCTCGAGATGGTTCCAGACGCCCGAGCACGAAGCCTATGAACTCACCCTTACAGAACGCAGACCAACCCACAAAGCCCGGCGACTGTACAATGTCGCTCAACCTGCGTCTCGCGCTCTCGTGAGACCAAAGCTCATTCCAAGGTTCCGCTGCAAAGGCTTCGACAAATATCTCGGCTGCTGCGTCAAGATGGTCTTCAGTGAATGGTTGGAAAATGAGATCCTCGTACATGATTCTCCCTCCAAACCACGCCGTAATAGGAGTTCGTCCATTGCAACCCTGTCGAGACTGGTTATCTGATCCGAGGCAAGGACCGCGTCTAGCTACGCAGGCGCTTCGCATCCAGAAGTAACGGCGGCACTTCAGAAATGCGCTCGAGCACACGCGTCGCACCAGTAAACGCCGCCCGCCGCGTAAGATCTGTCGGAATGACCCAGCAATCGAGCCCAGCCGCCCTAGCTGCGATGAGCCCGCGTGGAGAGTCCTCTATCGCGAGGCATCTGTCCGCAGGATACCCGCTGCGAGCTATGGCGGAAAGATACGGGTCAGGTGCGGGCTTAGCGTCCACGTAATCCTCGCGTGTGATCGTGAAATCGAATAACTCCAACAGACTCGTACGGCTATGGATGGTTTCGAAATGCCGGCGAAGAGAACTTGTCACGATTCCCATAACGAAGTGCGGCCGCAGCATCTCCAGCGTGTCGCGAACGCCGTCGATCATGATCTGTTCCTGCCGGAGCAGTTGCTGATAGCGTTTGTCCCGTACCAGCCGCAGTTCGGCAATGCCCGTTTCGCTCAGGCCGTTAGCAAGGCCGAACTTCGAAGTACCCTCAGACTGCAGCAGGAAATACTCAAGAAACAGCTTCTCAGTCAGATCGACACCCACTCGGGCGAATGCCTCGCGGGTCGCCTGGAAGTACAAACGCTCCGTGTCGACAAGTACGCCGTCGTTGTCCCAAAGGATAACGGCGTAATCGGGGGTCTCTGCGCTTTTCATGCAGAAGTCCACGTTGGCCCACCTCTCAGTCCCATTCGTCAGCAAGATCGACTGACGGCTACAGATACATCAGATCAGCTACGCGAGAGACAGTGTGTCGAATGCAAGGAAGGCCTCCGCCTTCATCTATGTCAGGTACAACGGCGTGCATTTGGTCCCTCAGACCCGGATTTACAGCGCCGCGATTGCTCTCTCAAGAAACCCTTTTCCGATGGAGTCCAAGTCACCGGAGTTCAGCAGGCGTCGCATATCGGAGGTAGTCCATGTACTAGACACAGTGCTCCTCATGGTACTTAGTACGCCGAAGCTCCATCAGATTAGAGCGACCATACACGAAGTCACTGTCACCGCCGTACAAACGTGCGAGCTGAGAAACTGGCACCTGGTTGGATCTCTGCTGACGACACCTGAAGCTATCCGCTGCTTCTCACGTCAGTGGACGGCCTCTCGGATAGCTCTCCTGCAGTCATCGCAATGGCAGTATGTTACGGCCCCCGTTTCTGCGTCAGTGTGGTAGGTGACTCCACCACAGAGACACCGCCCGGTGAGTCTCATGTTCATTTCTCCCAGGCTACGACCTGTCTGTTGAACCACGCAGGATGTACTTAGGCTGATAGAGGCCGTCAGCAAGGCTGACAACCTCAGACAGCAATTCCCGCAAGGACGCTACCGTATCAGTCAACTGGCTTAGACTGCCTCCCGGAGACGCTAACAACTGAGATACCCTTTGACTGTAATCCGGTGGACATAGAGCGAACTGGCCCACAGCCACAAGTGCGCCTTTGTCGCTCATGAAATACACCTCATTCAGGGCATACAGAACCTGAGTGAGGCACCCGCATATCCGCGCCAGGCATCCAACGGTGTTGTAAACGTCACCAGCTCCTGCATAGGAGCTCGCAAATAGCAATGCAAAACTCGGCGTTCCACAGTTCCGTAGCAACCACTCCCCTCTTCAGTTCTGGTGGATAGCACTTCACCTTGGCGTACCAGCGGAATACCAGTCTTCTGGAATCGGCGTCCTATCCGCAAACAGGTCCGGGTTTCTCTTGAGAAAAGACGACACGAGGTCGACCATTGGCCGCACGTCACAGATGTATGTCTTCGCGTCACCGATTCTGCCCAGCCTGGCTATGCCCGTCTTGAGCAAAGCATCCTCGATCTTGTCGTAGTTCTGCGAAATGTCGCCGGAGACATGATGATGTCTTCGCATGGGTCTATCAATGACCTGTCCATCGGGAGTCCGAATCCTGAGTAGCTGGTGAGTATCTGTCAGTCTGTTGGGTACTCCATTCCACTCCTCGACCCCGTGTATAATCGTATTGGTCTTCAGCGTGCACCCAACAAAAAGGATCTTGGCTGCCAGGTCATACAGCTTGCCCCAACACCCGCCTCGAGGACACGGGGTGTCCCATTGCTCCTCTCCCTTCACATACTCCTGAGCTCCTCGCCCAAGTGCGGCAACGGAGTGTGTTGGATGCCATGAGCGCACCACACCAGGCCTTTTCATGAACAGGTTGGGCAGGATGCCCACGCAGGCTGGTTCAGTCATCGGGTCAAAAACGTTATGTTCTTCATTGATCTGCCGCCATGTGTGTGTCGGGAAGATCAGTAGCCCATCACTGAAGTACTCGATAAACGCGTCAAGAACTGTGTCTGCGCGGCCTTCGACTTCACCGATCGACTTCATAGAGGAGTGGACCAAAACCGTATCATCAGGTCGCAATCTCATGTCTTTGAGCTGCTTTTTGATATCGTCCTTTGTGTAGACCATCGTGATCGTCCCTTCGATGTCTGTGGTTTCCTTGCCGTCGAGATGGAAGATCCACGACGCAGATGGCTGAATACGCCAGACCGACTACGTTCAACCTATCCTATGGCCCAATCGGCCTGCGCTATCGCTTGATTGCAAGTACGATTGTTCCTAGTCCAACCAGCGCAATCCCGAGCCAGTCTTTTGCACTTGGCCGTTCACCAAGGAACGCTACGGCAAAGAGAGCAGTCAAAATAAGGCTAGACTTATCAATCGGTGCGACCTTCGACGCATCGCCGATCTGCAGGGCCCTGAAATAGCAGACCCAAGAGGCGCAGGTGGCGAGCCCGGAGAGGACCAGGAACAGGATCGTCTTTCGCGATAGCTCCATGGGGTTTGTCCACTTGCCCGTAGCCACCACAAACACGCTGAGCACAATCACTATGACGAATGTGCGGATCAGGGTCGCAAAATCCGAATCGACACCTTGTATGCCCACCTTGGCCAGTATGGACGTAAGTGCGGCGAACACAGCTGCAAGAATTGCCCAAAGCAACCAGTCAGACGTCGATGACATTCTTACCACTCCTTGCTGTGATTACTCTATATCACTTTCAGCACCGGCCAGCCCTTGGCCTTTCCTGCGCAGATAAACCTGCACAACCGCGCCCCGCGGTAGCGATGCCCAACACACCATGTGCCATACACGTCATACGTCCCTGACACCCGGCTGCGGACACCAAACCGCTGTCAGCTTCTCCACTACGAGGCAGATTCCTGCGTGGTTCCAGGCGATCTGCAAGGCGTATTCCTGCATAGTTTCAGGCAACCGTCGCTTCTCGAACGGTTTTCACGCAACAGCTCAGACCAGCGCAGGCAGGCTTACAATCACCCGCACAGGCAGGCTTAGAATCAGTGACAGCTCGCGAGACGCCTTTGAGACACGTGGCAGACGACAAAGTGCGTCCAATAGCCCAATCACAGCTAGACGCACCAGAGTTCAATAGGGATGCGCATGAGCTGTTTCGCTGGGCTGTCGCCCAGTATGGCAGTCCGGACCTCCTCCAGTGCTTGCCGATCTCCTGGCCATAGCAGTCGGGAATCAGCTTCATTTATATCGATCCATTCATACGCTGTGTGCTCAGAGTTGATCGTAACAGCCGCGTCCACACACACAATCGCGCAAAACATAGGCGCAATGTTAATCGTATCATTCTGGGGTCTGTAGAAGACGGTCGTGGTGTCGAGGCAGTAGAACTCTACGGGCGCTAGGCCAGTCTCCTCACGCATTTCTCGCAGAGCCGCCTGCCAGGCGGTTTCGTCCGGCTCAATCCCACCGGAGACAACATGCCATTGTCCGCCCATGTAGCTATCCTCCGCCCGCCTAAGCATCAGAAGCTGGTAGCCGTCGCCGTGCGGCCGAATGATCAAGACTGTGACGAAATAGGCGTGCTTCACGAAAACATCAACCCCCAAGGCAACAGATTCTGGTCTTCAATGCAAGAGCCGGCGTTCCTAGGTAGTGGACGTCAGCGCAGACGTTCCCTGCTGACGCATCTCTAAGATTTGCTCAAGCGTAACTCCATACTTCCTCGCTATACTTCGCGCGTAGCTCATCCCGTCCGGCTTCATTCTCTCTATTCGGTAACTCCGCACCTCGCCTTCGCCACTCTTGAGTGTAGCTACGAGGTTGTCGATCTTCGCCTTGACCGCGGGATGGGCGTTGAGCGTATCCACCCGCTGCGCCAGATCATGCAGGTGCGTTGCGAATAAGCCGCGGCACCCTATAAGGCTAAGCCCTATAATGACCTCTCCGGCTATGTATCCAGCTTCAAGTGCACTGGTACTCGATAGGGTTTCGTCCATAAGGACTAGACTGTATTCTGTCGCTTTCTCCAGCGTCCTTCGCAGACGGGCACACTCTTCTCCCAGTCTGCCCTTTCCTATCGCTGCCACCTCTTTGGCCGGGAAGTTGGTGAGGATGTGATCTACAGGGCTGATCTTTGCGGACTTGGCAGGGACGAAGCAGCCGAGCTGACAGAGAGCCTGTGCGATCCCAACAGCGTAGGTCATGGCTGACTTCCCACCCTGATTCGCGCCTGTCAAGATGTAGATCATCCCGTCCTCGTCGAAACTGAAGTCATTCAACACCATGTCTATTGAGGGATCCTTAAGGCTCAACGCGATGAACGGATTGTACAGCCCCTCTGCGGCAAAGGCCTTATCCTCCATATCGCAGACTTCTGGCTTACACATAGGCAAGCCTAGGTCTCTCATCTTTCGGACAAGATCCACCAGGCTGAGCAGCAGCCTGATCTCATCTACGAGCCCTCGCAGGTAACCTATGTTGTCTGTCATATACCGCCGGATCACAGGCTTCCATTTCTGGACAACAGATCTGAATATCGTATCGATCGCCCTGTTTATCCCTGAGTTTAGAGCAACTGAACTGGGATCTGCTGCATTATACCCATAAGGCAGAAGAGGCGTAATGCATCTGTATCCGTCATCCGTCACATCAAGTCTGAGCAGCCTATCCAACAGGTCTCCAGACCGAAACGGCTGAGTGTTGATGGATACGACACCAGCCTCGACTGATCGCAATTGCGCGTCAAGATTGACTCCAACAGTTATGCTCCTGATGCCCCTAACACTGGACATCAGCTGTGACAATCTCTCTTTCATGCTCGCATAATCAGGGCTCTCATGGACTTCGCTAACGACTTCGAAGAGACCCCTAAGCCCGGCAGACTTCAGGGATTGGGCTCTGTTTAGCCCACTGTAGAGCGCGTCGGTACAGTCTATGTACATCTCCAACTCTGAAGCGGCGTACAGACAGGCAGTAACATCTGTTGCAGCGGCCCGTCCGCTGCTGACCTCAATCATGTCCTCTATCATTGGAAGAACTTCACCAAAGGTACTACACAGATCGGGATTGTCAGTCAGGTCTTCTAGGACGTCGAGACGGTATCTGATCACGGCAGGATCTGAGGTAAGATAGCGAGCAAGCTCAAACGTCTTGGGTTTCCACATCGATCCTCTGCTCGCGAGAGGAACCACTAAGTCATTTAGCCTAAGCTCTCCTATGAACTCAAGGTCCGTTTGGCTGCGGCCCCTCGTATACGCACTATGATCTGGATAGAGCAGGCTGACCGTCCTTTTCATAATCTGCACATCCTCTCACGGCCTCAGTATTTTCAGTGCTCTCAGTACTTCCAGAAAAAGAGAGACAATAAACGGACGTACATGGTTTGCGGTCAAGAAAAACAGGGCAAGCACAATCGCGGTCGAGCCGTACGCGAAGCGTTTGGAGTATCCGTAGAGTTTCCAGCATTCAATGAGCCTTGGAAACTGAATACCGATAAGCAAAAATGCAGGGATGCTGACATACCACAAAATACCGAATGAGAAAAACACGGCAACAAACAGCTGAAGCCAAATAAGCACCAGCGGCGCCAGGCCCCTCACGCCTGGTGTGTAAATCAAGATCGCGTCTACATCTTCACGCATCGGCCGCGCCGGGACCAACAGAGGCGGGCGTAACGAAGGCCCCATTGCAGATCGCATTGAAGCAGTTCTCAGAGTCGGGCGCATAGCTCTGACCCTCTTCTCCGCATGGTTCAAACCCTCTTCTCATTGACAGAATTGTCGGTATTCCATACGATTGTCATTAGGTCGATCACGCTGCCGCACAACACTTAGCCTCAAATCTGCCGCCAGGCGCTGACTCGTCGTGATGCGAGGCTGCTGAGGATGTTACTTCATGGCTGGTGACTACGCTGGAAAGGGCCACGGCAAGCCAAGGCTCATCGCACTCTATTTTATACTCTACGCGTCGATGTTCCTGTTTGGCCTGATAGAGAGCATCAAGGGAGTATCTCTACCCCTCGTCAAGAGCGAGTT
>FIZI01000025.1:1363-50210 GCA_900016865.1 uncultured Clostridia bacterium | reverse complement strand
CTGCCCTTTCCAATGATCGAGGGACGCGCATACTGTCCTCGTGAAGTCTGACTTCAGATCTACCTCCGCGCTGTTTGCCGGGCATGACCCGCAGCTTCACTGACTCTGCCAGCCGTCCATTAGGTAGAGACAGCGACACTCCAACTCACCTCCTCTTCAGTTTTCAAGGTTCGACAGATACAAGAACGCGAGCGGACTAAGCACAAAACACTTGCAGACCGTGGATTATGTATACAGTATACTTACCAACTTAGACCTTTTTCAATTTCAATATACCATCCGTACACGCCCGATGTCAACGTCAGCACGGACAGTACTGTTTACATTGTAGCTATCTTGCATAGGGAACTGAATCCAGACTTCCGCAAGACTGAAAGCACCGGGCGCAGGAGTCTGCGGCCCGGTGCTTTCATGATATCGCAAGTAGCTCAGTTATGGGAAACCGTTCTCCTCTGTATCGGCCTCCCTGCGCCGACCTCGCCATGCCGGTCTCATCGTGTTGACGCGAGACAACCGGCCTCAAAGCGTCCCTTGGGGTGTCTATCAACTCCTAGAACCAAACACCGGAAGTCAGAGGCACGAACAGATTCGGCTCACGGCCTCCTCCGTATCCTCTCGGCTACCAAAGGCGGTCAGTCTCACAAACCCCTCCCCGCTGGCACCAAACCCAGCGCCTGGAGTACACACAACCCTTGCCTTGTCAAGCAAATAGTCAAAGAACCCCCACGATGTCATACCCTCGGGTACCTTGACCCATACGTAAGGAGAGTTGGTGCCTCCATACACAGTTAGCCCCGCTGAAGTCAAGCCTTCGACTATGATACTAGCATTGGTCATGTAGTAATCGATTAGCTCTTTGACCTGCTCCCTGCCTTCGGACGAGTACGTCGCTGCTGCAGCTACCTGAATTGGATACGATACGCCGTTGAACTTCGTCGCCTGTCTTCTAAGCCACAGCGAGTTCAACGAGTGTTCGGACCCATCAGATGCATAGGCCTTGACCTTCTTTGGGACAATCGCAAATGCGCACCGAGTTCCTGTGAACCCCGCTCGCTTTGAAAAGCTCCTAAACTCTACAGCTACTTCGTCCGCTCCCTCTATCTCGTAGATGCTATGCGGGATGTCTTCGTCTTGGATAAACGCTACATACGCTGCGTCGTACAAGATAATGGCTTGATTTTGCCGTGCATAGTCGACCCATTTCTTCAGCTCGCTGTGAGATATGGTCGCTCCTGTAGGGTTGTTCGGATAGCATAGATAAATAAGATCGACTTTCTCTGACGGCAACTCAGGCATAAAGCCGTTCTCCTCAGTACAAGGCATGTAGACTATTCCCGAGTAATGTCCGCCCTCTGTAGCTTGGCCTGATCGCCCGGCCATCACATTGCTGTCGACATACACAGGATATACTGGGTCAAGCACCGCTACCACATTGTCGATGTCAAACAGCTCCTGAAAACACGCAGTGTCGGTCTTCGCGCCCTCGCTGATGAAGACCTCATCGACATCTAAGGACACGCCTCTGGGAGCAAACTCAAACTCCAGTATCTTCTCAGCCAGGAACCGGTACCCTTGATACTCCCCATATCCTCGAAAGGTCCTTACATCGGCCATCTCGTCCGCAGCACGCTTGAGTCCGTCAACTGCAGCCTGCGGCAACGGCCTCGTCACATCGCCGATTCCCAAGCTGATCACCTTGGCGTCCGGGTGATTCTCCTGATACTTCGTCCTACGTCTAGCGATCTCTGAAAATAGATAGTCTCCCCTAAGCTTAAGGAAGTTCTCATTTACCCGCGCCATGATTAGTTCCCTCCCAACAAGCCGACAAGGTTGAAATCTCCAGCCTAAGTCGCGTTAGCATAACTTCCTACACCATCCTATGTACTTGTCACCGCATTATAGCATACAGGCTGCCGGGGCTTCAATCAGACTACGCCGCCCAACAAACAGGCTGCAATGCCCAACAAACAGACTAGGCCGCCCGACTAAACAGGCTACCGAGCTCAACAAAGAGACTGCCCCGCTCAGCAAAGCGACACTCTGTACTCCCTCATCCAGATGTCCACCTGTATCAGATACGCAAATAGCTGCGCATCGGTCATCAGTTGGCCAAACCAGGGCTGGTCAAAGGCCTTGCCTCCTTCGGCTATGACTCCTCGTATGTGCTCGACGTCAACCAGTTGCCGCAAGGGCGAGCTTGAATCGGACAGTATCCCAAGCAGGCGGTCCTTGACTAAAGCGAGATATCCCGGGTTATGCGTCTTTGGATACGGGCTCTTCTTTCTGTTGAGGATCGCCGCAGGAAGCAGGCCCTCCAGGGCCTTCCTGAGGATACCCTTGGCCATGCCTTTATGACTCTTCATCTCCCACGGTATGTTCCAGACGTACTCGACAAGCCTGTGGTCACAGAACGGCAATCGAGCCTCAAGTCCGCTCGCCATCGTCATGCGGTCCTTGCGGTCAAGCAGCGTAGGCATGAACCAAGTGAACGTGAGATATGTCACTTCACGAGCTCGCGCATCAGGCTTCGCTTCACCCTCAAGCCTCGGGACTTCAGCAAGGGTCTCCCTGTACATGTGATCAATGTAACCTTTTAGGTCTAGCTCCCGCCTCAGATCTTCCGACAGCAGGCTCTCACGCATTGATGCAAAACGCGACCACGGAAATGTGTCAGCCTCCAGCATCTCGGGTCTATGAAACCAGGGATAGCCCCCGAAGATCTCATCTGCGGCCTCGCCGGAAAGAGTCACAGTCGCATGCTTCTTGATCTCTCTCGAAAACAAAAGGAGCGACGAGTCGATATCTGCCATACCGGGCATATCTCGTGCAATAACTGCGTCCCTTAGCGAGTCCACAAGGCTCCTAGTATCTATGGTTATATAGTGATGCTGTGTCCCAGCGTAACCAGACACGACCTTGATCCAAGGAGCGTCTGAATCCGGCTGAAAATCGCCGGCCCTGAAGTGCTGCTCATTGCCCTCGTAGTCAACTGAGAAGGTGTGAAGGGGGCCAAGGCCGCGCTCCTCAAACTCCCGAGCAGCCAGCACTACCAAAGCGCTGGAGTCTATTCCGCCTGACAACAGTGCACATATCGGCACATCTGATACCAGCTGCCTTTGTAGCGAATCCTCAATCAGCGATCGCACAGTCAGTGCCGTCGTCTCCAAGTCGTCAGTATGAGGGCCGACAGTCAGCTGCCAGTATCGCTCTGTGCGCGTCCCACCGCGACCAAACTGCATCCAGAATCCAGGCTTGACTTCACGGATGCCTCTAAACACCCCGTTCCCGGGGGTACGAGCAGGCCCCAGGCCAAATACCTCACAGATCCCGGAGCGGTCCAACTCAGCTGTCATACTAGGATGCGCAAGTAGGCCCTTTGGCTCGGATGCGAACAGCAACCCGCTGCCGACTGTGCAGTAAAACAGGGGCTTCACCCCGAGCCTGTCCCTACACAGAAAAAGGAGCTGATCGTGCTCGCTCCAGATGCCAAATGCAAACATTCCGTTGAGTCTGTGAACACAATCCGCGCCCCACTGCGCATAAGCAGTTAGTAAGACCTCTGTATCTGAACGGCTGTTGAACCTATGGCCCCGAGCTTCCAGCTCGTCTCGGATGTCTTTCGCGTTGAACAGCTCGCCGTTGTACACGATTGTGTACTCCCGAGGCCCGAATCTCTTGGTCATCGGCTGGCTCCCGCCCTCGGGATCGATTACACTCAGCCGTCTGTGGCCAAAAGCCGCGTGTCTAAAGAGACAAATACCGGACGCGTCTGGACCGCGTCCTGCCATGGCGTCTGCCATATGTTTGATAATAACGCCTTCGTTTGCGAGATCAGAGTCGAAATCTACCCAACCAACAATAGCACTCATCCCATGCCCTCCTCAGAAACGTAGCTTTGCCGCCTGCAGTTAGCCTATGCACGGGGCAGCAGACTCGTCATTAGAGGAACAGCGAGATCAGTGCCTTCGGATCTGCATACTTCCAGCTCTATATGCTCTTAGCGGATTGCGTACACAACCTTGCCATCCCTCATAGTCGCAGCTATGGAACATATGGGATGCTCATACGGAAGCTTCATGAGCTCCTCTGCTATAGAGTCCGGATCATCTGATGCAATGCTGACCTGAGTAACATCAGTCAGCTCGTAGACAGCGATCAAACGTGCCTCTGAAGGGGCAATCGAGAGCTTCCTTACCTCAATTTTCGAATCCATCACTATTCCGATCCAGGCTTCATCTCGCCCGTAATCCGCCACAGTCGCGATCCGGGGTGTGTGATATTGATCGCGCTCAAACTCAAGAGCCAACAGAGGCAAGGTGAGCGCATCCTTTACCGGGCTTCCGCATATGATCTTCTCGCCGATCGGCCAAGTTTGTGAGCCGTTGGATGCGACCAGGCAATCGCCCGCTTGCCTAAAGCACGGGTAGGTGACAAATGGATTGTCATACTGCACTCCGTCCTTAGGCACAACGCTGGCGACCCCGTCTTTCATAACTATCTTGCGGTTGGGCTGAGACCTCCCGGAGACGCGGTATCCGACATAGAGAGCTCCTTTGCTATCCCTGCCAATCACAACAAAGCGACCTATATACAACACAATCCCTCCACTCCAACACATATCTTTGCGGCATAGCCAACACGTATCTTTCCGCACATCCGATGCGCACCTGTCCCCGCGGCCAATAAGCATCTTTCCCGCTCATCGCATACATATCTGTCCCGGCCGGCCAATACTCATCCTCCCTAGCATCCAATGGGTACCTTTTTGACACAGCCGCGTCAAATCAGACTGGATTGGGGATGTCAACGAATTCGACATCTATGCCCAACGATTCGGCGAGCAACTCCGACAGCGCAATTATGCCAAGCTTCTCAGTGTCGTAGTGTCCTGCGTTGATCACGTTCAAGCCTGCCTCTTCGATAGCCCTAACTACGCTCTCGCGCATATCGCCGCAGATAAAGGTGTCTGCTCCGGCCTTCAACGCTTGAGGCCAGTATGGCGAACTTCCCCCGCTGACTACAGCGACTCTCTTGACCTTATCAGGGCCAAAGGCAAACACCTGCACATCTCTCTCATACAGCTCTTCCACACGCTTGACGAACGACTTCAGTGACTCCGGATGCCGGAGAGAGCCGACGAAGCCCACGTCTACAGGCTCTATGTCGGTCAGTTCGAGCCTCTTGCACGCAAGAGCGTTGTTGCCAATCTCGGGATGGGCGTCAAGAGGCAGGTGATACCCTACCACGTTGATATTGTGGCGCAAGATCAAGGCCAAGCGTTCTCGCATCACGCCTGTCAGCGAGAGCGGATCGGGGATGTCGCCCCGGAAAAATCCGTGGTGCACAAGGATCATCTGCGCCTGACGGCTAATAGCCGCCTGTATCAACCGAGAACTAATGCTCACACCGGATACTATCTTGCTGACATCTTCGGCTCCTGCAACCTGTAGCCCGTTTACGCACTGGTCAGTGAAGCTATCAACATCTAGGTACGAGCTCGTGAACTGGACAATGCGATCACGTTCCATAATCCAACCTCACCTCATCAATATCAATGAGCCAGGCCAGACCGCCGCATAAAGCACCAGGCAATCGCGAGACAAGAAAGCGGCCTTTGGCTCTAGAAACGCAGTAACTCTACGAACGTTCTGCGCAAACGCCTAAAAACCCTCCAAATCGGTATGCAATGGCATTCTTGGCGTTGTGTGAGATTGACGCATCTGATAATATTAGTCTAGACTAACATTTAGGGTGAAGTATGAATGAATCCGGAGAAGTTGGAACTAACCCGGAGCGAAGAAAACTACCTCGAGGCTATACTCACTCTCGAGCATCGCAACCCTACCGTTCGGGTAAAGGACGTTGCCGATGCGATGGGAGTGCGCATGGCAAGTGTAACTAACATATTGAAAAAGCTGGACTCAAGAGGCATGGTGCGCTATGAACGCTACGGAAACGTGTCTCTGACTGATCTGGGACGCACCCATGCCGAACGAGTAATGAACCGCCATCGTCTACTGGAAGTATTTTTTCACAAAGTCCTTGGCGTAGACCGGGAGACTGCGGAGGCTGACGCGTGTAAAGTTGAGCATGCTCTTAGCAGGCAAACAGTGGAAAAGCTCCTCTACTTCCTCGAATCAAACGAGTATATAGAGTCGGTTCAAAGGAACATCGTCCAACGGTCCGAATCTGCTTTTGCTGACTTGCAGCTGGGCAACGGGTCTGATCTCAGACTCACGGACCTAGTCCCAGGACAGACGTCTGTGGTTGTAGCAGTCAACGCAGCGCCGGATGAGGCTGAGCACTTGCGCAGTCTTGGATTTGGGCCTGGCGCTGAAGTAGAGCGGGTTGGTTCATCGTCTCTCGACACTGTATCTGTTCGAGTTCACGGGTTGGCACTAACTCTTACAGTCTCTGAGGCGAGCATGATATCGGTAAGGCCAGCCAAATCAAAGTGCACTGATGCTTGAGGTCTTGTGCAATACACCTAGCCATCAGGCATCGACTGCCTGACTTGGGTCTTGCCGGTCAGTTTCGTCACAGAATTTAATTTTGACTTATAAAGTTAGCCTAGGCTAACAAATTGGAGGGGTCTCAATGCTTGACAAGATCGTGCTTGTGGTCGCAGCGGCAGCCGCTATAGGATATATCGTCTACCGACTGAGGAACTCCTCATGTTGTTCTACATCGGGTGGCAGTTCCTGTCCTCAGCTCTGCAATGCCTGTCCTTACAGCGCAGAATGCATCAAGGCCGAGACTATGGACAAGGTCAACGCCGGCGACAGGTTTTCCATATTGCAAGTCAAGGATGAAGATATCCGGTGTCAGCTGATGAGGCTCGGCATAGATGTAAACGAATGTCTTACCTGCGACTACGTCCTCCCGGGCGGCCCCGTAATAGTCAAGAGAGGAAGGCAACAAGTAGCTATTGGACGCAATTTGGCTGGTCAAATAAAAGTCGAGGTGTTATCAAGGCATGGGTCATGAGACAGTCGGCACTTCAGCAATGGCGTATGCGGGGAAGAAGAAGATAGTCCTTGCGGGCAACCCGAACTCAGGCAAGTCAGTGGTGTTTAACGCGCTGACCGGCCTCTACGTGGATGTCTCTAACTACCCAGGGACTACGTTGGACATCTCAAGCTCCGAGATAGAGCAGGGATTGCTCATAGATACCCCCGGAGTTTATGGAATCTCATCGTTCAACGATGAAGAACGAATTGCAAAAGACATTATTCTAGATGCGGATGTTGTCATCAACGTCGTCAACTCCTTGTACCTCGAAAGGGAGCTCTTCCTCACCCAGCAGATCATAGACGCAGGGATCCCGGTGATAGTGGCTCTCAACATGATGGACGAGACAGAAAAGCGCGGCATAGAAATAGATGTAGAGGGACTGAGCAAGGGCCTCGGAGTTCCGGTCATACCCACTGTCGGTGTGAAGCGAATAGGCATAGACGAGTTGCTTGAGCGCCTCCCAGAGGCTTCGGTCGGCAACCCAACTCCGGGACTAGATGAACTACTGAAGTCTGTCGATGAGTTATTGAGCAAACGTTCAGATATCGGCGGGAGTGCACACCCATCGCCGACTGTTTCACGTGGCCACAAGCTCCTATTTCTCGAAGATGACCCCGCAATGGCAGAGCGGCTGGGCGTTGCGCCTACAGGTCATAGAGAGGCCGTGTACAAAATGCGGAGGGAGCATGTAAACCGCGTTGTATCGCAGGTATTGCGTGACCACTCAAGGCCGACTCTGAGCGAGAAAATCGGAAGACTGACAATCCAGCCACTGACAGGCATCCCCATACTGATCGCGTGCTTGTGGGTGGTGTACAAAGTCATGGGATCCTTTATAGCCGAAACAGTCGTCGAATTCACAGAGGAGACTGTGATGGCGGGCTTGTACGAGCCCTGGATGCGGTCTCTAATCTCAAGGTTCATTCCCTCAACTAGTGTTGTCTGGGACATCCTTGTAGGCGAGTTTGGAGTGCTCACTATGACGCCCGTATACGTGTTTGGGCTGCTCCTTCCGCTTGTTCTCGGCTTCTACGTGTTCATATCGTTGTTCGAGGACTCCGGGTACATGCCTAGGATTGCGGCGCTATCAGATCGGACTTTCGGATCGATCGGGCTAAACGGAAAGGCTATCATCCCTATGATCCTCGGGTTCGGGTGCACTACAATGGCGACGATCACAACGAGGATGCTGGGGACTCAGAAAGAAAAGAGGATCACCACATTCCTACTGGGGCTGGCTATTCCGTGCTCGGCACAGCTTGGTGTCATAGCTGCGATGCTGTCCAAGCTCGGGCTAAACTACCTCGCGATCTACGTTTTGACCATCATCGCAGTATTTCTGGCTGTCGGGGTGCTGCTAAAGGCGGTACTCCCCGGGACTTCATCCAGTTTGCTGCTTGATCTGCCCCCTATGCGGATACCGAGCTTATCAAACGTCTTGAAAAAGGCAATCACAAGGACCGTTCACTTCATTAAGGAGGCAACGCCTCTCTTTGCAGCCGGGTCAGTCCTCATAGGAGTAATGGACGCCAGCGGAGTGTTGGATGTGATTCAGCGTGCAGCTGAGCCAGTCGTGGTGTCATGGCTTAGACTGCCGCGAGAGACTGCGACTGCGTTTATCATGGGATTCATAAGACGAGACTTCGGTGCGGCAGGCTTGACCTCAATTGACCTAACCCGGCCTCAGACCCTGGTGGCTCTGGTGACAATGTCGCTGTTTGTCCCCTGTATAGCGTCAGTGCTCGTCATGGTGAAAGAGCGCGGAAGGCTGGAGGCCGCAGCTATGTGGATCGGAGCCTTTACAGTAGCGCTCGTAACCGGCGGGCTTGTGACTAGAGTTCTAAGCTTGGCAAGCCTGGTGTAACCTGAGGCTCTGCAGGTACTAGCCCGTTGCAGCAAAGCAATGAGCAAACCCCAAAAAACCCAAACGCCTCTCCTGTGGCACATGCAATAAAGCGATGCCAATCCCGGCCGGCGCTGTCGGCCAAAGGGACGGAGAGGCGTTTCTCATCGATCGTTGCCTATTGATCGGTCAAAGCTAGACAAAAACCCCTATCTGCCTGACCTTTGCCTGTGCAAGCCTGATGCCCGCCATTACCGTCTCATTGTCTATTATGCCTGACTTGAGATAGGCATCAATAAACCCGACACCAAACGTATCTCCCGCACCGACTGTGTCCCGCACCTCAGCCGGAGGGAAATCCAATTGCTCATCACGAGCCTGGCCGGGCCTGAAAATTCTCACTTTGTCATCGTAGGTGATGATCGCGTACTCGTGTTGTATTCGAGACATGATCGTCTCCCAGGGGTCTGTTGAACTCATTCGAAGCACCTTGCATCTCCCCGAGGGCGTCGTGTCTCTAACGTCGGCGTACATCGCTGTGAAGTCACGCACACACGTGTCCTCGTGCAACACGACGATGTCAAACTCGCCTGTGAATATTCTGGGCTTGAGCCCGGCTCGAAACCGCTGAAATATCCCTTTGTCGTAGTTCCTCACGTTGACGTTTCTGTGCTCAAAGTCCTGAAGGCAGTTGCACAAGTCAAACACGTGATCCAATGGGTAGAGCATCGGGTTATACACTGTCGTCAACGACACAGAATATCCGAACTGTTCCAAGCCGCGCACTACATTGCCGACGCCACCGGGATATACCTTGCACTGCCCCTCAGAGATGATCCAATCGATAATAATATCCCCCGCAACACGCAGTCGCGGTTTCATACACACCCCACCTCCATGGCCCCTACATCATAAGGTAGCCACCGAGTCACCGCCGATTTTGACCTCAAATGCATTGGTGGCCTATCCATCCGCCGCTTAACGATCATCCCTGTCCTCGGCAGACTGCGGCCCGGCCGCGTACCCTGCACGTTCATGCTTCTTGCCCTTTGAAAAAGCGTCAAATATCTGGCTGTCGTACAAGCCTGCAAACAGATCGATCCTGGGATCTATGTTCAACTCGCCGGGCCTGACCTCGCTGTCCGTGAAAGTCACAGGAGCGTCTTCTACTACTGCAAACGGAGTACTCTCGCCCGACTCCCCCATAACGAGTACAGCCGCAGATGCAAGGCAATCTGCGACCGCTTTCTCTGTGAACTCAAGCTCGCGGCCAAACAGGTCTTTTTTCCCCACTTGGCTATCGACGCCCTCAAATCCGCTGTATGCAACTGCGAGGCCAATGACTCCTCTCCTCAACGGAGTGCACCGGGAATCCGTCATCAGCACTCCGACTTCGTTCAACCCATAGGCGGATTTCAGCTTTTCACGGAACTGCCTGGCCCACCCGAAGGGATCCCTAGGCCAAAGAACAGCGTACCCATCGGGTACGTTGGAAAGATCAATACCTGCATTCGGGATGAATGTCCCGTCCTTTAGAGTGAGGTACACGAAGTGCCCCTTATAGATCCGGTCTGACTCCCTCAAGATCAGCTCTGCCAAACCAGGGTTGCGCTCGAAGTTCTTTGAGTATTTGAGAGGGCTCAGAGCTCGCGCCTCTTCGCTCAGTACTACCTCCGAGAGTTTTTCGACCCGTCGCTGCTCGAGCGACACTACCTTGGAGGTCACACACACGACAGAACGCTCGGCAAGGTTGCCGGGATACGAAGACCGAAACACCTCGAGTAGGTCTGATCCAATCTCGATGACCGGTGTTCGGATTGCCTGTATTCTCATGCCTCTATCCCCTATCAATCGTCACCAAGTCTCACGGTGAACCCTATCGTCTCTGTACCGATTTGCCGGTTCCTTCTGCTCAGCGGGATACCCAATAGAGATCACGCTGTGCGGCACTACGTTCTCCGGAAGCTTAAAGATCTGCTCAAGCACGTCCTGCCGTTCACGCCTCGGATGGACTCCGAGCCACACACCTCCAAGGCCCAACGCATGAGCTGCGAGCAGTATGTTTTGAACTGCAGCCGCACAGTCGATGACCCAGTAGTCGGGCGAACCGGCCTCCGAATCAGTTCGGCCGCATACGACAATCGCGAGGGGTGCGTCTCTTAGCATGCCTACATACGGGCTGAATGTGGCCAGCTTGTCAATTGACTCCCTCTTTGTGAGGACTATGAACTCCCATGGTTGGATGTTCCTAGCCGAAGGTGCTGCCATAGCTGCCCTGAGAAGCAGATCGATCTTCTCCTCTTCGACAGGCTGGTCAGTGTACTTCCGAATGCTGCGCCTAGTCAAGATATTCCGCAGTGCCTCATTCTCCACACTGATCACTCCTTTATATTGAGTTCACCGCCCTAAAGGCAGTTCAAAGGCAGCTTCTTGTAGCTGCCCGTTCTTGCCTAGGTGGTCTGCGCAATCTGCTTCGCAGCCCTCTTGAGATTGGAGTAACCTACCCGCACACTATCGATCGGCTCCATGTTGTACTGCTCAGTCTCAATGATCATCCACTCGACCCCTACCTCTCGGCAGGTAGCTACGACTGATTGAAGGTCGAGTGCGCCGGTACCGACCTCTGTCTGTTTGTTGTTCTCGTCGAAATCCTTGACGTGGACTAGTGGACAACGACCAGCATACTTGCGAAGTAGCTGCACGGGGTCCACGCCCGCATACAACGCCCATCCGAGATCCAATTGGGCCACAACCTTGTCTGAAGCAGCATCAAAAATGATATCGAATATGTACTCGTCGCCTATCTTCTTCAATTCGTGAGCGTGATTGTGGTAGCCGACTGTCAACCCGGACTTCTCACACGTGTCTGCAACCGAGCTGAGGAAGTGGGCAAACTCCACCCATCCATCGCGGCTGTCTGCGTTGTAGCTGGGACAAACGATATACTTCGCCCCGATCTCCAGGTTGTAATCTATCACTTGTTCCAAGTTGTCACGAAGCTGGTCATAGCCTACGTGACTGCCCACAGCACGCAGGCCCAAATCATCCAACAACTTGCGGAGTTCGCTGCTGCTCATACCGTAATACCCGGCAAACTCGACTGCGTCGTATCCGATCTCCTTGGTTGATCTCAAGGCACCAGCGAAATCGGCCTTTGAGTCATCCCTGAGGGAGTACATCTGCAGTGCGATAGGAATCTCTACGGATCGGCTTGACATGTATGCTGCCACCTCTTTCAGACTGTATCTTGCCTATCTTCAAGTATATCACTGCTCAGGCCTTTAGTTAAGGTGATTCATGGTCGAGCCATTTGCGTCATCGTACAAGACAACGCAAATGGCTCTAGATCACTGAATGCGCTCACAGCTCGAGCACTCTGGAAGCGATGAGGAAGTAGACCAGCAGCCCGGAAGCATCAACAATCGAGGTGATGAGCGGCCCGCTCGCGATTGCCGGATCCAGCCCGAAGCGGACGAGGATGAGCGGCAGCGAGATTCCTATGATATTCGCCATCAGGATGACCGACACCATAGTAGCCCCCACTATTAGGCCGATCGCAAGCCCGCCCTTGATAAACCCAAGCACTCCACTGACCAAGCCCATAACGACGCCCAGAGACAATCCCACCACGATCTCGCGGCCAACTGCCTTAGCCCACTGGCCCAACTTGAAATCACCCACAGCCAACGCACGCACAACGAGAGTGGAAGACTGATAACCTGCGTTTCCGCCGCTGTCCATAAGAAGCGGGATAAAAAAGGCCAAAGCCAATGCAGACGCCAGAGTCTTCTCAAACGCTGCTATCACACTCGACGACATGAGATTTAGGAATATGAGCAGCACCAACCACCCAACGCGCTTAGTGAAAAGCTCCCATACTGTGGTCGTTGCATATCCCGACCTCAGTGGGGTGATTGCGGCGTGCTTGTGGAAGTCCTCGGTCGCCTCTTCTTCAGCTACGTCAAAGACGTCGTCTGCTGTCACAATACCGACAAGAGTGCCGTCCGAATCCACCACAGGCAGAGTACTGATATCGTAACGTTTCATCGTCGAGACAGCTTTTTCTCTGTCGTCTGTAGCGATCAAATACACAAAGGAGTTGTCCATAAGCTGATCGACTGTGTGATGAGCATCGGCGAGGATGAGCTTCCGAAGCTCCAATGAGTCCAATAGCCTCCAGTTGTCATCAACCACATAGACCATGTTGATCGTCTCGCTGTCTCTGCCCTTTTCTCTTATGTGGTCGATGGCTCTGGCTACAGTCCAGTGGCGCCTGACAGCTACATAGTCAGGAGTCATCAGCCTTCCGATGCTCTCCTCAGGATAGCCAAGCAGCTTCCTGGCCTCCTTGAGATCGCCCGGGCTCAGCAAGTTGAGGAGCTTCTGAGTGAGCTGGCCCGGCAATTCGCCCAGCAGGGCCGTCCTGTCGTCAGGGCGCATGCCTGCGAGCAGCTGCCGCGTCTCTTCATCTGTCAGGTCGCGGATTAGGTGGTCCTGGTGTTCAGAGTCAAGATAGGCAAACACTTCGCTTGATATATCCCGCGGCAGCAGTCTGAAGACCACAACCCTGTCTTTTTTCTCCAGGCTGAGTATAAGGTCTGCCACCTCGGGCGGGTTCCACCCGCGAAGATGCTGTCTGAGCCGCCCCCAGTCACTGCGTTCAACCATCGTTCTGACTTTTTCTGCAGACATGCGGTCCATTGTTATCCCTCCAATCTGTCCATGCTAGTGTACACAACTGTCCTTGCTCGTCTGCACACTCGCCTGCCGACGGTCATCCGAAGCGCGAAGACGCATTCCGGACGCTAGTCTAAGCAGGCCAGAATCATGTGGTGTTCAGCAACGAGGGAGATGGAAGGTAACGATGGCAGTGCTCTAGACAACTGCGCGACAATCCGGGGGCCGGAGCCAAGTGAATGGGAAGGTAAAATGAGAGCTTAAGCAGTGTCAAGCAGTACAGGCAGGCTCCGACACCGGAAAGGCAGCACTCTGAATAAGCGTGCGAGCACGCCATTGCCCAGTGCAGCGACTATCACTGTCACCTTCCATGCGTCGTCACCCACCTTCTGGCTTATGCCTGTAATCTGATCGCAGGGATCTAATCTTTCAAATCCCTGCACATCCATTATCAGTTCACCGGTGCGCCGTGTCAACATCATTGAGGCACAAATCTCGCTTGGCAGCATCGGGCGATATGGAAAAAGCTTGGCATTTGCCCAACTCGGCCTTATACGCTTATACTTAAAATTGAAGCTGAAAGGAGAAAGAGCTTACCATGTCGCAGCGTCTGCCAATGGCTGAAATCGCTCGTATGTACTACGAGGAAGGCCGAACTCAAGACGAAATCGCCAGAGAGTTTGGAACTTCACGTTCCACAATTTCCCGAGTTCTAAAGCGCGCCCGAGATCTCGGAATAGTTCGCTTTACCATAGTTGACCCTAACTCTATGTGTTCTCAAGTTGCTGTACAGCTCAGAAAGAGGCTCAATCTCCATAGAGTCGTGGTCGTCGAGGGCGATCCTGATTCAGACGATCTGACGAGGCGAGACCTCGGCATCAAGTCCGCAGAGCTGCTTGTCCGCCTGGTTCAGGACAATCAGACGATAGGAACGTGTTGGGGCTCAACCATATACGAAATGGTGCGCGCTCTGACCCCGAAGCCTGTCTCCAGAGTCCGAGTCGTCCAGTTTGTCGGCACTGTCGGCGGGCTCCTCGCGCATACTCATGCAGACCAGCTGCCACGGATGATAGCACAGGCCTTCAACGGCGAATGGCATGTGCTCCCCGCCCCTGCCGTCGTTCAGAACGGAGATTCGTTGCAGACATTCCTCGATGAACCTCAAATCAAGCGTGTGCTCGAACTCGGCAAGCAATCTGATATAGCGCTGGTAGGAATAGGTGTATGCGATGAAAACGCACTCTTGGCTCGAGCCGGGTACATAACCAAGTCTGAAATGCAACAGCTGCGCTCCTTGGGCGCAGTTGGCGAGATCGGCTGCAGGTTTTATGACGCGAACGGCAACCAGTGCCGCTCGGATGTAGACGACCGGACCATATCGATTTCTCTCTCAGACCTCAAGCAGATCCCGATCAAGATCGGCATTGCTGCCGGGCTGAACAAAGTGCCTGCAATCAAAGGTGCTCTGGCAGGAGGTTACGTCAACATCCTAGTGACGGATCTCATTACCGCCCAAGCACTGCTCGATCAGTGCACTGCTTCAGACAGTTGTGAATTATGCTGACCTATTGCGCCATACAAACCGGACTCACTGGTTTTCTGTGCGTCAACGCTCGCACACGCGGTTCGAATCGTCCGGAAGGAGTATCATGATCAATGGCGAAGTTATAGGTGTTTCACATTTCGAGAAAATATGTGTCGTCGTGCACAAATGTGCAACCCGACCAAACGACACGTAAACTAGAGGAGGTTGCCAATGGCCACTCCAGTGATTATGCCCCGCCAAGGGCAGACAGTAGAAAGCTGCATCATAACAAAATGGCACAAGGAAGTAGGCGATCGCGTAGCTGTAGGAGATCTCCTCTTTTCCTACGAGACAGACAAAGCTGCATTTGATGAGGCGTCTACCGTAGACGGTGTCCTGCTTGCCCGGTTTTTTGAGGAGGACGATGATGTCCCGGTGCTCACAAATGTGTGTGTCATCGGTGAGCCGGGTGAGGACATCTCGGCCTTTGCTCCAGACGGCGTAGCAACAGCGGAGGCATCTGATCAGTCCGAAGCAGCCGAGCAGCTGACAAGTCAAGTAGCAGTTGAGCCTGTTGCCGGTACTGCTCCCAGCGAACCACTGGAGAGCGTCGAGCAGGGCGACGGCCGAATCCGCATATCACCAAGAGCGAGGGGGTTGGCTGAGCGCGCAGGCATTGACTACACAGCTGCAACTCCTTCAGGCCCTATGGGAAGGATCATCGAGCGCGACATCGTGGATCTGATTGCTAAGGGCCCACAGGTTGCTGCAGAGCTGCAGCCGCAAGTCACTCCGGGACAGGTTCAGGCTCCTGCTGCAGACATCTCTGTTTCAGAGGGCGAACTGGAGACTGCATACGATGTCGTCCCTCTCACCAACATCCGCAAGCGAATCGCAGAAGCGATGTTCAAATCGCTGTCAACCACCGCACAACTGACAATTCATACTTCATTCGACGCCACAGAAATACTCGAACTTCGCAAGAAACTCAAGGCCTCGCAAAATCCAGCCGCTCAGGCGATAACGCTGACAGATATGGTTCTATATGCCGTATCTAGGACGCTTATCAACCACAAGTCTCTGAATGCCCACATGGTAGATGACAAGCTACTGGTATACAAGCATGTCAATCTGGGCTTGGCAGTGGATACTGAAAGAGGACTCATGGTACCGACCATATTCAAGTCTGATGTCAAGTCGCTGAGCCAGATCTCTGCGGATGCAAAGAGGCTGGCAAACGCCTGCCGCGCGGGTGCAGTGAACCCTGATGAACTACAGGGAGGTACATTCACAGTAACCAATCTCGGCGGGCTTGGCGTGGAGTACTTCACCCCCGTCCTCAACCCTCCGCAGACAGGAATTCTCGGAGTCAACACTATCGTACAGCGAGTAAGGCAAACACCTGAGGGTCTATCGACCTACCCGGCAATGGGCCTCTCACTCACGTTTGACCACAGGGCGGTTGACGGAGCTCCGGCAGCTAGATTCCTCAAGGAACTCAAAGAAAACCTGGAGAGCTTCACCACTCTGCTGGCCTTGGAGTAAGGCCGCGGGCATTGACCCAGCAGTATAGGCCCGCTGGGGATTAGCCTGGGCAAACTAGATCTGCTACAGATAGCTCGGAAGTACAACAAGGTCTAGGAGAGATGCGACATGACTTATGACCTTATAGTGATCGGCGGTGGGCCGGCGGGGTACCTTGGTGCTGAGAGAGCCGGGCGGGCCGGCCTAAAGACACTGCTAATCGAGAAACAGTACATCGGCGGTGTGTGCCTCAACGTTGGGTGCATCCCGTCCAAGACACTGCTGTACTCGGCCAAGATCCTGGACAGCGCCAAGAACGGCAGTAAGTACGGCGTGACTGCAGAGGGGCTGGCTATTGACCATCCCGTGATCGTGGATAGAAAAAACAAGGTGGTCAAAGCCCTCACCAGTGGAGTGAGAGCACAGCTCAAGAGGCAGGGAGTAACTGTTGTCGAAGGATTTGCTCAGATAGACGGCAGAACGGACGATGGATACGTCGTCAAGGTTGGAGACAATGCTTATACAGGCAAGAGGCTCCTGATAGCCACCGGGTCGGCTCCGGCGGTACCGCCTATCAAGGGGCTGGAGGAAGGGCTCAAGAGTGGCTACGTTCTTACAAGCAACGAGATATTTGACGTCGGAACCATTCCCCAGTCGTTGGTAGTCATCGGCGGCGGGGTTATTGGACTGGAGATGGCTTCGTACTTCAACTCGGCCGGGAGCAAGGTCACTATCGTAGAAATGCTCGATCACATCGGCGGAGATATCGACCTAGAGATCGCAGGCATCCTGCAGGCAGAATACGAGGCCAAAGGTATCGAGTTCAAGCTTAAAGCCAAGGTAGTCGAGGTAACAGCTGATTCAGTCATCTGCGAAGAGGATGGCCAGCGAGTGGAGATAAAAGCAGACAAGGTGCTGCTCAGCGTCGGCCGCAGGCCGGTCGTTCAAGGTTTCGGACTTGAGACTATAGGAGTCGAGGTCATAAACGGGCGCATAAATACTGACGAGCAAGGCCGGACAAACATCCCTGGAGTATATGCCGCTGGCGATGTCAACGGCCGGTCAATGCTTGCCCACACTGCGTACCGCGAGGCAGAGGTTTGCGTCAACAACATGGTTGGCCGCAGGGACAGGATGACATACGACGCCATTCCCATGGTCATATACACCAACCCTGAAGTCGCTTCTGTAGGCGAGACCGAGGAGTCGGCAAAGCGAAAGGGGCTAGACGTCGAAGTCGTCAACTTGTCCATGAGGTACAGCGGCCGGTACCTGGCAGAGAACCACGGAGGCCGTGGGATCTGCAAGATGGTGGTCGACAAAGGTTCCAAGAGAATCCTTGGTGTTAGCATGATCGCCAACTATGCATCCGAGATAATCTACGGCGCGGGGATTATGATCGAGAGAGCTATGACAATCGAAGACGCCAAGAGAGTGGTCTTCCCTCACCCCACAGTGTCGGAGATTGTTAGGGAATGCCTATTCGAGTTTTAAGCCCAACGACATCGTGTGATACAAGGAGAGTGGGACAATGCCTAAGTCACAATTTGTCAGTCCGGATGAGCTAAGAAAGCCCGGTTTTGTCAAGTTCAAAGACATTCCGATCAACCAATACAACAAGACTATTGAGGACGAGAAACAGAACTTCACCAAGGAAGATTTCCTGAGGATCTTCAGAGACATGGTGATCATCAGGACGTTTGAGTCCATGATCTTGACGATCAAGACCACGGGAGAGTACAAGGGCATAGAGTACAACTACCCCGGCCCTGCTCACCTGTCGATTGGCCAGGAGGCGGCTGCGGTCGGACAGGCCTACTTGCTGGACAAGGATGACTTCATCTTCGGTTCGCACCGAAGCCACGGAGAGATTCTGGCAAAAGGTCTCTCTGCGATCGAAAAGATGTCAGACGATGAACTGATGGAAATCATGGAGAGCTACTTCGACGGGAAGGTCCTCTCCGTTGTGAAGCCGCACTGGGACGAGAAGTCAGGTGTAAAGCAGCTGGCGATTGACTATTTGGTATACGGCACACTCGCAGAGATATTTGCAAAGGACACAGGGTTTCAGAGAGGCCTTGGAGGGTCCATGCACGCGTTCTTCCCTCCATTCGGAATCTACCCCAACAATGCAATAGTTGGCGGGTCAGCGGGCATAGCTATGGGTGCCGCCCTCTACAAGAAGGTCAACAAGAAGAAGGGCATAGTCATATCCAACGTAGGAGACGGTGCTCTCGGATGCGGGCCTGTCTGGGAAGCCATGAATATGGCAACTATGGACCAGCTCAAGGAGCTATGGGAAGAGGGCTACAGGGGCGGCTTGCCGATCATATTCAACTTCATGAACAACGCCTATGGCATGGGTGGCCAGACCTCCGGCGAGACTATGGGCTTTGGAATCCTTGCTCGTATAGGCGCCGGACTCAACTCGGATCAGATGCATGCAGAAAGAGTGGACGGGTACAACCCGCTCGCTGTAATCGACGTCATGAGGCGAAAGAAGAAACTCCTCGAGGAGAACAAGGGGCCTGTGCTGCTTGATACCATCACATACCGATACAGCGGCCACTCACCGTCAGACGCATCCACCTACCGAACAAAGGAAGAGATTGACAAGTGGATGGAGCACGATTCGATTGAGGCATTTAAGCGTGATCTGATAGAGGCCGGCGTAGCCGTCGAAGAAGAATTCGCTGAGATCACCAGTGCAGTCGAAGATCTGATCTTCAAGGTAGTCAAACTGGTTGTCGACGATAAAGTGTCACCTCGCATGGACCTCAACAAAGACCCAGATTCGATCGGAAACGTCATGTTTTCAAATCAGAAGATTGAGAAGATGGAAGATCGCGAGTGCGAGGTTCTGATCCCTAAGGAGGATAACCCACGCGTTCAGCAGATCGCCAGGAAAGTGCGGACAGCGACGGAGAACGGCAAGCCCGTTCCAAAGGCACGCGTATTCCAGCTCAGAGATGGCCTCTTTGAGGCTATCATTGACAAGTTCTACACTGATCCGACACTCATAGCCTACGGCGAAGACAACAGAGACTGGGGAGGAGCGTTCGCGGTCTACAGAGGCCTCACCGAATCTCTACCCTATCATCGGTTCTTCAACGCTCCGATCTCAGAGGCGGCTATCGTAGCGTCTGCTGTCGGGTATGCACTCTGTGGCGGCCGTGTCATCGCAGAACTCATGTACTGCGACTTCCTCGGCCGTGCAGGCGATGAAGTGTTTAACCAACTTGCCAAATGGCAGGCAATGAGCGCCGGCATTCTCAAGATGCCTGTTGTACTGAGAGTTTCTGTCGGGTCCAAGTACGGCGCTCAGCACTCCCAGGACTGGACCTCGCTGTGCACGCACATTCCTGGCCTGAAGGTGGTCTTCCCTGCCACTCCTTACGATGCCAAGGGCTTGATGAACAGTGCGCTTGCAGGGACGGATCCTGTCGTGTTCTTTGAAAGCCAAAGGATATACGACATCGGTGAGATGTTCCACGAAGGCGGCGTCCCTGAGGGTTACTACGAGGTGCCAATCGGCGAGCCGGACATCAAGAGAGTGGGCAAGGATATCACTATCCTTTCAGTAGGTGCAACGCTCTACCGGGTGCTTGAGGCTGCCGACATATTGGAGAGCAAGTATGGGTTGTCTGCAGAGATCATAGACGCACGGACGCTGGTGCCGTTCAACTACGAGCCCGTCATCGAGTCTGTGAAAAAGACCGGCAGAATCCTGCTTACGAGCGATGCTTGCGAGCGCGGCTCCTACCTGAAGGACATGGCTCAGACAATAAGTGAGCTGGCGTTTGACTACCTGGATGCTCCTCCGGTAGTTGTGGGCGCCCGCAACTGGATAACGCCTGCATTTGAGCTAGAGAAGTTCTTCTTCCCGCAGCCCGAGTGGATCATTGACGCAATACACGAAAAGATACTTCCACTCAAGGGACATGTGGCAAGCACCAACTTCACGCCCAACGAGCAGATGCGGAGAAGCCGGCTTGGTGTCTAGGTCGAGTAGTTGAAACAACTCCTAGCCTTTGCGCCCCAGACGCTGCCTCTTGACAGTGCCTGGGGCGTATCCAACAACAAATGCTTCTGCAACGACGACACACTACGAGGTGGTACAGTTGATCAAACGGATAGCTTTCATGACCGGAGGAGGCGATTCTGCAGGCATCAACTCATTCATTGCTGCGGCTATTCGCTGTGGCATAGAGGAATACGGTGCCGAGTTCATAGGCATAAGAAAGGCTTTTGAGGGCGCTGCTTCGGACAATATCGAAGATCAAGTGACTCACTTCACTCTGGAGGATGCGCTCGACCTCCAGGACAAGCCTAGCACGGCTCTGGCGTCTTCGCGCTTTAACCCTTTTTCCGAAGCCAACGCAAAAGCAGGCTACCCTGAGCGCATACTCCAAAACCTCAGAAGGCTCAATGTGGACGCGGTCCTTCTGACTGGCGGCAATGATACGATCAAGTCTGGCCTTGGGCTACACCGTATGGGCATGCCAGTAATCGCAGCCCCCAAGAGCATTGACAACGACGTTTCCGGGACTGATACCATGCTTGGGTTCAAGACTGCTGTAGCATTTGGAGGCGCCGCGTTCCGCGGAACAGCAGTTTCAGCAAAGACTCACAGGAGAATCTCGGTTGTGGAGATAATGGGCAGAGACGCGGGCTGGTTGACCCTGGAGATCGGAATAGCTGGCGGCGCCGACCTTATTCTAATCCCGGAGAAACCTGTAGACCTGTCAACTGTGTGTTCGACAGTGCAGTCGATCTACAAGAGGCAGGGCTATGTCAACATCGCCTTAGCCGAGGGCGTAGTGATCTCAACCGACGACCCGGTTCTTAAGCGAGTTAGTGCCGAAAATCCCGTAGTCAAGACCATGATTGAGGAGAATCTCGGCACTGACGCGCATGGCAACAAGAAACTGGGCGGCATTGGTCAAATCATGCGCAGAATCATAGTTCACGAGCTCGAACTAGGGAGCATCGAGAAGGTCAGAACTGCAGATATCGGTTTCCATCTCAGAGGGCTCGCTCCAGTAGCTGATGACATCATTCTCGGGACGCGGTTTGGGATAGCTGCAGTAAACCTCCTCTTCTCCGGCGAGTCGGGCAAGATGGTCGGGATCCAAGGAGAAAAGATCGTGCCTGTTCCCTTTGAACAAGCACTAGAGCAGAAGCAGGTAAACTGGTCTAATGATGAGTTGAGAAGCGTCGGGGTACTCATTTCGTGAGGCCCCGCGCCGCCTCACGAAATGGCTACCCCAGCCCCTAGGCACCACACCCCGGCACACCTCTACCTCTAGCACACCCCGGCACACTCCACCACATCTCTAGCACAGTCCGCCTACTGGTAACGCACTTAGGCGTCTTGTCCGTACTTATCCCGTGCTATGCGAACCAAAGACACGCACTCCTCCTCACTGATGGCCACAGCCTCCCCAATCAAATTGGCATAGAGAGCAATTCTTGCCCCCTCCTCCGCAATAACAGCGTTGTTGTAAGCGGAGTCCATAGTCGGGCCAACTGCCAAGACACCGTGACTTGCCATCAGCACTATGGCACTGTCCCCAAGAGCATCGGCAGTGACCACTGCCAGCTCTGAGCTGCCCATGGGCCTGTACGGTGCGCACTTAATCGGTCCTCCCGCTGCTGCAGCGACCTCTGCCAAGACCACCGGAACATCCTTTCTACAACAAGCCCAGGCTGTGGCATATGCAGAGTGCGTGTGAACCACAGCCATCACGTCCTTGCGTCTCTTGTAGACCTCTGTGTGAAGAGGCGTCTCAATGGACGGGCGCCTGTTTCCGTCGACTGTGCGTCCATCAAGATCGACAACAACTATGTCGGAAGGAGTGAGGCTGTCATAGTCCAACCCGCTCGGGGTAATGCACACGTAGCCTGTATCCCTATCGCGTATGCTGAAGTTCCCGAAGGTCGAATGAACCAACCTGTCCCGCCTGGCACGTCTGGCTGTCTCTATCACAGTACTGCGAATCGCCTCTAATAACATGCTGCACCTCCTGAGAAGCCTCACCGCTGCTTCGCTTGGCTATTCGTCAAGCGCTGGATGATTCCCTGTTGGATCGGCCTCAGAAGTCCCTGGAGGGAAATGGTTCCTAACCTCTGCTAATGATATTCTCAACTCGTATGCGGTATCTAGCAAAAGACGTGATTTTTCCTCGTCGTTTGCATCCAACCACATATACACCAGACCCTATATGTATGACGCCACTCAGACTCAGTCCAAGTCCCAGACGGATAATTTCCGGGCGCAAGTGCATTTTGACACTCCCGATTCTTAATGATATACTTCGGATTAGCAATATAGGACTAGCAGCATATTGGTTAGTGACGATGACCGAGGAGAGTAGGCGGGTCAGGAGTGTTTCAGCGAGCCAGGTACGGTGCGAGACTGGCAACATTCCTCCGTTCGAAGTTCACTCGCGAGTCTCCCGTTGAACCAGCCATGAGAGAGCGGTACCTCTAGATCCATCCAGACACGTGTGCAGGCACGAGCTCTGATCGGCTGCATTAGGCGGTGACGGCTTCTTCCCCCGTTATCTGTGGAAGGGGCAAACGGACGAACGCCAGAGTCGGCTCGTCCCTTTGTCCGTATAACGAGTGTGTCGGTTTGCCTGTCGCATCGCTGTCGTTCGACTGCGGTCTACTGACGGGCACTGGCAAACTAGGGTGGTACCGCGTGAGTATACTCTCGTCCCTTGGGGACGAGAGTTTTTTGTTACAACCACTGCGTCCAGCCAGGAGGTGTAGAGAATGACTGGTCAGCCAAACGGTGAAGACCTTAAGCAAAAACTCAGCGAGCTTGATCAGCAGGCTACAGCCGAGATCGCAGAGGCGAAATCCGACGCGGAGCTCGATCAGATCAGGGTCAAATACCTCTCCAAGAAAGGCGAGGTAACGGCCATACTTAGGTCTCTGGGCTCAGTCAGCCCTGACATAAGGCCGCAGATAGGCGCTCTCGCCAACGACTTGCGCAACAAGATCGAGGAAGCTATTGAGCGACGAAAATCTGAGATCCTGCAGCAAAAGATTGAGATGGAGCGCTACGCGTTTGATCCGACCGTCCCGCCAACGAGAACGGCGACTGGATCGCTCCATCCAATAACAATCGTTAGCCGTGAGCTGGAAGACATCTTTAGAGGTATGGGCTTCACAGTCGTAGACGGCCCGGAACTCGAGACAGACTACTACAACTTCGAAGCCCTCAATACCCCCAAGGAGCACCCGGCACGCGACATGCAGGACACCTATTGGGTCAGCGATATCCTCCTTCTTAGGACCCAGACATCCGCATGCCAGGTGCGGGCTATGGAGAAGCTTGGAGCGCCCCTCAGGATTATTACACCCGGGCGTTGCTTCCGCAACGAAGACATAGACGCATCGCACGAGAACACGTTCTTCCAATTGGAAGGCCTGTTAGTCGACCGCGATGTATCTATAGCCAACCTCATCTATGTAATGAAGACCATGTTGAGCGAGGTTTTCAAGAGCGATGTCACCGTAAGACTCCGGCCGGGGTACTTCCCCTTCGTCGAACCCGGATTCGAGCTCGACATCAAGTGCCTGATCTGCTCGGGAGAGGGCTGCCCGACATGTGGGAGGTCCGGTTGGGTTGAGTTGGTTCCCTGCGGAATGGTTCATCCCAACGTCCTTCGATACGGAGGAGTGGATCCAGAGGAGTTCAGCGGCTTTGCTTTTGGCCTCGGACTGACGAGGCTGGTGATGATGAAATACGGTATCAGCGACATCAGAGTGCTCAACAGCGGCGATCTCAGAAGCCTGTCGCAGTTTGGAATAATCGATGCCCAATCTTCATAGGGGGGTGTGACAATGAAGCTATCGCTCAACTGGTTGAGAGACCATGTTGATATAGATGACAAGACAGCAGAGCAGCTGCCAGAACTGCTGACAATGTCCACTGCAGAGGTTGAATCAGTCGAACACCTAGGCAGAGACATCCGCAACGTTGTTGCAGGTAAAGTAGTATCGCTCTCGCCCCATCCCACATCTAGCAAGCTCAGCGTGATTCAGGTCGACATCGGATCGGAGGTAGTCCAAAGCGTCTGCGGAGCCCCTAATGTGCGAGTCGGGATGATGATTCCCTTTGCACCTTGCGCAAGCTCACTGCCGGACGTGGAATGCGTAAGAGCTGCGGAAATCGACGGCGTTGCCAGCAATGGCATAGCCTGCTCACAGCGGGAACTAGGGATCGGAGATGCTCACGAGGGAGTATTCGAACTTACGGACGAGTGCAAGCCGGGAGACAGCATCACTGACGTCCTCAAGCTAAGAGACACAGTGCTTGAGATCGACAACAAATCCCTGACCCACAGGCCCGATCTGTGGGGGCACTACGGCTTCGCCAGAGAAATCGCAGCGCTGACAGGCCGCCCTCTCAGACCCTTAGAAATGTCTGAGCTCGAGGGCCTCATGTCTGCTGACGTGGTAGTGCCGGTTGCAGTCGATGACCCGGAGAAGTGCTATCGCTACTGCGCGCTCGGGATCGAGGGCGTAGACACTCGCCCGTCACCGGGATGGCTGCAGACGAGATTGGCTTATGTCGGAATGCGGCCGATCAACTTCATCGTTGACCTTACCAACTACATCATGCTCGAGCTAGGTCAGCCGATGCACGCATTTGATAGCAACATGATCCAGGCTATCCGCGTCATGACGTTTGGCCAGGTCAAAGCCGCAGGCTATTCGGGATCTACGTTTACCACTCTGGACGGCGTAGAGCGCGAGATGCCTGATACAGCTCTGATGATATGCAACCACTACGAACCAGTCGCGATAGCTGGCGTAATGGGAGGCGAAAACTCTGAAGTAGAACCCTCCACTACAGCTATACTGCTCGAGTCTGCTACTTTCGACCCAGTCTCAGTCAGGCGTACAGCGACCGCTCTTGGTTTGAGGACGGAGGCCTGCATGAGGTTTGAGAAGAGCCTCGACACCAACATGGCGCTAATTGCGACTCGGCGGTTCCTCTACCTTACAAGACAAGTCATACCCACAGCTACGGTTTACTCCGGACTGGCTGATGCAGAACCCAAGCCGACGCGCCCGATCTCGCTCTCAATAGACAGCGAATACGTATCTCGGTACGCCGGGACTGAGATTCCTCCGGATCGAATCGAGAGCATACTCACATCACTTGGGTTCACTCTGAAGCGAAAAGACGCGAACGGGCGATCGGCGACGAAGGTGTGCTGGGACGTCGAGGTGCCCACTTACCGCGCAACCAAGGACGTCACGCTGCCTGTTGACCTGATCGAAGAAGTCACACGGGTGTACGGATACGGCAACATCGAACCCAAGTCAAAGGCTGTCGCCCTGTCACCTATCCACCAGGATGAACACATCGAACTGCACTACAGGATAAAGCAGATGCTTAGTGCCAGCTTCGGGATGTCCGAAATACACACGTATAGCTGGTACGATAAGGACTGGAACAGAGAGATAGACCACAAGGATGACAGCGTTCTGACAATCGCCAATCCTGGGATTAGCAAGTACGACACGCTCAGGCGCCATCTGGTGCCCAACTTGCTCGCTGCGGCAGCCCGGAACGAGGGTTACTTCGACGAGTTCCGCCTGTTCGAAATAGGAAGCGTGTATCATCCTGCCCCAAAGGACGCCAAGACTGCCGCACTACACGATGAACAGGCTGTCAGGCGCGGTGACGCATTGAGAATCGAAGATACACATGTCTGTTGCATAGTCCATTGGAAAGGCCGCTCTGAGAAACAGGAGGACGGCGCATTCGACATCCTCAAGCAGGCAGCGTGGGCAGTCTGCGAGCAGATGCGCAATACCACTGCCGACTTCGAAGTCATGGACGAACAGACGGCTCCAGAAGCCAGCCTCTCTTGGGTCCACCCTGTCAAGCGGTGTTTGGTGTCTTCGAGTGGCATAAAGCTCGGCTACATCACTGTGATAAACCCGCGATTGCTAGACAGGTTCGTGCAGGGGGCCAATATGGCCATCATGGAGCTGAACCTGAGCGCGTTCGCAGACGTGCCAATGGCCAAGCCCTCATTCGCCGAACCGCCCAGGTATCCGGAGGTAAGCCTTGACTTCAGCCTGCTCGTAGATCTGTCAATGCGATATCGGGCCTTGTCTGAGGTCCTAGATGGGTTTTCACACGACCTGCTCAGGTCTATCTCTTATGTCGATACGTACACAGGCGCGGGGCTGCCGCAGGGCAAAAAGAGCGTCACGATTGCCGTGACCATAGGGTCTGACGATCATACGCTCTCAAGCCAGGAGATTGACGGTTTCTCCAATGCCTTCATCTCCTGGCTCGCTGACAGGGGGATCAGTCTGCGGTGAGCGGCTGGTGCTCCCCCGCCTCCTCGCTGGTGTAGAGTGCGCTGTCAATGCCGGACATCAAAGGGGTCAACTCGCCTGTGTAATAGATGAACAGGTGATGAAGCGCTCTCGTGCATGCCGTGTATAGCAGCCTGAGTTCTCTTGCGCTGCTGTACACGGCATCGCTTGCGTTGTGGATCAGCACCGCATCGAACTCAAGCCCCTTGGATAGATAAGAAGGGATGACAACAGCTCCTCCCTCAAACGCTGTCGCTTGCCTTGTTATCAGTGTCAGCCCTCTCAGACTCTTGCTCAGTTGCTCATGCACCCTCTTGGCATCTGATGCAGTCCTACAGATAACAGCGATTGATTCCATACCCGCCTGTTTGAGCTCACGGATCTTGGACTCTAGCGAACTCATCAATACCTGCTCGGATTCGGCTCGGATCAAAACGGGTTTGTCCCCTTCCCTGCTGATAGACTGTATGTTGCCTCCGTCTTTGAGCATCGCACGGGTAAACGCGGTAATCTGTTCCGTTGAACGATACGCGCGAGTCAACTGAACAAAGGTCGACCTCTGCCTGCCCAGGATGTCGAGCATGGATTCGTAATTGGCTGAGGTATATGGATGAACCGACTGGTTGAGGTCACCCAGCGCAGTCACTCCCGCCTTTGGGAACAGCAGCCTCAATACCTCGAAATGGAACGGCGAATAGTCCTGGACCTCATCGAGCACTACGTGGCGGATTCCGCTCGCCTCGTCTACACCCACAACGAGGGCTTTGAGGAACGCTATCGGCGCCAGGTCCTCATACAGGATAGTTCGCCGCTCTATTGACTGCAAGGTGTACCTGCATATCTCATCCAGTCGTTCAGGAATCCCATCCCCTTCGCTCAACCTGGCAATCAGCTCAGGATCTTCGAACAGCCGCATGTAAAGCTCGACTGTCTCCAACCTGGTGGATCGCCTTGCCTCGGCTTTAACCGGGTCAAACTCCTCCCTGACGGCCAAGCGAACCAGATGCTCCAGCTCTTCCTCAGACACGTGCAGTTGTGACGGGTCGTCCTTGATCTGCTGGTACACTTCCTTGTACCTCTGCTCCTCTAGTGGCCTCAAGAGGAAGAGGATGCGGCGGTAGACCTTGTCCAGCCTCTTGCCTAGCGGCAGGTAAACATACCTGTCTGTGACGAGCTCTCTTAGTTCCTTTCCTGTGACGACAGTCTTCGAGTTGACGACAACGTCACTAAAGACTATCCCTTCTTCTTCGAGGTATTTGGCGTAACGCTTCAGGAGGTTGACAAACTGCAATGAGCTCTTATACTGAATCGCCTTTGTTCGAATCTCAAAATCAGAATCAGAGCTCTCCGAATTAGTCAGGAGGTACTCGAGCTGTTGGTTCATGTCCTGTAGCCTCATAGAACCGCCAAGCAATCGCTCAGCACACTCGTGGAACGTGATCTGGTTGACATCCTGCTCCCCGAGCTCCGGCAGAACCCCGGAGATGTAGTCACTAAAAATCCGGTTGGGTGAAAAGATGATCACGCTGTCTGAGCTCATGCTGCTCCTGTACTTATACATCAAGTACGCGATCCTGTGCAGTGCAACAGAGGTCTTGCCGCTTCCGGCTGGGCCCTGGACCACAAGAACCCTGTTTGCATCCTCTCTAATAATCCGGTTTTGCTCTCTCTGGATTGTCGTGACGATGCTCTTCATCCGTCCGTCAACAGTCTTGCTGAGCACCTCCTGAAGTATCTCGTCACTAATCCTCAGGTTGGTGTCAAACATGTACTGAAGCTCGCCGCGGGCGATTCTGTACTGACGCTTCAGCAACAGTTCACCTGTGACAGTCACCTCGTCTATCTTGTACGATGCTGGCCCGGGCTCGAAATCATAAAACACGCTGGAGATTGGAGCCCTCCAGTCATACACGAGATGTGTGTTGTCCGAATGATCAATGAGTGTAGAAAGACCTATGTAGACCTGTATCGGTTCGGCCTCGCCGTCCAACTTGAAATCCACCCTAGCGAAATAGGGCGAATCAGCGAGGCGCTCCAGCGCGCGTTCTAGTCTCTTTATGATCCTGTAGTCGTTTTCTTCTCTGCCAAGCACGGCAAGGTATTGAGCAGCGTTTACCGAGTCGCCTTCCGCTCTCAGAATCCGCGGGCCTTCCTCCCACATGGAGCGACGCAGCTCGAGAACGCTTTCCTTTCGCCTTGCGACAGACTGCCTCATCTCTTGAAGCTGGTATCGGGCTTCGTTGACAACATAAGCCAACCGCTCTCGTTCGCGTGCCCACTCACTCTCGCTGATAAACACTACAATCCCTCCAGCTCATGCTTGTGCAGCAGCACTAACCTTCGGTTTCAAGCCAGGTAAATCCCTGACGTGCACATTATACACCGTTCTCGTGTGCATTAGAAAGGTAAGCGCCGCCTTTCCAAGAAAGCGGCGCTGCAGCTTAACAAGCTCAGAAAACAGATCACTTGCCGGGCCCAGGCTTGGCTCAATCGCCGCGCCCGGAACGCCTTGAGCTCTGCAAAGCCGTTTATACTCAATCAAACCACCCGTTGAACTCTAATCAGTGTCTCATGGCCGTTGACGTCCCACTTCTGGAACCCTTCCTCCTCAGATGCAGCCTCGACGCTCAAGACCTCCAAGCGGTCGCATAGAGTCTCTCGCTTGATATACTCCTCGTTGGATGCCACTGCTCTCTTGACAGTATCGTCACCCGCTAACCAGACGTAAACGTGGTCGGTCACCTCAAACTCACTGTTGCGCCTCATGGTCTGTATCTTTGACACGACCTCCCGGGCAATCCCCTCGAGCACGAGGTCATCTGTAAGCTCCGTGTCCAGTATCACAAACACATCGTCTTCGAGTTCAACAACAAAGCCTTCTCTCTCACTCATCCTGACATCCAAGTCGTCCGCGGTAAGCCTTATGTCTTCGCCACCGACCGTGAGGTCAACAAAACCGTCAGTCTCAACGGCTGCCGCGATCTCCCGCGCGTTCGACTCAGCCAGTTCCTTAGCGATGCTCTTTAGCAGCTTGCCGTACTTAGGGCCCATAACCCTGTAGTTGGGCTTGACCTCGTAATTTACATAATCCTGAACGTTGTCAACGTACTCGATGTTCTTGATGTTGAGTTCCTCTTTGACCAGCGACTCCATATCGGCGAGCAACTCTCTGTGCTTGCCGTTGACCAGTATCTTGTTGAGCGGCTGCCTTACCTTGATCTGAACCTCGTTCCTTGCAGCTCGGCCCAGTGATACGAGGCGGATCACCAACCCCATGCGTTCCTCGAGATTCGAGTCTATGAGCGATTCGTCTGAGGTTGGGTAATCCTCAAAGTGTACTGATCCTAGGGACTCCTCGCCCCTCAAGTTCAGGTAAATGTGTTCAGGCATGAACGGCGCAAACGGCGCCATCAGCCTTGCCACGCAGAGCAGCACCTCATACAGGGTCTTGTACGCTGACTTCTTGTCAAGATCCAATTCTGAAGCCCAAAATCGGCTTCGGCTTCTTCTGACGTACCAGTTTGAGACCTCGTCAATGACAAATTCGGAGATCAGCCTAGTGGCCTTGGTCAAATCATAGACCTCGAGGCAATCAACCACCTGCTTGGTGACACTGTTGAGCCGAGAAATGATCCATCTGTCGATCTCAGGCCTCTCAGAGACCGGCACGTCAAACTTCCTCGGGTCGACTCCATCTATATTAGCATACATCGTAAAGAACGCATATACGTTTTGAAGCGTGCCAAAAAACCTGACAGAGAGCTCCCTCACTCCGTCTTCGTCGAACTTGGTTGGAATCCAAGGAGGCGATACTGTGATCATATACCAACGGAGAGCATCGACCCCGAACTCGTCGATCATGTCCCATGGCTCTACTGCATTCCCTCGAGACTTCGACATCTTCTGACCGTGCTTGTCGAGCACCAAATCGTTGACCAGCACTTGTTTGAACGCAGGCTTATCAAACAAGAACGAGGCAATAGCGTGCAACGAGTAGAACCACCCTCTAGTCTGATCCACTCCCTCGCATATGAAGTCGGCAGGGAATCGGCTGGCAAAGTCGTCTGCGTGCTCAAATGGATAATGCCACTGGGCGTAAGGCATTGCACCAGAGTCAAACCAGCAGTCAATGACCTCAGGCGTCCTGCTCATCGTGCCTCCGCACTCACACCGCAGATGAACCTCATCAACGTACGGCCTGTGAAGCTCGATAGTTGCAGGATCGACTTGCTCTATGGCAGCTTCAGCCAACTCCTTGCGCGAACCTATCGATCTGAGTTTGTCGCACTTCTCACATCTCCAGATGTTTAGGGGGGTACCCCAGTACCTATCCCTTGACAACGACCAGTCAATCAAGTTCTCAAGCCAGTTGCCAAACCTGCCAGTGCCGATATAATCAGGATACCACTCTATTTTCTTGTTGTTCTCAATGAGCCTGTCCTTGTACTTGGTTGTAGCAATGAACCATGACTTCCTCGCGTAGTACAGGAGAGGCGTGTCACACCTCCAGCAGTAGGGATACGAGTGTGTGAGCTTCTCCTTCTTGAGCAAGCTGCCGCTCCTCTTTAGGTATTCAACGATCTTCGGGTCGGCATCTCGAACGAACATACCGGCCCACTCACTGACCTCGTCCTTGAACCTGCCCTCGGTGTCTACAAGCTGCAGAACAGGCAGATCGTACTTGAGGCCTACCTGGTAGTCATCCTCGCCAAAAGCAGGAGCTATGTGGACTATCCCCGTGCCGTCCTCAGTCGACACGAAGTCGGCGACCGTTACGTAGAACGCCTTCTTGCCCACCTCTGCAAACGGAAGGAGCTGCTCATATTCCAGATGCTCAAGCGACTTGCCCGGCATCTCTTCGACTATTTCTGCGTCGTCCCCAAGGATCGCCTTGACCCTGTCCTTGACCAAGTACAGGTACTCGTCTTTCACGCGGACCTTTGCATAGGTGCTATCAGGATTAACAGCCAAAGCTACGTTTGACGGCAAGGTCCAAGGGGTGGTCGTCCAGACCAGGAAGGACTCATTGGGCCTGTCCTTGATCGCCATCTTTACGTATATCGAGTCAATGGTTTCGTCCCTGTATCCTTGAGCTACCTCGTGCGATGCTAGAGGAGTCCCGCACCTCGGGCAATAAGGCATGATCTTATGCCCTTCATAGATCATCCCCTCGTCAAAGAAACGCTTGAGGATCCACCATACAGTCTCGATGTAGTCGTTGTCGAGGGTGATGTACGGATTGTCCATATCAAGCCAGTACCCGATCCGCTCAGTCAGGCGCCTCCACTCCTTTTCATATGTGAAGACCGACTCGCGGCATTTCTTGTTGAACCTCTCGATCCCGTATTCCTCGATATCCTGCTTGGAACTCAGGCCCAGCTGTTTCTCGACCTCTATCTCAACAGGCAGTCCATGAGTATCCCATCCGGCCTTTCTGTGGACCTGGTATCCTCGCATGGTCTTGTACCTGCACACTACGTCCTTGAGTGTCCTGGCGAGGACATGGTGAATGCCCGGCCTGCCATTTGCAGTCGGAGGGCCTTCATAAAAGATCCACCTCGGGCTGCCCTCTCTCAACGAAACACTCTTGTTGGCGATGTCGTGTTTGCGCCAATACTGAAGTATAGACTCTTCTCTATCGTTAACAGATTGCTTTGGGTCAACCTCTTCGAATACGCTCATGCCACTCTCCTCCACATTACTATCTCCAGCTGTCTGCCATTGAACGCCCAACCCGGCACTGTAAAAAAACGTCGTCCCATACAGGGACGACGAATAGTCGCGGTACCACCCAGCTTAACCATAGCCAACGAGCGCTGTGCGCTCCTCTCCCGCGGTCGGCTACGATTCACTTTAGTGCCCATTAACGCGGGCAAGACGAGCAAGCCTACTCAAGTTCAGCCGCCGGCTCCGAGGTGATATTCAGAGGTTCCTAAGGTACCGGCGTCGCACCAACAGCCAGCTCTCTGAACCCGTAAACCCCCTACTCGTCCTCATCATAGCCTTTGAGATCGCAGTTTTTCTCTATCTTACTATGCGTGTCAAACGTAGTCAAGAGACCGTGCGCAGCTTTCACTAGACTGCGCAAATGCGGTTAATGTTATCCCAAATCCTGGATGCACTTGCACTAATGATACATCGGACTTGTATGCGGTATCCAGCACAAGATGTGACTTTTTCTCATCATTTGCATCTGACCACATATACAAATTAGACCTTATATATGAAGTCATCCAGACGCAATCCCTTCCAACCGCTATGTCTCAAGACAAAGCAAATGGCTCCTTTGGCCTTACTAGATCTACTTGATGACGCCTATCAATCCCAGGCGGAGGTTGGTGCCCCTGCACTCCGGCCTTCGATCCACTCTCCTTGATTCAGACGGTACCTGAAGTCGGCCGAGGCTTTTCCAAAGTCAAACGACAGAGAGAGGCCTCTTCCGCTGAAATCGAATGACAACCGTGCTCCAACCGCAGGTGTCTCAATGGTTTGATCAATCCAAGGTATGGTAGTGCACCGCCGGATCACCCATGGCCCATCCAAACGCACCCTATCGAATGACAAATTGTACGTATGCTCCCAATTCCTTGGGTTGAGAGGTTCAGGCATGACATATTCGTCTGCGGCATCTGTATCTGGCGGACTGACGATCAACTCGTGATTGAGAAACGCAATGACGCTCTGCGCGTAGCTTAGGCTTCCTCTGTGTTCGGGATGCAGGCCGTCCGGCAGCCACTCCTCCCATCTCATCTGGCCAGCCATGACCTCTCGCATAGCGTGCAGACCCATCCACACAGATCCAAGGCCATAGTGCTCGCCGAGCCTTTCAAACTCGGCAACGGTCTCGGGCACTCTATTGTTGACCATGTCGCTATACATGTCTTGAGCGAATGTGTACACGAGGACAACGTCTCGAGTTCCACCTGCCAACAGCTTTCTCAGCAGGCCCTCTCTCGCCCGCGAGCGCGTCTTGGCAGGTATGCCCATGTCATTCACTGCGTACTCGACAAACACCAAGTCGCAGTTGCGGTCTATCAAATCCCTCTTCACACGAAAGACAGCCTGATCGCTACAAGTTGCACCAATCGCTGCGTTCTCGACTGCTATGCGAGCTTTCGGAAAGGACTTAACAAACCAAGCGATGACAGGTTCAGGCCATCTGCTCCTTCCCCTTGAGTCTGTGATCGAACCTCCCATGAATCCTATCGTAAGCGAGCCTCTTTCTATAGCCTCGAGTGTCCTGACCAGCCCTCTTCGATGTCTGTAGATCTCCATAGTCGTCTAGGTCCTCCTTGATCCCTGCTGCAGATTTCAAAGCGCACTCGCCCGAATGCGCCCGGCTGCAGTAGTCTTCGTCGCCGAGCAATGCGTTCCTCTTGAAGGATAAGTGGTCACGGCGGTGAATGATCAACAGTGACAATAGGTCATCATTGATGCTGTAAGAGTGACTGAGTCATTCACCTTGGGAAAAGGAGGCCAAAACCCTTGAGCAACAAGATACGTGTGACTGTATGGAATGAGTATCGTCATGAGAAAACCAACGACGCGGTCAAGGCTATCTATCCGGACGGAATGCACTCAGTTATTGCAGGATTCCTCAACAGCCAGCCTGACATTGAGGCAAAGACCGCCACACTTGATGAACCCGAGCACGGACTGACCGACGAAGTCCTAAGTCAAACCGATGTCCTCATCTGGTGGGGCCATATGGCACACCACGAGGTTTCCGACTCAGTAGTCAACAAGGTACATAGAAGAGTGCTCGATGGCATGGGACTGATCGCGCTCCATTCGGCCCACTTCTCGAAAATCTTCACTAAGCTGATGGGCACCACCTGCGCTTTGAAATGGCGTGAGTTCGGTGAACACGAGCGCCTTTGGGTTATTGAGCCGGGCCACCCGATCGCGAGCGGTATTGGCGAGTACATAGAAATCCCTCAAGTCGAGATGTATGGAGAGCGCTTTGACATCCCCGCGCCTGACACGCTCGTCTTCATCAGCTGGTATCCAGGTGGCGAAGTGTTCCGCAGCGGTTGCTGCTATTACCGCGGGCGAGGGAAAGTGTTCTATTTCAGGCCCGGCCATGAGACGTTCCCGATTTTCCATCAACCTGAAATCCAGAAGGTCATAACAAACGCTGTTAGATGGGCGGCTCCGGTGGACGGCCCGATACCTACTTTCGAGCATTGGCTGCCTATCGAAGACATATCAAAGTAATAAGAAAACAAGCGCCGAGACGGCGCAGAAGTGTCAAATGCGGATGCTTACGAGAAGCTCTGACGCAGGGACTTACCCTGTTGCAGAGCTTTTTTCTACGTCCACTGCGGGAAGGGCCTCAACGAACTTGAGAAGGTCCTGATAAGTCCCCTTATGGTCCGGTGTGATCCCGCTCCCCCTGTCGATCAAGTAGTTCGTCACAAGGTATGTCTCTATCCCGAGCTTCCCGGCTACCATGTCCTCCTCGACATCATTGCCTACCATAAAGCACTCATCAGGAGTCCTGCCGATAAAATCAAGGAGCTCTCTGTAGTACTCCAGGTGCGGCTTGCAGTAGTGCATCTGTTCGAAGCTCGTGATGAATATGAAATCCGAGGCTTCCAACCCTACCCAGCGAAGCCGCGTCTCAATGGCCGACATCGGGAATATGGCGTTTGTCGCACATACTAGGTCGTAGCCCTTGGCCTGCAGAGTCCTGACAATGAGGAGGACGTCGTCAAACGGATCCTCTATCAATGACTTGATCTCTGCGAACTTACCCGTATAGAAGCGCTCAAAGAGCTCCATGAGCTCTTCGACATCGCCAGTCACTCTCTTAGAAAAATCAGATACAAAAGCTTCCCGGTTGGTTCGCTCCTCGCACAGGTCATTGATCATGTAGTAGGTCGACTTCATGATCGCATCAGCGACCTTATCAGGCGGTAGGTACGCACTTAGCTCGGGAACAAGAAGACCGAAATACCCTCTAATGAACTTGTCTTGGTCCAGTGGTACAAGTGTACCGTCCAGGTCAAACAAGAAAGTGGTTCTCACGTGATAACCTCACTTACCGGCAGTCACTATAGATCTCGGGTCTATCGTGACGTCGTTCTTGCGCACCTCAAAGTGGAGATGCGGACCTGTCGCTCGCCCGGTAGAGCCCACCCTTGCAATGAGCTGGCCTTGGACCACCCTCTGGCCCTTCTTTACAAGCACCTTCGATGCATGAGCATACAGTGTCACCAGGCCGTCTTCGTGCTGAATCACGACAGCATTGCCGTAGTTGCCTTTTGGGCCTGCCTCGAGTACGACTCCAGCTGCGCTAGCGTATATCGGAGAGCCTTCTGGGAGCCCAATATCTATGCCGCCGTGGAACGACCTCTGCCTCGTAAACGGATCAGTCCGCCAGCCGTACTCCGACGTAATGCGTCCCCCGCTCACAGGCCATATGTACCGTGGAACAGTAGTCGATCCCAGAGAGCGAGCATACTCACCCAAAGGTACTTTGATAACATCTCCGACTTTGAGCTTGGTCGGCACAACTCCGGGATTTGCCGCAAGCACTGCATCGACACTGATGTTATACGCCTTGGCTATATCCCAAAGGGTATCGCCGCGGGTGACAGAGTATTCGATATAGGGTGTAACTCCTACGCCGCCTACACCCAGCGGAATAGTCAACACCTGTCCTGCCTTGATCTTTGACGGATTGGTGATACGGTTGACTCTCGCAATGTCGTCAACAGACACGCCAAACGCGGCCGAAATCGCCCACAGAGAGTCGCCCCGCTGGACAGTGTACTCCACAGACTGAGATACAGACACGATCAGCTTCTGTCCAACTCTGATGCTATTGGGGTTGCTGAGGTCATTGACGAGTGCCAGGGTCTCCACATCGAGTCCATACTGCCTGCTTATAGACCACAAGGTCTCCCCCGGCTGTACGATATGCACTCCAGGTGAGTCCTGGGCGTTTACACATACACTGCAGATGAGAACGAGCAGTAGCAGCAGAGCCGGGACTAACCCGCGCTTATACCTGCTGGCACCGAAGTAGCGCTCGATAGTCGAATCAAACAAGATGAAACAACCCCCTAGACTTTAATATTGTATTACGCATTGGGGCTTCCTGCAAGTCCAATCCCTGGATTTCGTTGCATTTCAGAGTATCTCCGTACGCATCCAAAACAATGCAGGACATCGCGGGTATTGGTAAAATTATGGCATTATGGGGACAGGATGGCTGCGTGGGAACCTGTGTCGGACTTGTTCGTCTAGAAGGACAGCTAGGTTATGACGCCCGGACCGACGACGGGTCTGCCATGTGAAGTGCCCCTAGCTACTTCACGAGCGTCTCAGTGCAAGGAGGTTGCCGCCGTTGAGCAATCTTGTTTGGTCGCTCAGACAGATCCGCATGCGCTTGTTCGAATCACTGCTCATCATCCTCGCCATCGGTCTGGGCGTCGCCGCGCTCTGCAGTGTGGCCTCGTTGCTTCTTACGTTCAACCAAATGATGGAGAGCGAGATGAGCTCAGCGCGAATCATCACGATTGAGTCCATCGACCGAAACCCATTGGGTATGTACAACATCGGCTCCGATGAGTCGCCTGTAAGGCTGCTAGGCCGCATGGACGATGAGAGGGTAAGCCTGACTATCGAAGATCTTAGGTTGATCGAAAGCGAAGTGCCTGCAGTGGCGCATGCGATTGCCATAAAGCAACACTTCCCTCATCTAGCAGACGCAGGGGTTACGCCTTCTGTTGACGTTCGAACACCCGAGGGACAGGCCAAAATTCGCGAGTGGAATGAGGCAAACTCAGTGCCTACGTTCTTTACGTTTCCCGCCGCCTTAGAAGCCGAGGGGTTGGCCATCAAGTCCGGATCCAATATGACGCAGTCAGATCTCGATCAGCAACAGCTCGTCGGTGTCATAGGTGCAAACCTTGCGGATAGGTTGTTCGGCGAGTCAGATCCGGTTGGCCAGCAGATCGACCTCGTGTTCGGCTCACGTCCAGCGTCTGTGACAGTCATTGGAGTGCTCAGTGAGATCAAGCCCGCAATGGTGTATACGGGTGATTACTCCCTGTTGTTCTCCACTCGGTTCAGTGAGCTCAATGATTCGCTATTCATGCCGTTCACTGCATATGATCCGCTGCTTCGGTCCAGTGTGTTTTCTCATCTCACCGGTTCATCGATTGACCGCGTTTACGTACTGCCTCGCGACGACGTCGATTTCTCAGCTGCCGTGAGCAGCCTTCGCTCTTATGTCGAATCCAGATATGGATTGGCAATGTCTGTCAGGTCGCCATTTGAAAATCTCCATTCTAGTAGAGAGATGATGAATAACTTGATGGTAGCTCTCGGTGCATTTGGCTCAGTGGCTCTCGTGATTGCTGCCATCAATTCTCTAAACCTGATGATCGCGCGAGTCCTCAGGCGAACCAAGACCTTTGGCATATCTGCGGCCCTTGGACTGAGCCGCAAGCAGATTTTCATGCAGTTTTTGGCTGAGTGCTTTATTCTGAGTCTTCTAGGGACTCTTGTCGGAATGGCTATCTGCATTGCCTTTACAAGAATATTCACTGCTCTTGTAGGTCAAGGGCTGATAACGATCGGAGTGCCCGTGCAAGTCTGGTTCCTCGGGCTAGTAGTTGCTGTCGTCACAACTCTTGCTTTTGGCCTGTACCCTTCACTGGAGGCTTCGAGGATAGACGTAGTCGACGCACTTCGTACAGAGTGACCTGTGCGAGGAGACAGCGCTATGCAGGTGGTGGAAATACGTGCTCGGTGAATCAATTCGGTTTACGGCCAAGGTGCTTCTGCGCAAGCCGGTCCGCAGTCTACTTACTATACTCCAAGTCTCTCTAGGCATCGCGGCAGTAGCACTTGTGCTCAATGCCCTGATGCAACCGCAAGAGGCGGCGCAGGGGCCCGCCTTCATTGCTGCAGACGAGCAACTCATACAAGTTGAAAACGCGGAGGAGTTCCAGGATCCTGCCGGTTACGGCTTAATTTATCATTCCCTGTTCACTTACGAGGACCTGGAGGCGGTTCGTGATATTGACGGAGTCGTCTCTATCCCATTGAGAGAGCTCACAATGCGAAACACTGTCGAATACTCCGGCATGCGCTACATGATCTCAAACCTAACCCAGGTGAACAAGGATCTGATGGATCTGTTCGACCTCCCTGTTGTCGCGGGCACGACGTTCTCAGATATGGATTTTGAGCAACAGACTTCGACTCTAGTGATTTCGGAACAGGCTGCGACAGCTCTGTTTGGCGACAAGTCGCCTATAGGCGAGAAGCTGACGCTGACTTCGTCATACGCCAGTGCCACATCAGGTTCACCAGACCGATATGCCCGGGAATTCGAAGTCATAGGCGTTGTTGACATCTCATCAAGTGCGGACACAATGCCCTATCACCTGCGTCCGGAACACTTCATGGCCCCTATGGGTGAACCGACATCCTCAGGCACCATCGGTGACTCGCAATCAGCGTCAATGACTGAGATTGTCCTCGTGGAGTTGTCGAGCTTCACCGTTGTCGTCAAGAAACACGCAGTTGACAGTGTCAAACAGACCATTGCTCGGATGTTCAATGAGAAGTACGGTGCAAGGGCGATGATTAGGTTTAGCGAGCCATACATACCCACGCCAAGAGTCGACAGAAGCTTCAGCATGTTCCTTGGCGGATTTGCACTCGTAGGACTCATAGTGAGCGCAATCGGCATTCTGAGCATTATGATGGTCAGCACGGTGGAGAGAACCCGTGAGATAGGTCTTAGAAGGGCCATCGGAGCGTCACGGACGGCTGTCATAGTCGAGATACTCATGGAAGCATGCATGCTCGCAGTCATTGGTGCGTGTCTCGGACTGATCGCCGCATCGGTCCTGGCAACTCCACTGTCAACACTGCTGTCAGTAAACGCAGCCCAGCCGGTTGAGAGCCTAGCACATCTGAGCGTAGGCGCGATCGCGGCCTCTCTGGGGCTGTCAATAGCAGTCGGAGTTATTGCAGGCCTATTCCCTGCGGTTCAAGCGTCGGTGCAATCACCCGTAGATGCGTTGAGGGAAATGACACTATGACCTGGCAATCTCGACGCTTCCAGGCAGGCTGCAAGCAGACGCACAGGGCCGGTTTAACGTGGATACCTAGTGTGGATACCTAGTGTAGACATCTAGTTCGCGCATAAATCTGGAGGATTGATCTGTGGCAGATGAGCCAATAATCAAAAAGCGGCCTAGACGTTCAGCACGTTCACGTCAGCAGCTCAACCTGCTCGTATTTGCTCTGGCCATGGTAGCATGCATCACTGCTGCTGCGCTCTATCTCTTAATGCCTGATAAAGAGGGTTTCGTGCTTAAGTCCTACCGCTACACAGAAGTAAGCGAGCGGTCGTTCAGGCAGCTGGTAACTGCAGAAGGGACGGTCATTCCTAGAGTGACCAGCAACTTGACTGCTTCAGCAGCTGGCACCGTTGTTCAGCTGCCGGTAAAGGCTGGACAGGACGTAAGCGAAGGCGATGTCCTCTGCGTCATCGATTCGCCGTCACTTATGGCCAAACTGGATCAAGTTACGAAGGATCTCCACCAAGCCAGGGTCGATGCAAGGAAGCTCGATCTGGACAGTCAGGTCAAGATCCTCGGGCTGGAGGTGGACCTGCTAGCTGCCGAGCACAACATGAACGAGGCAGAGCGAATGCTCGAAGTGTGGGAACACCTTTATTTGCTTGGAGATGTGTCAAAATCCGACCTTGAGAATCGCAAGAAAGCGGCTGAGGACGCACGACGCAAATACGAGTCTCTAGCTCTCACGTACGAGGCTACTGTAGAGAAACACAAGTTTGATGTAGAAAGCGCAAACTCAAGGGTCGAGGAGCTCGAGCGGCAGTTAAGAGAATTGCAAGAGGACGTGGATTCTCTTGTAGTCAGAGCACCGTTGACCGGGCGAGTGCTTGATGTAGCGTATGCCGAAGGTGACAGAGTACAGGAAAACGCAGTTCTACTGACGATAGCAGACCTGTCAAGTTCGTACATCAGTGCGCAAGTTCCTGTCAGTGCGCTGTCGTCGGTGAGGGTAGGGCAGCCGGTCACTGTGAGTATGCTTGGTGAGAGGTATTCGGGTACTGTGTCATACATAGCTCCACAAGCGGCGATCTCTGCCACCACAGTTGCCTTGGAAGTCGCCTTGCACAGCGTCCCTGACAATGTCATACCCAAAGCCGCGTGTTACCTTGAGATCGAGGTTGCGAGAAAGGATGCAGCGAACAGCCTGCCGAGAGACCACTATCTGACGAGCGGCGGCTCAATGTACATCTATGTGCTCGATCTTGATACCTGCACTGCCCGCAAGGTGCCTGCCAGATTTGGGCTTGTAGATGGTGGATATGTGGAGCTGCTCTCTGGAGCTCAAAAGGGCGACCTCGTCATAGTCAGCTCTTACGACGAGTTCATAGACAGAGACGAAATTACTGTCAGTGAAGGAGGGGGAACCCTCATATGATCAGGCTTGAAGACGTAACCAAGATCTACACCATGGGCGAGGTTGATGTCGTTGCACTCAATGGCGTGAGCCTTGAGATACAACGAGGCGAATTTGTCTCGGTCATGGGCCCATCGGGTTCCGGCAAGTCGACGCTTTTGCATATTCTGGGTGCGCTCGATACACCGACGTCCGGCAGATACTACCTTGAGGATGTCGATATCGCAGACCTGGACGATGCCGAGATGTCGCGGATACGAAACAGACACTTCGGTTTCGTCTTTCAGAGCTACAACCTCTTCAACGAACTCAACGCGCTCGAAAATGTCATGATGCCTATGGTCTATGCGAGAGTGCCCAAGCGGGAGCGGATCGAACGCGCCAAAGCGCTCTTGTCCAGTGTCAACATGGACCACCGCATGAAGCACTACCCAAACCAACTGTCTGGCGGAGAACAGCAAAGGGTAGCTATTGCCAGGGCTCTCGCAAACAATCCAACGCTGCTCCTCGCTGATGAGCCAACAGGGAACCTCTCCAGCGTTCAGGGGGGCGAGATCCTCGACATCCTGTGCAATCTCAACGACGAAGGCACGACAGTCGTAATGGTAACTCACGACCTCAAGGTAGGATCATACGCGCGCAGGCTCATAGCGCTGCGAGACGGCCAGGTAGCCGCTGATCAGCCCGTGCCGGAGAGGTTCACGCCCCTTCCGTCCACCATTTTAGAAGGCCGCTCCGCGTGATCAATGATGGAAGAGCCGGAGTCCTGAGAAAGCCATCACCATGCCATAGGCGTTGGCGGCCTCGATTACGACGTCGTCTCTGATCGAACCGCCGGGTTCAACTACATACTTGACACCGCTTTGAGCAGCCCGATCAATGCTGTCCCTAAAGGGGAAGTATGCGTCTGAACTCATGCTGACGCCAGTTGCGTTCTTTGCAAGCCATTCACGCTTCTGCTCTCTGGTCAGCCTCTGCGGCGGCTTAGTAAACGAATCCAGCCAGTACTCGAGCTCGATATCTGTGAGATCATCTGACAAGAAACCGTCGATTGCGTTGTTGATCATCGACCTGGAGAGGCCGTCCTTGAAAGGAAGCTCCAACACGGCCGGATGCTGTCGCAAGAACCACATGTCAGCCTTGCCTGCTGCGAGCCGCACACAATGGACTCTAGACTGCTGACCAGCGCCATTGCCTATGACCTGCCCTCCATAGGCAAAACACACTGAGTTCGACTGAGTGTACTTGAGGGTCAGCGTGGCTACCAAGAGGTCACGCTTGGCTTCCTCCGGCATATCCTTGTTTTCTGTGACGATGTTGTTGAACAAATCAGCGGTTATTCGGCAGTCGTTTCTCCTCTGCTCCAGCTCAATGCCAAAGACCTGCCTGGACTCAAGTGTCGGTGGCTCGTAATCCGGATCCATCTTAAGCACAAGGAACCTGCCTTTTTTCTTCTGCTTCAGTATCTCCAGGGCTTCCGGTTCGTAGCCTGGGGCGATGATCCCATCGGAGACTTCCATCCTGAGAACGTTCGCTAGACTCACATCTACTACGTCACTGACAGCAGCCAAATCCCCGTAAGATGAAACCCGGTCGGCTCCCCTCGCACGGACATAAGCCACTGCAACATCTGATAGGTCCATCCCTTCAACGAAGTATGCTCTAGCCAGCTCCGGAGTAAGGGGGACAGCAACCGCGGCTCCCGCGGGGCTGACGTGCTTAAACGAAGCCGCTGCAGGCAGGCCCGTCGCCTCCTTGAGTTCGCGCACGAGTTGCCAAGCATTCAGTGCGTCCAGTAGGTTTATGAACCCTGGCGATCCGTTGAGAACCTCAAAAGGCAATTCGCCATCCTTGCACCTGACTGCCGCAGGTGTCTGGTGTGGGTTCATCCCATATCTAAGCTCCAAGGATTTCACAGACACGACCTCCAATCAAACACAGTCTCCACTGTTGCCAATTCGCATCCACCTGTCATACATTAGACTAAGCAAATCTATATCCTTCAACTAGAGAGACGAGTACGGGCTTGTTACCACAATATTACACCAAATGCTTGACATCTAGTGCCTTCACAAGTAAAATTAAAGAGTAAAGGTTTTTATTTCTTGCTACAATATGCTGTGCTCCTTTGTCTATGTGATGTGTTTAGACCGCAAGACATATTGATTATCACATGGACATAGGGGTTCTGCGTATTCTGTGGCTGAAGGGAGGTATAGCGAATGAAGGTAGTCAAAATAGTGGCTTACATTCTGACGCTCATTGGTGCTCTGAACTGGGGTCTTGTAGGTCTTTTCAAATTCGACCTTGTACAGAAGATCTTTGGTGGTGCTTCCTCCTACGACCCAGGAACCTTTACTCGTATCATCTACGTCGTAGTCGCAATTGCTGCTCTATATCTTCTTACGCTCTATGACAGAATCACCAGGGATGACTAACTAAACTGATCTAGGCTGATTCAGACGGATACTACTGGTTTCATTGCCGGGCCCGAAAGGGCCCATTTTCTGTTTTCGTTCTCTGCTTCTAGCCTAACGGTTCGAGAAGCACTCTAGCAGGCGCCCCACTCGCCCAAAACCGAAGTTATGTGGTGGACAAGAGGAGTGACTGCCACTGCTTGAGAGTGTACATCAGAGCCGATGAGGTGTCCAGGGGACGGGTGATGAGATGTCTAAGGTGCGGTTCATGAGCCTGCACTAATAATGTGCCGGAACCGTATGCGGTAACTAGCACAAGACGAGGTTTTTTCTCATCATTTGCATCTGACCGCATATACAAACCAAACCCTATATATATCGAGCCATCCAGTGTCGAGCCATCCAGACTCAATCCCTTTGCGGGATGTCTTTCTCACTGACAGCCGGCAACAGGACAGGAGCACGGTGAACACTTGAGCGACTGCGGAGCTATATTGAACTGTCACTTGCCTCTCCCAATCCAGCGGAAGGAGGAGATATGAGTGCTCAGGGCTTACAAAAGCTCAGAGGGCGTTCTAGCTCCAGTCGACGATCTGTCTGAGAAAGGGATCTGGATCAACCTAGTCAGTCCAACTGAAGGCGAACTGGCCAGGGTGGCTCAGGAGACAAACCTCTCACCGGACCTGCTTAAGGCGGCGTTGGACGAAGAAGAGAGCTCGCGCATTGAACTGGAAGAAGACCAAGTCCTGATCCTCATCAACGTTCCAATCGAAGAACAATCGAGCAACGGACTGATCTATGATACCGTGCCATTGGGTATTGTCGTATCAAGCCGCGCAATCGCTACAGTATGCCTGCAAGACACTCCTATTCTCAATGAGTTTGAATCCGGCAGACTTAGGTCTTTCTACACATACAAGAAGACGAGATTCCTGCTGCAAATCCTACACAGGACGGCGACTCAATGGTCGCGAGCTTCTACGGAATGAACGTAGCACTGCCACTGGCAGGCTCGCCGAATGCATTTGCCATCATACTTGCGATATCGGTCGTGCTTTCCTTAGGCGGAGTTCTCATACTCAGGCGGATGAAGATGTTCTAGCCAGTCCGCGTCGCGAGAGCTAACGCCAAAGTGCCCGGCCGCAGTAGACCTCTTCAAGAGCACTGCAGTCGGGCACTCTTGTTCATTCATTCACGGCGCAATCGCCTCACTCATGGCCTTGGTAAGGCAAATCTCTAATAGGGCTCCAATACCTTGACCTCCGCCTTGCCTTTGACCAGCTCAGCAAATCTAGAGCCGTCATCCTTCGTGCCTACGATTGAGCCGTAGTGCATCGGTATCACATAACGAGGTTTGATGTCCTCCACTGCGGCTACAGCTTCCTCCACATCCATCACATAGGTCCCTGAAACCGGCAAGAGTGCAATGTCTACGTCAAGGTCTTTCATTTCAGGGATCCGGTCAGTGTCTCCCGCGAAGTACACCCTCACGCCTTTGCCCGAGACTACAAACCCCAATCCGCCCTTTTCTTTCGGGTGGAATGACTTGTTGATGTTGTAGGCCGAAACCGCGGTCACCTGGACACCGTGCACGTTTGTGATGCCGCCAGGCTCCATATACACAACCTTGCAACCAAGATTGTCTAGACACTCCCTACACTGCTTGGGAGCTACAACTACAGTGTCAGAGCTACTAAGCTTCGCTATGTCTTCGGTTGAACAGTGATCGAAATGCTCGTGGCTTACAAGGATGATGTCTGCGGTGTCGCTGTGTTTCACCTTGAAGGGGTCTGTATACACTACCTTCCCAAGATCAATCCTAAACGTGTCATGACCATACCAACGAATCTGATCGAGCACTTCCATTACCGCATCAGCGCCTGAAGCCTTCGATAAACCTGAAGCGCTCACCAGAAACATGCCAACCAACCCCGATACTACTGGAACGAACATGCGACTCACCGCCCCCTTCCCAATCGCTTACTGTTCGATCGGCTATTACCCTCACCCTTAGCAGCCTGCAACCCTGCTCACTCGGATTATACCTGAGCAGGGAACTATCTCGATCCCTCGCTTCTCGAACTCATCGAGAATTGCATTCATCCCTACAGAATCACTCGCCATGTGGCCCGCGATGATCACATTTAGGTGATGCTTCTCTGCTTCCTTTTTCTTCTCTTCAGAAAGGTGCATCAAGACAATAGTCCCGACTCCTGCTTTCACAAGCTCTTGGATGTCTTCTGTCGGGCCTCCGGTTCCACCGGTCATGATCACCATTGTTTTGCCGGCCCGTCCCTCTTTCTTGCCAACCAGGATCCTAGGACCCATGCCCATCTTGGCAGCCTGCTTGTACTCAGGCATCTCTTTGAGCGCCTTTATGACATCCTCGAGAGTCTCCGGTTTCTGCTCATCAAGATGCTTCTGGACGATTTGCTGAGCATGGTTGTCTGCCGGCGTGTGGATGCTCATTAGGGGGACGTTCAACAACCTGGCAGCGTCGACAACCCTGTAATGGTTGGCAGGCAGCTGCATCCGGTCGACCTGGTTCATCCTGCCCTCAAGGATCGCCTCTGCGACGTTGATCGGGACACCCGCTTGAGCGAGCATGTCTGCTTGCACGCACATCACGTCCGCGAACTTGACTCTTGCCTTGCCCGCAGGGTGATGGCTTAAGACAAGATCTATCTTGGTCCCCTGGCGTTCCAGCTCCTTTGCCATTAGGATTTCGCTCTGATCCACGTCTATTCCAACAAGCACCCTGCTGACTTCAATGTCGTCCGCTCCAAAGGAAATCCTGGTGTCTGAGTATGGATTACTCAGCTGTTCGAGGTCAAATTCCTCTTTCTCATCGCCATCCAGCTTCTCATACTTCTTGCGGGTCTTCTCCAATAGCTTCTCGACTGCCGATCGGCCGCGAGGATCAGCGTCGATCCCCATTTGGACAGCCAACTCGTACATCTCCCTAAGCCGCACTTCTTACTCCCCCTTTCTCTTGGGCGAACCAGAGTGGCTTCGGACTGTCACTCATCGATGCTTGGACCGCAGCGCAGGCCCCAGACCTCACTCATTTCACCCTTGCTCCAGCCCATCATTGCCAGTTTTTCGCGTATGTAGTAGCGGTAGTTCTCATACGGCACATCCGGCGGGACTCTGTGGTCACAGTGTGGGATATAGCCTCCATCCTCAAAGACCTTTTCTACTCGCTTGAGTTCAGCCAAGATATCCGCACGAGTCTTGCTCAGCTCACGCTTTTCGAGCCCTCCTCTGAGCAAGATCTGCCTGCCGTATTCCTTTCTGAGAGCCACCGGGTCGCTCCCGCAATGCACCTCCAACGGAAACATGCAGTTCAAACCTGCATCCAACAGAATGGGCACCAAAGGCCTGATATCTCCGTCGCAGTCTGTCCAGATGATGTCTACCCCGTGCTGCCTGAGGACATCGCAGACTCGCTTGATCCTGGGAGCGACGATGTCTTTGAACATAGCGGGGCTAATCATAGGCCCTCCACGAAAGCAGATGTCCTCCCAGCCCTCTGCGTAGTCGACCTGACATTCAGTAAGGCAGGCTTCAAGCTGAACCAGTTTCACCTGGGTAAGGGTCTCAACCATCTCTTCGACAAGCTCGGGGTCATCATACATCATGAGCGCGAGCTGCTCAAAGCCGACCCAGTCGCGTATCCAGCCAAAGAACGACCCAAAATGCAGCCCTACAGGCACTGTCGAACGACGAGTCAGCTCGCCTATTGCCTTCCAGTCCCTTGTCCTGCCTGGAGAATGCGGATCCAGACGCTCCTTGAAGCGTTTCCAGTCGTCTCGCCCGGATATGGGCATCTTGATGTACCTAGGAATACTGACAGTACTGCCCTTGCCCTCTTCGGCGATCATCCCGTTGGGGTGTTCTACGATCCTGGAGTGCTCCTTGTCTTCGAGCACCTTGATTGAGCCGGAGAAGGGTGGATCCAGCCCAATCTGTATCGGAACAGAAAACCTGGGATCTACACCAAAGAACGCCTCAACAGACCCGCGTCCCTCCCCTTGCGTGATCTCCTGGGGCAGTCCTTCCTTGTGCCACCTCTCGATGGTCTGATCCCAGTAACCGAATTCCCAGTGGACTCCCCTGTCTATGGTCTGGAAGTGCATCTGTCGCAGGAATCTCTCTCTGTGAGTTAGTCTTGCAGAGCCCGGCCTAACAAGGCTACTCATGGAGCTACCTCCTCTGTCATCGATCTAGCACAAGCCGTCCTGTCGGCGCGATCTGGCGCCACAGGGGCTCCACTTTAGTGCTCGCCTACTCCTTTGCCAGGATGCGCCGCCTGTACTCCTCGTCGGGCCTATGCTCAATCCGTGCAGCCTGCTCCGGTGTAAGGTAGTTCACTCCTCCGAGCATTGCAGCGTTCATCAAAATAGTCGCGGCCTTGACCCACATCTTGCACGCACTCAACGCCTCTTTGGTAGAGGATGAAAGGACGATCAGGCCGTGGTTTTGCATGAGAATGGAGCGAGGAGGCCTTCCGTGGACAGCCATGTAGTCCTCACAGCGCTGGCGGATCTCCTTGGCCAGTGTGAGTCCAGGATCTACATAAGGCACGAAAACATGCTCAAGGCCGCAGCAGACGATCTCATCCGGAAAGATCCTGCCGCTTAGGAGTTCAAACGCGTTCTTGGAGCAAAGTATCGAATTAACTGATATCGGATGAGTATGTACAACATACTTGACTCCAGGGATCCCCTGGAAATAAGCGTGCATCAGTGTCTCTACAGACGGCTTTGCCTTGTTCTCGCCTACAACCGCCGCGTTCAGTACAGAGTCTATCTCGGAGTCGGTTGCCTGCCCGCGGTCTAGCAGATCCATAACGGGCTCTCGCTTTACCAAGACAAACGTATTCTCATCGGCTGTCCGCAGCTCAGTGCCGCTCGCCTTTACGTAAAACGTCTGTTCGTCGACTCCAACAGACGTGTTGCCCTCTCCCAAAATCACTAGTCCTTCTTCCGGTCGTCCTACTTCCCTTGACAGTTCGATAAGGCTTCT
>FIZI01000025.1:0-1330 GCA_900016865.1 uncultured Clostridia bacterium | reverse complement strand
ATTCTTTCATGGTTTTTTCATAGAGCTCCTTGACTCTTGATGGAAGCAATACTATAATTTACTTGGTGGTAGGTACTGAACCTTGTTGGAGTTGGGGGTGAAGCTGATGAAATCTACGGGGATTGTGCGAAAAGTTGATGAATTGGGTCGAGTAGTCATCCCCATCGAGCTACGACGCACTATGCAGATTGCGGAGAAGGACCCGCTGGAGATCTACGTCGATGGCGAAAAGATCATTTTGAAGAAGTACGAGCCTGCATGTATCTTCTGCGGGGACGCTTCGAATGTCCGTATTTACAGAGACAAGAATATCTGCCAGTCATGTCTTGATGAGATGAAAAACCTGCCGTAGGCCACGGCCGCCTTTGGCTGCACAATCATCACACGACCGACGTTCAAATCAGGACCGGTGCCGGACGTAAACAACCCGATGCGCCAGTCCTGGCCTTTTCTACTTGTACCTGACTGACACAGCACTTCACTTATGTTCTCCTCTTTCGGTCCTTGCAATCAGCTTGTATATTCCCCGCCACGGGCACCCTAGTGCTTCGGCGATCTCCTTTGCAGCGTCACGTCTGCTTGCCCCTTGGGACACCAGCACCTTTGCATACTCTCTGACCATAGCCTGCAGCTGAGGCCGAGTCTCTAGCAAATCGCCCGACTCATCACTGTCTTCACCATCGCCTCTGCCTTCTACAACCAACACACACTCGCCCCTAATCTCTCTATCCTGCAGTTGAGCCAGCACTTCGCCGATCGTCCCGCGGATAGTCTCCTCAAACTTCTTGGTCAACTCGCGTGACAGCGAACAACGCCTGGACTCTCCCAGTGTCTGACCTAAGTCCTCTAGAGTCTGCACTACCCGCTGAGGCGATTCGTATATGACCATCGTCCTGGGCTCAGCAGCGAGTTGCTCGAGCCTTTGGGCACGCTCCTGTCCTCTGCGAGGAAGGAAGCCCTCGAAAGCAAACCGAGCGGTCGACAGACCAGACAGCACGAGCGCGGTCAACGAGGCACTGGGCCCGGGAACGACCTGAAGGTTCAACCGGCGCTCTATGACTGCCGCGCATATGTCCTCACCGGGATCAGAGATGCCGGGCATGCCCGAATCAGTCACCAGTGCAACGTCCTTGCCCTCACCAAGCAACTGGAGTATGCGTTCGCCAGCCTCATGTTTGTTGTGTTCGTGGTAGCTAATCATGTTGGCAGAAATGTCATAGTGAGACAGAAGCTTCCTCGTCTGACGGGTGTCCTCTGCCGCTATAAAGTCGACCCGCGCAAGGACATCCAGAACTCGCAGAGTGATGTCAGACAAGTTGCCTATAGGTGT
>FIZI01000024.1 GCA_900016865.1 uncultured Clostridia bacterium | reverse complement strand
GTGTTCCCCACATGCGTGGGGATGAACCGTGTTCCACCAAAACCTGCATCAATCCATCCTCGTGTTCCCCACATGCGTGGGGATGAACCGAGGTTATTCGACCTTCTCCTCTTCCTCGATGGGTGTTCCCCACATGCGTGGGGATGAACCGACTGTGGTATTTTGTGTCCAAAATGCTGCAATGTGTTCCCCACATGCGTGGGGATGAACCGTTCTCCGGGGCATATGAGGCGTACGGGCTCGTGTGTTCCCCACATGCGTGGGGATGAACCGAGAAAAAGAATGATTCTGGTAGACTATCAGATGTGTTCCCCACATGCGTGGGGATGAACCGGTGGTGGACTATCTCATATGTGAGATAAGAACGTGTTCCCCACATGCGTGGGGATGAACCGGAAGTCGCCGGGCGCTTCCTCCGTCTGTGACTGTGTTCCCCACATGCGTGGGGATGAACCGATCCGGGGCATGACCTTGATCGGCGCCTACGTGTGTTCCCCACATGCGTGGGGATGAACCGAACCGCTTGGTAAAACGCACGTAGTCGGCGATGTGTTCCCCACATGCGTGGGGATGAACCGATCATGAGAGACCTTCAGAACCTCTCATAACCGTGTTCCCCACATGCGTGGGGATGAACCGATCGGCGCGAAGGCAAAATCGACGTTCTCCATGTGTTCCCCACATGCGTGGGGATGAACCGGTCACACGTGCAGCCCGGGCAGTCAGCCCACCGTGTTCCCCACATGCGTGGGGATGAACCGCGGCCCGACCCCTCCGGTGAGGTCGTTCACGAGTGTTCCCCACATGCGTGGGGATGAACCGGAGAACGCGCGGTATACGACCGTGCAGTTCGAGTGTTCCCCACATGCGTGGGGATGAACCGTGGGATTGATATAGAACAAGTGAAGTAGAATAGTGTTCCCCACATGCGTGGGGATGAACCGCAAACCACACTCTATCGCAATAGTAGGCGTCGGTGTTCCCCACATGCGTGGGGATGAACCGCTAGCCTCATCGACGAACGGGAAGTCCCAGAAGTGTTCCCCACATGCGTGGGGATGAACCGTTTTCTCTTCAGGGCGAGTTCTCCCCGGGTGAGTGTTCCCCACATGCGTGGGGATGAACCGTATGGGGTCTCCCTATAGCGTTACCTGGAGGTGTGTTCCCCACATGCGTGGGGATGAACCGAACTCGAGAGTGCTAAACCTGCTCCGGGATATGTGTTCCCCACATGCGTGGGGATGAACCGCAGCGCCGCGACCTCGTCGACGTCGGCGATGAGTGTTCCCCACATGCGTGGGGATGAACCGAAATATCCAGAAAATCATTAATGCTAATCCGTGTGTTCCCCACATGCGTGGGGATGAACCGTAATCAATATGGAGTGGTTTTGATGAGGTATAGTGTTCCCCACATGCGTGGGGATGAACCGAGGATGTAGTAATAAATTTGGAATGGGTTTAAGTGTTCCCCACATGCGTGGGGATGAACCGAAGATATGGAGGATGAAGAATGAAAGAAATTAGTGTTCCCCACATGCGTGGGGATGAACCGAAACATTATTGATGAAATTGAACAATGGTTAAGTGTTCCCCACATGCGTGGGGATGAACCGAACGGTTTAAAGCGGATATTGATGATATCGATGTGTTCCCCACATGCGTGGGGATGAACCGTATCACCTGTAAAATGCGTGCGCTTAAAACGCGTGTTCCCCACATGCGTGGGGATGAACCGTAGAATTGTTTTAGATTAAATGGAGTTGTTAAGTGTTCCCCACATGCGTGGGGATGAACCGACCCCGCCACCCTACCTCCGAAAGAGGTTTTCGTGTTCCCCACATGCGTGGGGATGAACCGATTATGATGATATTGATGATTTGATTGATGAAGTGTTCCCCACATGCGTGGGGATGAACCGATAGCCGGGGCCTCGTGCCCCTCAAGATGTGCGTGTTCCCCACATGCGTGGGGATGAACCGACTACTCCGAGGAGCTGGAAGAGTTGACCGCGGTGTTCCCCACATGCGTGGGGATGAACCGATGCTGGATAGGTATACTCTATGGATTATCGCGTGTTCCCCACATGCGTGGGGATGAACCGTCGTCGGCGAGGGCGCGGAACTTCGCCGCGAGGTGTTCCCCACATGCGTGGGGATGAACCGAGCGGCAACCTGTTCAAATTGATCGCCCTGGAG
>FIZI01000023.1 GCA_900016865.1 uncultured Clostridia bacterium | reverse complement strand
TGCAGTTACGGATGTTGCTCATTTACGCTAAGACTCAGCGCTAGGTTGGTCGAGGCATTGCGGCGCACCCTGATCGCAACCTGTGGGAAATGGCAGACTGGAGGAATCAGACTGATATGAAGGTTGCTATAATTGGCGGCACCGGAGTCTACGACCCCTCAATGCTAAAGGAAGTTCAGACCCTGACTGTTGAGACTCCATACGGGCAAGTCGAGCTCAGCGCGGGCGCCTATCTTGGCCGCGATGTGTATTTTTTGCCCCGTCATGGTTCTGGGCACTCAGTCCCGCCTCACAAGATCAACTACAGGGCTAACATATCGGCTCTGAAAGAGCTTGGCGTCTGTTGCGTCGTATCTACTTCTGCGGTGGGGTCTCTCAACAAGGATATGAAGCCCGGGGATCTGGTTGCAGTCGATCAGTTCATTGATTTCACTAAAGGCAGAGCGTCCACCTTTTATGACGGTGAAGACGGAAAAGTGGTACATACCGACTTCTCCGAGCCATATTGCCCTTATCTGCGAAAGCTCCTGCTTGAGGCTGCCAAGAATCTAGGCGTGTCTATGCACCAAAAGGGCTGCTATGTGTGCACAGAAGGACCCAGGTTCGAGACTCCTGCCGAGATACGGATGTTTCAGTACATGGGTGGGGACATCGTTGGCATGACCAACGTTCCTGAGGTCGTTCTGGCAGGAGAGGCGGGCATGTGTTACGCAACCGTAGCAGTCGTAACCAATTGGGCTGCAGGAATATCCTCCACGCGTCTGACACACCAAGAGGTCGTCGATTCGATGAATGACAGTCTTGACAGCATTCGCAAAATACTGTTCCAGGTCATTGAATCTGTAGAGGAGGACAGAGATTGCAATTGCCGTAGGGCCCCTGATGCAGTGGAGGTCCAAGAGCATGACTAAGACCCAAGCCCAGTGCGTTCGATCTGTAGCAGGTGACAGCCCCGGCAGCAGAATCTGTGCGCTTGAGTGGGACGGCCAATCGCTTAGACTTCTCGATCAGACCCAGGTCCCGTACAAAATCGAGTATGTTGTCTGCACTACTGACGACGATGTGGCCGAAGCCATCCAGTCGATGCAGGTGCGAGGAGCCCCGGCTATTGGGGCTGCTGCAGCGTACGGGATGGTATTGGCTGCTTTGAAGTTTCAGAAATCCGGCATTGAGGCCGGCTCGGCTCTTGATACTGACGCATTACTAAGGTCGCTATCTGAAAGCGCAGATCGCCTAATCGCTACCCGTCCCACAGCAGTCAATCTGAGGTGGGCTGTTGAGCGCGTCCTCAAGGTTGCGAGAGAGACATCCGGCACATGTGCAGATATAGTTGAGCGGATGATCGATGAAGCAGGCGCTATCGCTCGTGAGGACGTTGAGGTCAACCGAAGCATCGGCGTGCACGGGGCCCGGCTGCTTGCAGACGAGGTGTCTATACTCACTCACTGCAACGCTGGAGCGCTCGCCACTGTTGGGTACGGCACAGCACTTGGAGTGGTTCGCGCTGCTGTTGCGATGGGAAAGCGCGTGCGAGTCTATGCAGATGAGACCAGGCCTTTTTTGCAGGGCTCGCGGTTGACCGCGTTTGAGCTCATGCAGGATGGCATCGATGTGACGTTGATAGTAGACAGTGCTGCGGGCTATCTCATGCAGCAGGGCAAGATCGATGTTGTGATTGTCGGAGCCGACCGCATTGCTGCAAACGGCGATGTCGCAAACAAGATCGGGACATATTCACTCGCGTGCCTCGCTCGCCAACACGGGATCCCTTTCTACGTCGCAGCTCCGATTTGTACAGTAGACCTGTCGCTTTCAAGCGGAGATGAGATCCCCATTGAGGAGCGCGGGGCTGAGGAGGTCACCTCGATTGGAGATAAGCAATTAGCTCCATCGGGAGTTCGTGTAGTCAATCCTTCGTTTGATGTCACTCCTGCGAGCCTAGTCAGCGCCATAATCACTGAGCGGGGAGTGCTGTATCCTCCGTTTGCCACCTCGCTCAAGGCTGCGTGCGAATCCGCATAAAGAGCATCAGGAGCAAAGCCAGCTGAGCATGTGTCTCAGTGACTACTGTGAGGGAGCAATCTATGGGCAATTCGACTATTCGCGACCACAGCCTCTGGCAGAGCGGAATGCTCAAGATCGATTGGGCGCGGGACCACATGCCTGTGCTAGGTCGAATCCGTGAGGTGTTTGCAGAGAAACAGCCGCTCAAAGGCCATAGAGTAGCAATGTCTATACACCTTGAGGCCAAGACTGCATGCCTGGCCATCACGCTCCAACAGAGCGGAGCCGAAGTGTTCTTAACAGGCAGCAACCCGCTCTCGACCCAGGATGATGTCGCAGCGGCAGTGGCGACAATGGGCGTAGAGGTGCATGCGTGGCATGGCGCTACTCACGAGGAATACTTCGACCACCTCAACAAGGTGCTCGATTGCAAGCCCACGCTGGTGCTTGACGACGGCGGAGACCTGGTGGGCCTTCTTCACTCGTCACGCTCGGATCTGGCCGAAGGCGTATTGGGCGGGTGCGAAGAGACCACTACAGGCGTGATCCGGCTGAGGGCACTGGCAGCGGAGGGGCGGCTCAGATTTCCGATGCTGGCAGTCAACGACGCAAGATCGAAGCACCTGTTTGACAACAGGTACGGCACGGGGCAGTCTGCGTGGGATGGGATTATGCGCACGACTAACCTTGTAGTTGCAGGCAAGACAGCGGTCGTAGCGGGGTACGGTTGGTGCGGCCGAGGTATAGCTATGCGTGCAAGGGGGCTTGGTGCTCGAGTCATAGTGACCGAGGTGGACGCAGTCAAAGCCAACGAAGCCTTGATGGACGGGTTCGCAGTCATGCCTATGCGCGAAGCAGTCAAGCACGCAGACTTCGTAGTCACTGCCACTGGCTGCAAAGATGTTGTAACAGAGGAGCACATAGACAACCTCAAGGATGGCGCCGTCTTGGCAAATGCCGGGCACTTTGATGTCGAGATAAGCAAGCCGGTATTGCAGTCTCGGGCTGTCTCGTGCACACGGGTGAGAGGCAATATAGACGAATACAAGCTGCGTGATGGCAGAAAGGTCTACTTGCTCGCTGAAGGGCGTCTCGTAAATCTCGCAGCAGGTGACGGTCATCCTGTTGAGATAATGGACATGAGCTTTGCACTCCAAGCGCTTTGTCTCGAGTATCTCGCTCTGCAGGAGAGCAGGCTTGATCCGTGTGTGATGCCAGTGCCTGCAGAGATCGACAACAGAGTTGCGGCTTTGAGACTCGAGGCACTGGGGATCGAGATAGACGCTTTGAGCCAGGATCAGATAAGGTATATGTCCAAGTCTTAGGTTTGGTTCGTTCATTGGTTCATCCATAGGAGGAATGCCGCGCACTGCACAGAATACAATAAGACGGGTCTTGTTTGAGCGCTCTGGCCCTACAACTAAATATGGAGTCGATGGGGTGCTCATGCCGATCGACCTGACTTGGCCATTGCTGGGTCGGCCTGCATGAGGTAATAGGGAAGTTGGAGCCCTGCCAAGGGTAACCACGCGGTCCCGCCACTGTAGTCGGGGAGCCCTCCCGATCATTGCCACTGGCAGATAGCTGGGAAGGCCGAGGAGGAGCTGTGATCCGATAGCCAGGAGACCTGCCTCATTGACACATCAGCAAACCTTCGCGGAAAGGGGATGATGTAGTGATTAGAGCTTTGTCTCCGTGATCGAGACTGGCTGGTCACGAGATTTGTTGCCTAAGATCCTCACCCGGAATGGTGGGGTTTTTTGATGTTTGAGCGATTGTACTTGAGGAGGTAGACCATGACAGTCCGTAGTTATCCGACCCGCGCAGCCCGGGTTACATACATCGCGTTGGCAATCTTGGCTGCAGTCGCGCTATCTGTACAGTTTGCATTTGCGAGCAGCCCGTATGAAGTCGTAGACGGAGTAGGAAATACAGTTCGCCTTGAGCGAGTACCTGAGAGGATCGTGTCAGTTGCTGTCTCTGGCACGGAGATCCTGTTTTCGCTAATAGATCATGAGAGGATTGTGGGCGTAACATCCTTCGACACAGACGAGAGCATGAGCAACGTCGCAGAGCTGGCTAGGGAAGTCGACAACATCATCGACTTCAATTCCGAGAGTGTAATAGCACTCAACCCAGACCTCGTAGTTGTCGCTCCTTGGAACAACCCTGACGTTGTCAATCAGATCAAGCAGACAGGCATCCCTGTTTATGTAATGGCGGACATAGTTGAGATAAGCCAGATCCCTCAGAATATTGTCGCCTTGGGTCAAGCAGTCGGCGCAGTCGCGGAGGCAACTGCTCTTGCAAAGGAACTGGAGGCAAAGCTGCAAGAACTCGACGCTCTGGCCGCTAGTGCGACCTTCATGCCTAGGGTGCTAATATACACGACCTGGGGAAGCACATACGGGAGAGGGACGACATACGACGAACTCATCCGCAGGTGCAACGCGATCAATGTTGCTGATGAACTGGGCATAGTCGGATGGGGCAATGTGTCCGAGGAAAACATCATAGCTACAGACCCCGACTTCATAGTGTTTGACTTCTACGGAGAGCCTGACCAGTCCGTTATCAACGACTTCTGCTCAAATCCGAAGTTTTCGGGCCTGAGCGCCGTAGTGAACGGCCGTGTACTCTCTGTCGACCAGAAGCACATGACTACAACAAGCCAGTTCATAGTGAAGGGGTTTGAGGACCTCCTTAGCATTTTGCATCCTGAGTTGCTCGAATAAGAGGTGGTAAGCTTGGCGTTCCGTCGCAGGATTGGCGCTGCATTGGCTGTATCTACAGGGGTCCTCGTTGTGTCCGCAATACTGGCAATCAGCCTCGGATCAGTCGATGTCAGCTTTAAGGACACGGTCAAGATCATCTTGTACAAGATCGGGCTTATCGACAGAGGGGATTGGAGTGCGGGCACCGAGACAATAATCCATTTCGTCCGCGTGCCCAGGGTGCTCATAGCAGGCGAGGTGGGAATGGCTCTGGGCATATCAGGAGCTGTGATGCAGGGGGTATTTAGAAACCCCATGGCCGACCCGGGAATCATAGGAGTCTCGGCAGGTGCTTCGCTCGGTGCGGTCACAGCGATATACACCGGTTTTGCATCTTTGCACCTGTTTGCTACACCCTTTGCTGCCTTTGTCGGCGCACTAGTTGCGACCACGCTCATACGCCTGGTGTCGACAGTCGAAGGCAGGGCGTCTGTCAGCACTTTGTTGCTGGCAGGCGTCGCTGCCAGCGCTCTGTTTAGTGCCGCGACTTCGACAATCCTCTCTTTCAGCAATGACTATCAGATGAGGCAGATGGTGTTTTGGATGATGGGCGGATTGTCCGGCCGCGGGTATGAGCACGTCTATATGATCACAGCACCCGTCCTTCTTGGAAGCGCGGCGATGCTGGTGTTTGCCAGAGACCTCAACGTCATGCTGCTCGGAGAAGAGGGAGCGAGGGGGGTCGGGGTCGATCCGGAGGTATCCAATAAGATCCTGCTCACGCTAGCCTCGTTGGTTACAGGTGCGGCAGTTTCTGTTACAGGTACGATCGGGTTCGTTGGCCTGATAGTGCCGCACATACTGCGCCTCATAGTCGGTCCGGATCACAGAGTTCTACTGCCCGTCTCTGCACTCGGCGGCGCTTCGTTCTTGATCCTCGCAGACTTGATTGCAAGAGTGGTCGCCAGGCCAATTGAGCTGCAGGTCGGGATTGTAACTGCATTTATCGGCGCCCCATACTTCATATACCTGCTCCGCAGGAGCCAGCGTCAGAGAGGGATGATATAGCCCATGGGTACTTGGAATCACACAGGCACAACCAACCGAGTAGGTCCCAACCCGGTAGGTCGGGGCGGCTCAACTCGCTCGGCAATCGAGTTGAAGCAGTGGTCCGTTGATCTCGGAGGGCGCCGCATTTTGTCAGATATCAGCCTGTCTGCAAGCAGAGGCGAGCTCGTGGGATTGGTCGGGCCGAACGGAGCAGGGAAGTCCACACTGCTCAAGTCGATTATCAAGTGCCCTTCGCCTGTATCAGGCAGCGGGATGCTGTTTGGAGAGGACATCTCGTCTATGAGCCCTAGGCAGATCGCAAGAGCGGCTGCACTTATGCCCCAAAACCTGTTGCTTGACTTCGCATTCTCTACAGAAGAGGTCGTGATGATGGGCAGGCATCCTTACCTGTCGCGCTTTGAGAGCGAGTCGGAGGAGGACTGGGGCATCGTGTGGGAGTCCATGCGCAAGACCGATACGCTTGGCCTTGTAGGCAGGCGCGTAACGTCCATCTCCGGAGGCGAAGCGCAACTGATCTCAATGGCCAAAACACTGGCGCAAACCACGCCCATCATGCTTCTAGACGAGCCTACCGCCAGCCTCGATCTCAGGCACCAGGAACTCATATTCGCAGTTGTGCGCGAGTTCGTCATGAATGGTGGCTGCGCCATAATCGCCATTCACGACCTCGCATTGGCAGCCAGGTACTGTACGAGGGTCGTACTGCTCAAGGAGGGAATGATAGTGGCTGACGGCCCGGTTCACGAGGTCTTTACGCCGGAGCTGCTTTCTGACGTCTACGGGATAAAGGTCGTAGTGTACACCGACCCGGTAACGCATGCGCCAACAGTACTTCCGGTGATTGAGGATGCGACTGCCCGACCTGAAGATTGACTTTAGCCCAATGATTTGTCAGCGTACACTCCCAGGACGTGGCCAAAGAACAGGGTGTGGTTGCTCAAAGGCTCTGCAGACGCTTTGTGTATAACTTTGCAGGCATATGTAAGCAGTGATCCCTCGATACCGGGAACGCTTACTTCCGGAACGTTGAACGTCTCAAGGTTTAGCTCCTTGAGTTTGTCGACATCTCTGCCACTGCACGAGCCTGTGCGCATCATGATGTCGTCCATGGTTTCCGGTTGTATGCATACTACGAACTCACCTGAGCCTTCGATGAGGTCATGCGTAAAGCGGGAAGTTCGCACTGGAGCTATGAACACGGGTTTGCTCCACATAAACCCGGGGAATCCCCATGCCATAGCCATCACGTTTGTCTTCCCCTCGTGCTGGGACACGAGCAAGACACCCTTTTCCAGCCTCTTGATAGCCAGGTCTGCGTGATCAGTGTAGTTACAGCGGATTCTCATTAGTGTCTGCCTCCAGTTAGGTATGAGCGGCTACCGTCTTGACGGTGCGCTCCTGTTATCCCTATCATTGCTGATATTGCGCTCTTTGGTATCATTCCACAGGGCCCTTACGTTTCCTTCAGGACTGCGCTGTGCCAGCATTTCGAAGGAGGAATAGGCGAGCACTCGCTGAATATCTGTAGAAAGCTATGTTGGAGGTTTGAAATTAATGCGAAAGGGCGCTTTAACTGCCTTACTCACTGCCATTATGGTGGTGACAACGAGTCTAGGGATATCGCTGGCCCAAGGCGATACGCCGTTCGATCCCACCTATATACTGATAGACACCGTCTCGGGCCAGGTGTTGGCTGAGGACGGAGCCCATGTCAGGCGTGCTCCTGCAAGCGTGACCAAGGTCATGACAATGCTTGTTGCGATGGAGGCGATCGAACAGGGCAAGGGATCGCTCGATGATATTGTCCGTGTCAGCAAGAAAGCCGCAGGTATAGGCGGAAGTCAGATCTACTTGGCTGAAGGCGAACGCATAAGCCTCGAGGACCTTATGAAAGCCATTGCCATCGCTTCTGCCAACGACGCTTGTGTCGCGGTCGCAGAACACTTGGCCGGCACAGAAGAGGTTTTTGTCACACTTATGAACAAGGAAGCCGAGAGGTTGGGCCTGAAAGATACCCGCTTCACAAACACGAACGGCCTTCCAGAGGACGGCCATTACTCTTCGGCTTATGATTTGGCTATCATGACCAGGGAACTCGTGTTGCGCTATCCTTCAGTTTTGGACTGGACCTCCAAGAGGTACACGACCATTCGGGATGGTAAGACGACCATTTACAACACAAACAAACTGCTAGGCCAGTTGGACGGTCTCACTGGCATGAAGACCGGACACACTCAAAATGCTGGATACTGCCTTTCTGCCACTGCTTCACGTGGAGACGAGCACAGGATAGCGGTTGTAATGGGCTATCAGTCTGATGACAGCAGGTGGCAAAAGGCGAGAGAGCTAGTGGAATATGGCTTCAAGGCTTTTGATAGGCTAAATCCTGCAAGCGAGGGCGACGTCGTAGGCAAGGTAGAGGTAAAGGACGGCGTAAGCCTTACTGTCGATGCTGTGGCAGCAGGCGATCTGACGTTTCTTGTCGAGGTCACAAAGAGAGATCAGGTGAGCACCCGGATTATTCAGGAAGAAGTCCAGGCTCCCATTGAGAAGGGTACTGTGGTAGGCCGCTTTGTAGCCTTTGTCGGTGAAAACGAGGCCAACAGCGTCCCGGTGTACGCAGCCGAGGACGTTCCAAAGGCGGCTGTCCACGTGAGAATCTGGCGTTCTGTCGTCAATTTTGTCAAAGGCCTGTTCAGCAGTTAAGTAGGCACCATGGATCGTCTCTCACAGAATACCAAGGTCAGAGTCAGGACCTGCTCCAAGATCAATCTTTTCCTGGATGTCCTGGAGCGAAGGCCTGACGGGTACCATGAAATACGGTCTGTCATGCAGTCACTGGAGCTGGGCGACGACCTTGTCATGTCATGTTTGGACATCACGGGTGCAGCAGGCTCCAGTGTGACCTTGACAGTCACAGGGCATGATGCTCCGACTGACAGGTCCAATCTTGCAGTGCGAGCAGCCGAGCTCGTCCTACAGGCATGCGGGATCCGTGCCGCGATCACGATCCACCTGCACAAGCGCGTGCCTGCTGCATCAGGGCTGGGCGGAGGAAGCTCCGACGCTGCAGGAGCTATCGTTGGCCTCAACGAGCTGCTTGGCCTCGGCCTTAGCCGCCAGGAGATGGAGGAGCTGGGCAGCAGGCTTGGCGCAGACGTGCCTTTCTGCATCCGTTGCGGCACTGCCAGAGCTGAGGGAATAGGCGACCGCCTGATACAACTACCGTCTCCATCCAACTTCTGGGTAGTCCTTGTTATCCCGCCGATTGAGGTATCCACCGCAGAGATGTATCGTTTGCTTGATACATGGCCGGGCCGCGGCTGCACTAAGTCGGACATCAGCGCCATCGAGCGGGCCATCAGCAAGAACGATCTGCCCGGTATAGCAGCAGCTATGAGCAACGCGTTCTATCCCATAGCGGCGTCGCTTCACCCTGTAGTAGAGCAGGCGGCCGGCTTTTTGCTCGAATGCGGAGCGCTGGGAGCGACTATGTCCGGCAGTGGGCCGAGCGTGTTTGGTATAGTATCAAGTGAGTTGGAGGCCAAGAGCATAGCTCAGGAAGTATCGAGTGTCTTTGATGAGTGCACGGTGACGTATACGAGAGCCTCTTCTGGTATGCTGTTGAAGAGGGAGTGAAGTTGATGAGTGAGTTGAAGATACCAATAGAGATAGACAGTTACCGCCCGCTTCGAGAGATAGTGTTCGAGGCGCTGAGAAATGCGATTATTGAGCGCAGATTGGAGCCTGGCGACCGTCTTATGGAGGTGCAGCTCGCAGAGGCTATGGGTGTGAGCCGCACGCCTGTGCGGGAAGCTATCAGGCGTCTTGAACTTGAGGGATTTGTCGTGATGATCCCTCGCAGGGGCGCGTATGTTGCACAACTCTCACTCAAAGACATAGCGGATGCGTTTGAGATTCGCGGTGCGTTGGAGGGATTGGCTGCCGGCTTAGCAGCCGAGAGAGCTACAGACGAGGAAATTGAGCAGCTCGAACGTGTGATTGCGAGAACCTCAGACTGCCTTGACAAAGGCGATGCAGACAAGGCAGTGGAGCTCGACATAGAGTTCCATGAAGTTATCTACGAAGCGAGCAGAAATCAGCGACTGACTCAGATTATCAGCAACCTGAGGGAGCAGATACTCAGATTTCGCACTCAGTCGCTGGCGTATCCAGGCCGTTTGGCAATTGCCGTGCACGAACACGTGCAGATCGTGGACGCGATTGCAGAGAGAGATCCGGGTGCCGCGCGCAAGCGAGCTGAGGAGCATATTGAGGCAGCGAGAAACGCATTGATGAAGCTTATGTCGGAGCAGCGACGTGGGAAGAAAAAGACTAGCGAGAGCAGCTCAGCCACCTCAGAAACATCTGGATGAACAAGATACGGCTACCGGATTTCATGACGTGAGGTGGTCCAAGTGACTGTTGACGCAATTGTCTTGGCAGGAGCATTGAACAAGCAGCCTCTCAGTACCGTCAGCGACGAGCTGCTCGAAGCGTTGATACCTGTGGCGGGCCGTCCCATGATCCAGTGGGTGTTGGATGCGCTTAGAGAGTCAAGGTCAGTCGGCGAGATCGCGGTCATCGGGCCTTCTAAGGAGCTGAGATCTCGGATTTGCGGACAGGATCTCGTGTTCGTGGATTCCTGTGATACGATCCTAAACAACGTGAAGCGGGGACTCTCGAGGTTCCAATCACCGCAAAAGGTACTAATCGTCACTGCAGACGTTCCGCTGTTGACAGGCGAAGCTGTCGATGACTTCGTCTCCCGGTGCCAAGATGACAGTGTTCAGGTCTATTACTCAATCGTGCGCAGAGAGGTTGTCGAGTTGGCTTTTGAGGACATCTCACGCACGTATGTGACTATAAAGGACGGTACGTTCACCGGCGGCAATATGTTGCTACTGGACTCGGACATCTTTGACAAGTACAGCGATGTGATCGATCGAGTCATCTCACTCAGAAAAAAACCACTCGAGTTGGGGATGCTCCTTGGTTTCCGGTGCATTGTCAAGTACCTATTCCGGCAGCTTTCGATCTTTGATATTGAGCAGCGTGTTTACAATGTGCTCGGCTTAAAGGGCAGAGCTGTCATTTCTGATTACCCCGGAGTAGGTGTTGATGTCGATAAACCCAAGGATTACTCTCGAGTTCAAGAGATACTAGTCAACAGATGTGATGTCTGATATAAAATCCTTTCTCACGTAAGAAGGAAATTTACGATAAATGTAGAATTTAGGAAAGTACACTCAGACAAGCATCAGTGAGGAAGGGTGGTTAGACTAATGCACATCACAGATGTCCGGGTTCGAAGGGTTGAGTCTGAAGGCAGGATGAAGGCAATAGCGTCAATCACGTTCGACAATATGTTCGTGGTCAGGGACATAAGGGTCATAGAGGGCCACAACGGATTGTTCGTTGCTATGCCGAGCCGCAAGACTCCGACGGGAGAGTTCAGAGATATCGCGCACCCTATTAACTCAGAGTGCCGAGAGCTGATTCAGAACGCGATCCTTCAGCACTACGAATCAGCTGCGAGCGAGGCGGATGAGTCGTAGAGGACAGTGTGAGCGCAGACAGTCGTATTGGTACAGGACCACCAGCTCCTGCTGGCTGCCTTGACACTCCGAATTCGTTCGTGCTATACTCTCGATGAGTTCGGAGATGGGGCGTAGCCAAGCGGTAAGGCACGGGACTTTGGATCCTGGATGCGCAGGTTCGAATCCTGCCGCCCCAGCCATTGGCATATGGATATGATTGTAATGAGATTCGGGCCGATTGATGAGTCAGGCCCGTTTTTGTTGTTCTCTTTTCGCTTTTCTGATCTAATGTGTCATACTGGAATCAACAAGTACTGCCAGTGACCGGAGGTGCTGTCGTGAGGATCCTCATTGCACCGGACTCGTTCAAGGGGTGTTTGACTGCGCTCGAGGTAGGAAATGCACTCAAAGATGGAATTCTGTCTGTGTGTAGCGAAGCAGTGGTAGACGTGGTTCCCATGGCTGACGGCGGCGAAGGCACAGTGAGGTCTCTAGTGGATGCTTCGTCCGGCAAGATCTTGACTGCTGAAGTCTTGGATCCGCTAGGAAGACCGGTGACAGCCGAGTATGGCATTATGGGCGACGGACATACTGCAGTTATAGAGATGGCAGCTGCATCGGGACTGCCGTTGCTCAAGGACTACGAGAGAAATCCGAGAGTCACTAGTACTTACGGCACCGGACAGCTGATCGAAGCTGCACTCGATGCAGGTGCGACCAAATTGATAGTTGGTATAGGCGGGTCTGCGACTAACGACGGAGGCGCGGGGATGGCGCAGGCTCTTGGTGCGAGGCTTCTAGACCGATCAGGCAATGAGATCCAGAGGGGAGGCGCGGCTCTAAAGGACTTGGCTGCCATCGATGTGTCTGGGATGGACTCGCGGCTCTCAGATGTTGAAATCATCGTGGCATGTGATGTGACCAATCCATTGACCGGGCCAAAAGGAGCGACTGCAGTATACGGTCGGCAAAAGGGCGCCACCGAGGAGATGATCGAGGAACTGGACCGTGCACTAGCGAATTACGCACGGGTGATTCGCGAGCAGCTTCACAAAGACGTCGAGGACGTCAGTGGAGCCGGAGCTGCGGGCGGGCTTGGAGCAGGTATGCTGGCGTTTCTCAATGCGGCCTTGAGGCCCGGTGTTGACATAGTGATTGAGGCGACCCGGCTTGCTGATCGCGTTACAGGCTGCGATCTTGTCATTACGGGCGAGGGTCGGCTTGACTCGCAGACTAGTCACGGCAAGACTCCGATGGGTGTAGCGAGGGTTGCCCGCGCACAGAATGTCCCTGTCGTTGGAGTGGCAGGCCAGGTGGCAGCGGACGCAGAAGTGCTCTATGACCTCGGGTTTTCTGCTCTAGTGCCTATTGCCGATGGGCCTATGACCTTGGAGGAGTCTTTTGAAAGAGCAGGTGAGCTATTGAGGAGAACCGGGGCTAGGATTATGAGGCTGATTGGGTTGGGTGCCTCATACCGTCAAGCGTAGTCAGCGCACAAGGAAATGGAGGTGTACCTCGGATGTCAGACAATGCTGCCTATGACTCGTATGCCAACAGCTGTGGCGGTGACGCTTCTTATGAAACAGACTCCCGAAGCCATAGGCCGCCTCGTCCTAGGTACCCGTTTGAAAAAGAACGCGAGCTAATCGGGCTGGTCAGGCTTGGCGACCGTACAGGGGCTAAGGAAATACTCAATGAGATACTCGGGAGTATCTTGTATTGCAATGAAGACTATTGCGATGAGCACGACTTCGAGGTGATGAAAGCTCGCACTCTTGAACTCATGGTCGTGCTTTCCAGGGCTGCAGTTGAGGGAGGAGCGAGCCTCGACAAACTGCTCGGCCTCAATTTCGTGTACCTTGACGAACTCGGACAGGCCAGGCGCATGGAGGAGTTGTGGGTCTGGCTGGTCAAGGTCCTGGACAGGTTCCTAGACACTGTGTATGAGAGTAGAAACAAGCGCCATTTCCGGCTGATAAACAACGCCGTCAAGTACATAAAGAGACACGCACATGATCCGGACCTGAGCCTTGACCGTGTGGCAGAAGCAGTTCATGTCAGCCCATTCTACCTCAGCCATTTATTCAGGGATGAGTTGGGAACAACTTTCGTATCATATCTTACTGAGGTCAGACTTGATAAGGCCAAGAAGCTTCTCAAAGACACGCAGTTAACTATAGCAGAGATCGCAGAGAAGGTCGGCTATTCAGACGCCAGCTATTTTAGCAGGGTTTTCAAGAAACACGTCAAGGTGACGCCCGGCAGATTTAGGCGGGAGTTTTGAGGTTAAGCCTTGCAAGGGAGAGACAGCACTTGAGCAGGTCATCAGTCTTTGAGCAGGAGATTGCTCGTCTACGGCAGAGGCGCATCGCAGCCGTTGGGCTCGGCATCAGCAACATGTCAGTTGTAGAATTTCTCAGGTCCGTTGGCTGCGATGTAGTCGCGTTGGACCGGAGCTCAGCAGATCAATTGGGCAAAGGAAAGCTGGCCCGCCTTGAGGCGCTGGGCGTAGAATACCACCTGGGCGACTCGTATCTTGAGGATTTAGACAAGTATGATGAGATTTTCATTTCTCCTGGAGTGAGTCCACACATCCCGGAGATTCAACAGGCAGTAAGAAGAGGTGCCTCCATCAACGGGGAGATCAACCTCTTTCTTCGCGTGTGCGGCTCTCCTGTCGTCGGGATCACCGGAAGCGCAGGAAAAACTACGACAGCAAGTCTGGTCGCATCGATCATAAACCACTCGGGTAGAAAATGCATCCTGGCAGGCAACATCGGTGCCGAGATACTGAGTAGATTGGATTCGATTGACGACGATGCTGTGGTTGTTCTCGAGCTGAGCAGCTTCCAGTTGCAGGTGGTAGACTCCAGCCCGTGGATAGGAGCGATCCTCAATCTCGCGCCCAATCATCTCGATCATCACAAGAGCCTCGATGAGTACTACCGGGCTAAAGAGAATATCATACGGTTTCAGACACAAGAGGATTACGCGGTGCTCAACTGCGACGATCCAAGGACTCGCAGTCTGGCTGGTGAGTTTGGCGGAATGCCAAGGCTCTACGGGCTGCAGCCCATGGATTCGGATGGAGCTTATCTAGTTGGAGACGACCTGGTTTATCGTTCTGGAGATACCACTGAGCTTGTCTGCAAGCGGAGCGACATCCCGCTCCTTGGCGAACACAATCTTTCAAACTGTCTTGCAGCTATACTGATGGGGAGGATTTGCGGGGTTTGCGCAGAACGCATACGGGAGGCTATCCGCAGCTTCAGAGGCGTTGAGCACAGATTGGAGCTGCTGTGTCATTGGCACGGAATAGCTTTTTACAACGACTCAATCGCTACTAGCCCGGACAGGACCATCGCAGCTATCAGGGCGATTGACGGCCCCGTAGTGCTGATCGCAGGCGGATACGACAAAAACCTGGACTATGACGAGCTCGGCCGGGTGATTGTCCGAGAGGTCAGATCGCTAGTGCTTGTCGGCCAGGCTTCAGCCAAGATCCGAAGGTCAGTAGAGAAGGCAGTCCAGGAGCATGAGTCATCCAATAGAGAGGTAACGCTGAGATCTGTGCATCAGGCCTCGTCTTTTGACGAAGCGGTTGAGCTTGCGGTATCACAGGCCAAAGCAGGAGACGCTGTCCTCTTGTCTCCCGCGTGCGCAAGCTTTGACATGTTCAAGAGCTATAAAGATAGGGGAGACGCGTTTAGGCGTTTGGTCAATAAGCTTACAACCGAGCTCTCTTGAGCAATTTTCTACCCATCAGCGCAAGTAAATTTTGATGAAAGCGCTCGACGTTCAGTGTAAGATAGAAATGCAGGAGTAGCTCCGCTGCTCCAGTGCCTTTGGAGGTGCCATATGTCCGCTGTTCTGATCGATGGGAAAGCTATTGCTGCGCAGATACGTTCGGATCTTGCGAAGCAAGTGCGCGAGATCAAGGCTGGCGGGCTCGTACCTGGTTTGGCTGTTGTGATGGTTGGAGATGACCCTGCATCTTCGGTTTATGTCAATATGAAGAAGCGGGTGTGCGAAGAGCTGGGCATCTACTCGGAGCAGCATCTCTTGCCGGCCTCTACCACTCAGGACGAGCTACTAGGCCTCGTAAGGCAACTCAACTCAGATCCAAGCATCCACGGCATCTTGGTCCAGCTTCCTCTGCCAGGCCATATCGACGAGCAGGCAGTTATAGCCGAGATAAGCCCAAGAAAGGACGTAGACGGGTTTCATGCCGTAAGTCTAGGATCTCTCGTAGCAGGGCAGCCTGGATTTGTCCCATGCACTCCTGCAGGAGTCATGAGGTTGATCAAGAGCACCGGCGTTGAGGTTCAGGGAAAGGAATGCGTAGTCGTAGGCAGGAGCATCATAGTCGGGAAGCCGACAGCACTCTTGCTCTTGCAAGAAAGCGGGACCGTGACCGTCTGTCACTCAAAGACCGTAGATCTTGCAGCCAAGTGCAGGCAGGCAGACATATTGGTCGTAGCTGTAGGCAGGCCCGGACTGATAAAGGGCGACATGATCAAGCCAGGAGCAGTGGTCATTGATGTCGGGATCAACCGGGTCGAAGGACGCTTGGTCGGCGACGTGGAGTTTGAGACAGCACGCGAGGTAGCAGGGTACATAACACCGGTTCCTGGGGGTGTCGGTCCGATGACCATCGCGATGCTGATGCACAATACGGTTCAAGCAGCCCTAATGCAGCGACAAGACTGACACTGATTGCAGCTATTGGGCTGCATTGATCCCGCTGCAATGATCAACTGATATAGGAGGGAAACTGATTCATGGCAGACTTCAAGGAAATGCAGGACGCACTAATAGCCGGAAACGCAGCGAAAGTCAAAGAGCTCGCAGAAAGTGCGGTCGCAGAAGGGGTATCGGCTGTTGACATCCTCAATCAGGGGCTGATACCGGGCATGGCAGTGATCGGAGAGCGGTTCAAGAAGAACGAGGTATATGTGCCTGAGGTATTGATCGCGGCTAGGGCTATGAAGACCGGCTTGGCTGTGGTTAAGCCGCTGCTGGCGGAGTCCAATGTGGAACCCATAGGCAAGGTCGTCATTGGAACAGTCAAGGGAGACCTGCACGACATCGGCAAGAACCTTGTTGCTATGATGCTCGAAGGCGCAGGTTTCGAGGTGATCGACGCTGGAGTCGACGTTCCACCGGAGAAGTTCTCGTCGCTCGCGAAAGAGACAAACGCCAAGCTGATAGGTTTGTCTGCTCTCTTGACCACCACTATGCCTGCGATGAAGGACACCCTAGATCGCCTTGAGGCTGACGGGCTCAGGGACGAGGTCAAGGTAATGATTGGTGGCGCACCTGTAACTCAGAAGTACGCCGATGAGATCGGTGCTGACGGCTATGCCCCGGATGCCAGCTCAGCTGTTGATCTGGCAAAGGATCTGCTCGGGATTGCTTAACAAGCCTGACGGTTGGGGCTTTTGATCGGCTACTTGCGAGACTTCCCCAAGGGAAGTCTCTACCTTATTTATGGAGATCAAGCAGCATGATTGTTAGAATCGGTCCTAATACATTCGAAATCGAATACGAGGGCAAGACACTTGCACAGATGATGCGGGAAGTCGGCATCAGCCTTGATCTTCCATGCAATGGAAGGGGTACTTGCGGCAAGTGCAAGGTGCGCGTCAGCGGCCAGTTGTCTGATTTGACTGACACAGAGAAACGTCATCTGAGCAGCAGTGAGATTGGCCAGGGCATCAGACTCGCGTGTCAGGCTGTGCCGACAGGCGACTGCGTGGTTAGTGCGTACAGTTCCGCTGGGTCTGCAGCAGGCAACATACTTGTAGAAGGGACCCCCATGCAGCAGCAAGTGGTTTCGCAGCCTTTGGTCAAGAAGGACGTGGTCAGCCCGCCTGCACCTGCGATGGATGACCAGCGGTATCACCTCGACCGCATCCTGGATTCGCTCGCAGAGCTTCGCCCGTCTGTAGACAGGCGCAAGGCAAACGTCAGCCTGGGCACTCTCCAGAGCCTTCCCGATACGCTGAGCAAGTCGGATTGGCAGTTAACTGTTGCACACACTGGCGACTGCGTCATAGCAGTCGAGCCCGGCGATACTACAGGCGAACACTACGGTGCCGCGTTCGATATCGGCACTACTACAGTAGTGGGGTACCTCGTCGACTTGAGCTCAGGCAGCCAAGTAGCAGTCGCATCGCGCACCAATCCTCAGGTTGCCCATGGGGCGGATTTGATCTCCCGCATTACTTACTCTTCGCAGTCTGTAGAGTCGAGGGAGGCCTTGCGTTCTGAGATAGTCTCCGCACTTAACGACATTCTCAATGAGCTGGCCTCAAAGGCCGGGGTTGCCGCCAATAGGATCTACCACTGCACGGTAGCAGGCAACACCTGCATGACTCACATGCTGCTGGGGCTCGACACGTCTTCCCTTGCTACTATGCCGTACGTCGGGGTTATGGGCAGGGCGTATCATGATCGGGCGAGTCAACTGGGTCTGAACATACATCCCGACGGCTTGATAACTGTTCTTCCTAATATTGGAGGGTTCATCGGTTCTGACACTGTAGCCGCGGCTATTGCTGCAGGCCTGGATGGCAGAAGCGGAACATCGCTCCTGCTCGATCTCGGCACCAACGGCGAACTGGTGTTGGTACATGATCGCGAGATGTTCGCTTGTTCGACTGCAGCAGGCCCCGCATTCGAGGGCGCTCAAATCGTTCATGGGATGAGGGGTTCCGCAGGGGCAATAGAGGCGGTGGCAATATCTCCTAAAGGCCTCAGCCTTCGTGTAATCAACGGGGGCGAACCGATGGGCATATGCGGGTCGGGGCTAGTCGACGCCGTAGCAGAGCTTCTGAGGGTTGGGATTATCGATTTTACCGGAAGGCTTTGTCCGCCTTTAGAGCTTGCTGGCAGAGTTGACCCAGCCTTGGCGAGCCGAGTCAAAGAGGACGAACGAGGCGTCAGGTTTGTTCTCTTTAGCAACTCAGAGCGCGAGATATCGCTGTTTCAGTCAGACGTTCGCCAGTTGCAGTTGGCCAAGGGCGCAATAGCAGCCGGGTTTTCGATTCTCTGCAAGAGAGCAGGGATATCGTGCAGTGAAATCGACACTGTCTTTCTGGCAGGCGCGTTCGGCAACTACATCAACAAGACTGCAGCTGTTCGCATAGGGATGCTTCCCGGAATCGACGAGGAGCGAATCGTTCCACTTGGCAACGCTGCCGGAACCGGTGCCAAGATGGCACTGCTCTCTGAAGAACTGCTAGACAGAGCGGACAGGCTTGCTGCTAGTGCCATCTACATCGAACTCGGCAATGACCCGACGTTCCAGGACGAGTTTATGAACGCAATGATGTTTATGGAGGGAGCCGCCGGTTGACAACGTTCTTTCCGAGCGCTTAGAATGAGGTTAGCTTGAGACTGTCAGCTATCTAGGTTATGCGTGCTAGGAGAGGCTTAGATGAGTGAGATTCACAATGATCTAGTAGAAGAGATTCGCAGGCTGAAAGCAGAGCGCGATGCTATCATTATTGCACATAATTACCAGAATCCCGAGGTACAGGATATAGCCGACATCGTCGGTGATTCGCTCGCACTTGCACGAGCCGCGGCCAAAGTGCCACAGAGCGTGATTGTGTTCTGTGGAGTCCATTTTATGGCAGAAAGTGCGGCGATATTGTCTCCAGACAAGACGGTCCTGTTGCCTGCTATTGACGCCGGGTGCCCTCTGGCAGACATGGCAGATGCCGAGTCGGTCAGGGCGATGCGCGAGAAGCACCCTGACGCGGCAGTAGTCAGCTATGTCAACACCTCGGCTGCAGTCAAGGCTGAGAGCGACATATGCTGCACCTCTGCAAACGCTGTGCGCGTGGTCCAGTCCCTAGAGGAAAAACGAGTGATCTTTGTCCCAGACCAAAACCTGGCTGCGTACGTGGCCGCGAGAGTGGACAAGGAGATCATCCCTTGGCCGGGATACTGCCCTACACATCACAGACTGCAGACCGATGATGTGATCAAAGCAAGGGCTGCTCATCCGGAAGCTCTCGTCGTTGTACATCCGGAAGTCAGGCCAGAGGTTGCAGAGATGGCCGACTTCGTCGGAAGCACTGCTCAGATGCTGGACTTCGCCAAGCAGACTGATGCCAAGACACTGATCATCGGGACTGAGATGGGTATGCTTCACCAGCTCAAAAAGGCGAATCCGGATAAGCAGTTCTATCTTCTATCACCCAGGTTGGTATGTCCCAATATGAAGCGGACCACCCTCACTCATGTCAGGGATTCACTGGCTTCGCTTACGCCGAGGATCACGGTGGATGGAGATGTTCGGCAGAGAGCAGTGAGGGCTTTGGAGAGGATGATAGAGATTGGGTGACGGCGCAGGACAAGAGGGCTGCTCGATTCTCAGAGGCCTGGGAACACCAATCGAGGAGCGTCGCGCAGGCCTCTTGGTGATCGGGAGCGGAGTCGCCGGTCTTTATGCAGCACTGAAGGCTGCCCGCAAAGGTTCGGTGCTGCTTGTGACAAAGAGGGACCTGACCCTCAGTAATACATACTACGCCCAAGGTGGCATAGCCGCTGCCATAAGCCGGATGGACTCAAGAGAACTGCACATCGAAGACACCCTGGCTGCGGGTGCCGGAATGAGCGCGCTTGACGCAGTCACAGTGACTGTAAACGAGGGCGTTGACAGGGTACTGGACCTCTTGAGTTTGGGAGTTCACTTTGATCGCGATGGAGATTCCCTTGCCTTGACTCGTGAAGGCGCTCATAGGATGCGCAGGGTCTTGCACGCTCGAGGCGATGCTACCGGGCGAGAGATCGCATTGACCCTTATACGTCTAGTGAGACAAAACCCGCAGATTACAGTCCTAGAGCAATGCCGTGTAGTTGACTTGATCCTGTCGGGCAGCAGAGAGTGTGTAGGTGCAGTCGCATTTGACTACTCCAGCGGGAGTGTGTTGCGGCTTCGCGCAGATGCAGTAGTGCTGGCTTCCGGTGGAGTCGGGCAGATCTACAAGCACACCACCAATCCACCGTCAGCTACAGGCGACGGAATTGCCATGGCCGTCAGAGCGGGCGCTAGAGTGGCTGACATGGAGTTCCTCCAGTTCCATCCCACCGCTTTTTACAGGCCGGGGCTCAGGCCTTCCTTCTTGATCTCCGAGGCGGTGAGAGGAGAGGGCGGGAAGCTTGTCAACAGCAGGGGCGAGAGGTTCATGCCTCAGTATCACGAAATGGCAGAACTCGCTCCGAGGGACGTGGTAGCTCGCTCCATTGTCAGCGAGATGTCACGGCTGGGTGACGATTGCGTGTTCCTCGATCTGACCAGCCTGTCCAGAGAAGGCCTGATCAAACGATTCCCCACCATCTACCGCACACTTCTTGAACATGGGCTTGATATGACGCGAGATCTGATCCCCGTAGCTCCTGCTGCACACTACATGATGGGCGGAATCGCCACCGACCTGATGGGGCGCACGGACATACCGGGCCTTTATGCATGTGGAGAGGTCGCGTGCACCGGGGTGCATGGAGCCAACAGGCTTGCGAGCAATTCCCTGCTGGATGCACTCGTTTTTGCGTATAGGGCTGTACAGGCTTATCTTGACGAACAGCCTTGGCGCCCGCTGTCAAGCGACCTTGATCTCCTCAAATCTGCTGTTGAGCTCGAGGTGGAGTTGCCCCCCAGCCTTGAGCAGATCCAGCAGCCAAGGTCCAAGGAATGGTCTACTGACGCGCGCAGCTCATCCAAAGTGCCGGACCTAACTGAGCGAATGCGGCAGGTGATGTGGGACTGCGTTGGGTTATCGCGGTCAGAATGCCAATTGGAGACTGCATTGGCCGAACTCGACCGAATAAGCGCCCGCCTGTCGGACAGTCCTGTCTGCTCGAGTGGTCTCCATGACTACCTGGAACTAAGGGACATGCTTCTTGTTTCGTGGCTTATGGCTAGGGCCGCACTCGAGCGAACTGAAAGCCGCGGCAGTCACTACAGGACTGACTACCCAAGCAGCAGCGACGAATGGCAGAAGCGAATCGTCTTGAGGAGGATGACTGATTTGTGAAAGATCTGATAATTGACATAGAGCCAATGGTTCTTGACAGAGTGGTCGAATACGCTTTGCTAGAGGACGTGGGATTTGGAGACCTAACGACTGAGGCAATAGTTGACCGCGATACTAGAGCTGTCGGTGAGTTCCGTTGCAAGCAGCCCGGAATCATCTGTGGGCTTCCGGTCGCACAGAGAGTCTTCAAGAAGATCGACGATACAGTTGTCTTTGAGGCACTCGTATGCGACGGAGACTCCGTCAAGAAGGGAGACGTATTTGCTCGAGTTATCGGGCCTGCGCGCTCGATTCTCAAAGCAGAGCGAGTAAGCCTAAATTTCCTTCAGCGAATGAGCGGAATCGCGACGCTAACTGCGAGAGCTGTGGAAAGGGTTCGAGACTACGATGTAGTAATAGTCGACACCCGCAAGACGACGCCGGGACTTCGAGTGCTCGAAAAATACGCGGTTCGATGTGGCGGCGGGCGCAACCATCGCTTTGGGTTGTTTGATGGAGTGCTCATCAAGGACAACCACATCGCAGTAGCCGGCAGTCTGGTCGAAGCGGTGCGCAGAGCGCGAAAGAGATTGCCTCACTCGCTGCGCATTGAGGTGGAGGCGGAGACCCAAAGCGAGGTCGAGCAGGCTCTTGAAGCAGGCGCGGATGTGATTATGCTGGACAACATGAGTGTGTCTGAGATTGCCGAGATGGTGAAGCTGATTGATGGGCGGGCCCTTGTTGAGGCGTCTGGTGGCATGACCTGTGACACGATCGAGGCGGTTGCAGCCACAGGCGTTGATGTCATATCTATGGGTGCTCTAACGCACTCATACTCCTCCCTGGACCTGAGCCTAGATCTGTTGATCGAAGACGCCAACTCCAAGTGAACACTGCTGCACGGCAACTAGATATCGCTAGTTCTGGGTTCCAGGAGGTGACTGCCAGTGAAAAAGGTAAGGTGTGCGGTAGTTGGCTGCGGGGTTATTGGCCCGGTGCATGCAGAGGCTCTTAGCCGATCAGAGCGAGCGCAGTTGGTTGCTACAGTGGACATAGTGCCGGAGAGAGCTCGCACCCTGGCAGAGAAGTACAAGGCAGAAAGCTGGTATGATGATTACACAAAGGTGCTCGAGCGAAGCGACATAGATGCGGTGTTCATATGCACCCCGCACTACTTGCACTCTCCTATGGTTGTAGATGCAGCTAGGCATGGAAAACACGTATTGGTCGAAAAACCGCTGGCAACTGACTCGGCAACTGCTTCAATGGCTGTTACTGCCTGCAAAGAAGCAGGCGTTCGTCTTGCAGTATGCTTCCAAAACAGGTTTAACCCTGCGACGTCGGCTGTCAAGCGCGCCATTGAACGAGGAGTCTTGGGGGATCTGATCAGTGTTACCGGCAACGTCAGTTGGTATAGGCCTGAAGAGTACTACACCGAGAGCCCTTGGCGCGGGCGGTGGGAGACAGAAGGCGGCGGGGTGCTTATCAACCAGGCGATCCATACTCTGGACCTGCTTCTGTACTTCGCCGGCGATGTTCGCAGTTTCTCGGCAACCCTGGACAGGCTCGGGCATTCTTCTATCGAAGTAGAAGACGTTGCCTCTATATCAATGAAGTTCTCATCGGGTGCGATAGGGAACTTCTTTGCTTCTACGTGCTCATATCCAGGGTTTGATGTGAGGATTGAAGTCACTGGAACCAATGGCTCGGCAGTGATCGAAGGGGACAAGCTGACTTACTTTAAGACGATTACCGGAGACACTTACAGCCTTGAAGAAGAGGACAGTGACCTTGTGACGGCTGCCAAGTCTTATTACGGCAGCAGTCATCCGAGGTTGATTGAGGACTTCCTTGACTCTGTAATCAACGACCGTGCCCCGCTAGTCACCGGGGAAGAAGGAAAGCGCAGCATCGACTTGCTGGATGCGATCTATCGCGAATACAGACAGCAGTGCGCCAAGTGATTGGCACGCGCTCTTTCGGGGTACATTATCAATGAACACCTCAGTTGGACCTGAAGTGCCCCGAAAGGATGTACGTGATGCCAAGATTTATCAAGCCGAAGGGGATCCTGGAAGGCACTACAAGCAAGCCTACTCAGGGGCAGGATAAGGGCAAGACGCCGATAAGCCAAGATCTGTCTGAGAATATCGAGCGTATACGTCAGGTGTGCGGACCTGACAATACTGATATCATAGTCCGGGAGTTCAAGATACCGGTTGGCCGCGGCTTTAGGGCCGCGCTTTTTTTTGTGGAAGGCCTTGCGGACCGTCAGACGCTCAATCTCTCAATCATTCAGCCGATGCAGCTTTTCTCCGCCGAGTATTGCCCAGAATGCGAAAACCGCGACGACGTGGACTCGAGAGGCGTAGTAGATTACGTAGTCAACTACCTACTCGCCACCTCGCAGTTCAAACGTATAGACTCGTTCGATGAGATGGTCGACCTTGTTATGACCGGCGAGTCTGCAATACTCATAGACGGGGTTGCAGAGGCGATTGTTACAGAAGTGAAGTCGTGGGCGAACCGCGGCATCCAAGAACCTCAGTCAGAGGTGACAATCAGAGGCCCGAAAGAGGGGTTCTCTGAGGTTGTTCGGTACAACACTGCGCTCTTGCGCCGTAGAATTCGGACCCCAGCACTGAGAATGGATCCAATGAAGATTGGGACTCTCTCTGAGACAGACGTGTTTGTGGTCTACATCGAAGGGCTCACAAACAAACGGCTTGTAGAGGAAGCTAAGCGAAGGATCTCTGAGATCGTCATTGACTATCTCCCAGAAGCCGGCTATATCGAGCAGTTCATCGAAGACAACCCATGGTCACCGTTTCCCCAAGTCCTGACCACGGAGCGCCCTGACAGACTTGCAGCCGCTCTGGCAGAGGGGCAAATAGGTATATTGGTCGACGGTACGCCGATTGCTTTGATCATGCCGTCATTTATAACCGACATTTATGAGTCAACAGAGGACTACTATGAGCGTTTTTTGTTCGGTTCAGCCCGGAGGGTCCTGAGAATAGGCGCTGTATTCGTGTCCTTGCTGCTTCCTGCGATCTATATAGCGCTGGTTACCTTTCACCATGAGATGATCCCGACCTCTCTGGCGTTGGCGTTTGCGTCGACTCGTCAGAGAGTGCCATTTCCAGCCCTAGTCGAGGCGTTCTTGATGGAAATCTCGCTTGAGCTAATCAGAGAGGCTGGTGTGCGCCTGCCCAGCCCTGTGGGTCAGACAGTGGGAATCGTTGGCGCACTTCTGCTCGGCGACGCGGCTGTACAGGCCAATTTAGTCAGCCCGATCATGGTGATTGTAGTGGCGCTCACGGCTCTCGCGTCATTTGCTACTCCCTATCACTCGGGTGGGATGGCAATAAGGCTTCTCAGATTTCCACTGATGCTCGCTGCTGCTGTCATCGGGCTGTATGGAGTCGCAGCCGGAGTGACCGCCATTGCCATCCATCTCACGCAGCTGACCTCCCTCGGAGTCCCATATCTAAGCCCGTTTCTCAGTGAGCCCGTAGACTACAAGGATGTTGTCGTCCGAGCGCCGCTTTGGATGATGAGGTTCCGTCCCCGGTACTTGAGGCCTTTGCGGTTAAGGCGGCAGGTGCCACCTCCTAACAAAGGAAAACAGAGCCAGGCTGGTGGAGACAGCGAGTGAAACAGGAGCGAATCAGCACTAGCCAATTGTCCGTAGTGATAGCCATAACAATCATGGGTGCTGAGGTGCAGTCCATACCTCGCGTCTTGGCAAGCGGGGCAGAGAACTCTGCATGGATTTCTTTGCTCATTGGGTGGGGAATAGGAGCAGTCGGTATGGCACTGTTTATCCGTCTAGCAAGTAGATTTCCTACCAAGACCCTGGCCGAATACTTCGCTCTCGTCTTCGGCAGATGGTTGGGGAAGCTGTTGAGTTTGAGCTTCTCTGCCTACTTGATAGGATTGTGCATCTTGAACACGAGAGTCTTCGCGCAGACTATTGCCATTCCTTTGTTGCCTGAGACTCCCATTAGCGCAATCCTTGCTGTGCTTGTTGTGCTCCTCGTCTATGAGTCTCACGCTGGCCTGCGGTCGATTGCTCAGCTTGGCCAGATGTTTATAGTGCCCATTGCGCTTGCGGCTGTATTGATTGTGCTCGGAGTGGTGCCCCTAATAGATCTGGGCCGCTTGGAACCCCTCTTTGAGCCGGGATTAGGCCCCGTCTTGTCAACAGCCTTGGTCGCTTCCACATATGTAGGTGAATCAATCGTCATACTCATGCTCTATCCTTACCTAACGCGCAAGTCGGGGGCTTTGCGTGCCAGCTTCATCGGCATGGCCATCGCCCTCGCACTGCTGCTTCCAGTTGTCGTGGCGGTGACTGGCGTGTTCGGCCATGAGAGAGCTGTGGATCTTCTTTTCCCAACTCTAAGCCTCGCACGCCTAATCAGCTTTGGCGGATTCATCGAACATGCGGAGGTGTTGTTTGTTATCCTCTGGCTGTTCTCCGCATTTTTGAAGATCAGCGTTTTCTTCTATGCAGGCTCACTTGCACTTGCGCAGAGCCTGGACATCGACGACTACAGGCCGCTCGTTAACATCTTGGCTACTATAGTCGTCTTTGGGGCTGTGTTGCCGGACAATATAGCAGTTGTTCTCGAGTTTAGAGGCTTGTTGGATAGGTACAGCTGGGTATACCAGTACGGCATCCCGCTGTTGACCTTCGCAGCTGCAGTCGCACTTCATAGGGGAGATCAGAGTGAACAAGCGCAATAAACTAAGGGCGTTTCTAGCAGTTGTGTTGGCAGTCTCTACTGCAGTGACGCTTGCAGGTTGTTGGAGCAGGACTGAAATCGAGGTCTCCGGATTTGTCCTTGCGATGGGGCTTGACGTAGGCCAGGAGAAACCAATCAGGCTCGTCGCCCAACTGGCTGTGCCTGCTGCTGTAGCTGGAGAAAGCGGCGGAGGGGATGGAGGCCAGCAGCGAGTGGTGTTGCTCTCGGCAGAGGGCAATACTGTTTCAGAAGCCATTCTTGAGTTACAGAAGGTCATACCGCACAGGTTGTTTTGGGGGCATGCTGATCTGATTGTCATGACTTCCGAGTTTGCAGAGCGAGGCCTGTTTCGAGAAACAGACATCTTCCTCAGGGAGAGAGAGTTCAGGCCGGGAGGATTTGTCTATGTCACGAGTGACAGACTCGAGGACGTGTTTGCTACAGAGTTCCCGACTCAACCGGGCAGCGCGATGTACATACAACAGCTTACAGAGTTTGTCTCTACTCACTCTACAAGTTCGCAGGTGATGGTTGCAGAGTTCGGCTCTATGCTCGAGCTTGGCATGGGTGCGAAGCTTGTTCCTATGATCAAGGTCGATGAGTCGAGCATATATAGCAGTCAGGACAAGCCTCAGAAGCTCCTCAGAATCGAGGGCTCAGGTGTAGTGAGCAGCCGAAGACTGATTACAGAACTGACTGCTACAGAGACCAGAGGCATATTATGGGTGTTGGGCAAGGTGGGTGAGACCATTGTTTTCCTGGAGAATCCAGGTGAGTACGTGGGCTCGATGGGCATCAGAGTCCTCAGAAATCGACCCAAGATACGCATTGACGTTGACAGTCAGCGCATAGAGGACAGCAAAGTGTTAGTGTCGGTCATAGGCGAGGCGGATATCATGGAGCTCGAGGTGAACGGCGCTGGCTTGACTTCGGAGCAGATAGGGGCGGTTAACACGGACTTGAGCAGGTTTGTACAGCGAGAGATAACTCACGCGATCCATAGAGTACAGAGTGCAGGTGCAGACGTCCTCGGGCTTGCGGAGCTCTTCAGGCGTTCTATGCCTGCTGCCAGGTGGAAAGAAATAAAGAGTCGGTGGGAATCGATCTTCCCTGAACTTGAGTTCTTTGTCGAAGTGGATTTTCGCATACGCAGGCGCGGGATGTCTGCGTAGAGGAATTACTTGAGGAAAAGCTGGTACACCGCAAGTGCGGTAGCCAGCGCGCAGACGACGCAGATCCCTGCTGCACCTATAGGATTTCCTTCCGAGAGCACTCGCCTCGCATAAGTCAGTGTTTGGTAAACAACGCCTAAGACGACAAGCATAGCTATGTAGCCTAAGTAGTTGATGTATATCCCTCCATGCCATATGTTTCCCGATTTCAAGAGCCTCAATCAGGACAGTCCGCTTCTCGAGCAGGGATTGAGAGATCAACCAGCATTGACGTGACTTTCAAATCACGGATGCACACGCGCTGATATTGTGCCCTGCCCGTAAGCGTAACCCTACATAAGATGAGAGATTTCCTCGTCTTCTGCAAGAGACCGCATACGCTAGGGAAGATCTTATGAATACGAGTCCGTCCACTACGTTCAAGATAGACCAAGCATGCCAGTCGGTGGTATAATGTGACGGGATCGGTGAACGAATCCATGCTCGTTCAGAAGATGCTTTCTACTATACGCAAGTATGATATGTTTGGGCCCGGGGAAAAGGTGCTGGTGGCTGTGTCTGGAGGGCCGGATTCTATGGCGCTCCTGCACGCTCTCTGGACGACTCGTGAACAGCTGTCAATAGGCGTTTGCGCGTTCCATCTTGATCACATGTTCAGGGGCGAGGAATCGCGGCAGGATGCTGAGGCAGTTCGCAGCTACTGCGCTTCACTGGGTGTGCAACTGGTAGCCGAGAGTTATGACGTCCCTGCGTTCGCAGAGGAGGCCAAGCTGTCTCCGGAGGAAGCTGCCAGGCTGGTCCGCTATCGTCTAGCTGCAGCGGCTGCAGCCTCCCTCAGGTGCACGAGCATTGCATTGGCTCATCACAGGGACGACAATCTCGAGACTATTGTCATGCGGTTCTTGCGAGGTTCTGGGCTCAGAGGGCTTACAGGGATAAGGCCCGTGCGGGAGCACAAGAGCCACACATGGTCCGGAAAGGTGACTCGGCCGCTGCTACAGTGTTCCAGGCAGGAGATTGAGTCGTATTGCAGGCAAGAAGGCATCAAGTTTCGCATTGACCGAACCAACCTTTCTGATCAGTATGTCAGAAACCGGGTTAGGCTGGATCTCATCCCACGCCTTCTAGAGTACAATCCTAACCTCAGCGAGACCGTCACCAACATGTCGGCGTTTATGGCTGACGAGAACGACTTCATCGACGGGCTCGCCGGACAGCTCCTTGATAGTCATTCCAGGTTTGCAGACGGAGTCCTCGAGGTTGAACTGGACGCTCTCGCGCAGGCCCATCCGTCGCTTGCGAGACGTGCTATACTGCTTGCTATCGAGAAGATTCGCGGCGAACGCACGGATATCTACTCAACCCATGTAGAGGACGTGCTCGATCTCATCCGTACTGACAACAGGTCCGGCAGTTTGAGCCTGCCCGGAGGTGCGATTGTAAGGAAACGCTACGGGGTGGTAGAGTTTACTCTGGCCAGCATGTTGGCGTCTCTGAAGGTGCCCAAGTACAAGAAGACGATCGCTGTCCCGGGATTTACTGTCGTTCCGTACACCTCTAGTGTGATCGTAGCGGATGTGTTCCCAATCGAGGAGCTTGGCGATAGGCACAAGAGTGGCGACCGCAGCGTGGCTTATATGGACTACGATGTCGTTCGTGATGGACTGGCTGTGAGAAACAGGCGTGACGGAGATAGGTTTAGACCTCTTGGGATGAAAGGAACAAAAAAGCTAAAAGAGTTTTTCATCGACAATAAGATCAAGCAAGAAATCAGGGACAAGATCCCACTGGTCGTGTATGGACGAGACAGGGAACAAATTGCCTGGATCGGGGAACTAAGACTAGCCGAAAGCGTCAAGGTAACTAGGAAGACCCGCAATGTGCTCCGGTTGTCTTTGGAGCCGATGTTGGGGTGAATGACAAGTGTCAAAGACGTTTTATGCTATGGGGGTTGATGCGCACGTCGGATTTGTAACTGCAATACTACTGTGGTATAATGTTGGTATTCTGACGAAGGACGTAGTACGCCCCTCTTTTTTTTTGAGCGGGAAGGAGGAGCTCGCTTTTGAATAGGACCCTCAGAAGCCTAGGTTTGTGGCTTCTCTTGGGGCTGATAGTGTTTACCACAGCGACTTATCTGTGGCAGCCTCAACAGCAGTATAGGACAATTCGATACGATGAGTTTTGGGAGTATTTCCAGAACGGCTACATGCTCGAAGTGACCCTCGTAGGCAAAGAGCAGATCAAAGGCGTGTACAAACTGCCTATGAGCAGAGAAAGTGTCGCGTTCAAGACGAGAACCGCAGATACTAGCATGATCATTGAGGAATACCATAGAATGCTCGCCAACCCGAGCGAGCGTGCCAAAGTCTCTGGGCTTCGATTGATATCTGAACCGGAGCCTACACCTCCATGGTGGATGACTCTGCTGCCAAGTCTGCTTCCGCTGCTGCTTATGATAGCGTTCTTTGTGTTCTTCCTGAACCAAGTGCAGGGCGGCGGCAGCCGGGCGATGTCCTTTGGCAAGAGCAGGGCGAGGCTACACGGGCAGGCTAAGGAGCGGATCACGTTCGACGACGTGGCCGGTGTAGACGAAGCCAAGGAGGAGCTCGCAGAGATAGTTGAGTTCCTCAAGAACCCTAAGCGGTTCGCAGATATGGGAGCCCGGATACCTAAGGGCATCCTGCTGGTCGGACCTCCTGGGACAGGAAAGACGTATCTCGCGAGGGCTGTGGCAGGCGAAGCCGATGTTCCGTTCTTCATAATTAGTGGTTCGGATTTCGTCGAGATGTTCGTTGGCGTCGGCGCATCGAGGGTCAGAGACTTGTTTGACCAGGCCAAAAAGAACGCTCCGTGTATCGTCTTCATAGACGAGATTGACGCTGTCGGAAGGCAGCGGGGAGCAGGCCTGGGCGGTGGACACGACGAACGAGAGCAGACCTTGAACCAGCTACTCGTCGAGATGGATGGTTTTGAGGTCAACTCCGGCATCATCATCCTTGCGGCAACCAACAGGCCGGATGTGCTCGACCCAGCTCTGCTCAGGCCGGGACGGTTTGACAGGCAGATCGTTGTCGATATCCCGGACGTCCGAGGCAGAGAGGCCATCCTCAAGATACACGCGCGCAACAAACCGCTTGCCAGTGACGTCGATCTCAACATCCTGGCGAGGAGAACACCGGGCTTCACAGGAGCTGATCTGCAGAACGTCCTGAACGAGGCCGCTCTGTTGGCTGCAAGGTTTGGCAGCAAACAGATTGCCATGGCTCATGCAGAAGAGGCGATTGAGCGGGTCATTGCAGGGCCTCAGCGCAAGAGCTCTGTAGTTAGCGACAAGGAGAAGGATATCGTCGCCTACCATGAGAGCGGGCATGCGTTGGTCGGCAAGATGCTTCCGGGCGCTGATCCTGTTCACAAGGTCAGCATAATCCCAAGAGGCAGGGCCGGTGGTTACACGCTGCAGCTTCCTGAGGAGGACCGGCGGCTTCGCACCAAATCGCAGATGATGAACGACGTGGCGATGCTGCTTGGAGGCAGAGTCGCCGAGGAATTGGTGCTCGGTGAGCCGAGCACAGGCGCATACACTGACCTTGAGCGTGCAACCAAGATCGCCCGAGCCATGGTCACCGAGTACGGCATGAGCGAACGCCTTGGGCCTCTTACTTTCGGCAAGGGCCATCCAGACCAGGTGTTCTTGGGCCGCGATATTGCCAGAGACCGGGACTACAGCGAGGAAGTGGCTGCTGCCATCGACCAAGAGGTCCGTAGGATTGTAGACGAGTGCCTCGAGATGGCCAGAAGCATACTGACTGAACACAGGGACAAGCTGGAGTTGCTCGCCACTACACTCAAGGAGAGAGAGACACTCGAGCGAGACGAGATTGACAGGTTGTTGGGGGGCGAGGAGCTGGACGACCCCGAGCCTGATCAGGAACCTGAAGTGCAGGCAGAGAGTGTCTCCAGTGGCGGAGGGACTCAGGAGCGGGCTGCGAACCCAGGTTTACCCCCGACTAGGCCCGGCCAGACGGTTGCCAATGACTTGCGGCCTGCGATAGAGTAGATAAGCGAGATATATGTGCTGACTCGTCTATTGCCGAGTGCTGCAGTTTGATGTAAGATGAGCTAGAGGCTATGGATGGCATTCCATGTTGAGGAAGCCATACCGTTTGTGGTTGAGCTTTTGAACTTCAGACAATTCCGCTTGGATCTGGGATACGACCGAGACGGAGCATTGTTCTACAGCTTGGATGCTGATTACGGACTGATATGATCAATGCTTTTGAAGCGCCTTCGATTCCAGCGGATTGAAGGCGCTTTGGTCTTAATGGCGGCTGATACTGGAGGCGGACATGGTGAGACTAGGAATAGTTGGAGCCGGAAGGGTAGGCACAGCTCTGGCGCTTGCGTGCAGTCGAACTGGTGTTGAGGTTGTGGCAGTTGCAAGCAGAAGCGAGAAGTCCGTAGAGAGATTGGTGCAGCTGGCCGGGCTTGATCGCTCTGTGGTGTGCTCCAGTCCCAATGAGGCGTTTGAGCGGTCAAGTGTCCTTCTGTTGTCTGTGTCCGACGACGCGATTGGCGAGGTGTGCCTTCAGCTGACAAAAGGAGTCTCAGACAAGAGGGCCTCAGAGCCTGGCTTTCGCGTGGTTGCACATCTGAGCGGGGCTTTGAGTTCGTCGATCCTCTCGCCCCTTAGGAAACTCGGGGCCTCAGTAGGATCGATACATCCTATCAAGTCGTTTTCGACCGATCCGCACGTGTCATCGGACTTGAAGGGAACAGTGGCCTCGATAGAAGGAGACGAAGGAGCTGTTCAGACTCTGTCGGAGCTTGCTGGGGTTCTTGGTATGCGGCCGACAGAGATCGCGAGCGAGGCAAAACCGCTCTACCATGCTGCTGCTTGCATCGCTTCGAATTACATGGTGACATTGTTCGCTCTGTCCTGCGACATCATGGTTAGGAGCGGGATGGATCCAGCACTCGCCAGGGAGTCGATAGCGCACCTCATGGGAGGCACTATGCGCAATCTCCAGAGTCAGCCGCCTGAGCAGGCACTGACCGGGCCCATAGCCAGGGGTGACTCAGACACGATCAAGGGGCATCTCGATGCGTTGGAGCGGATTGACAACTGCCGGGTAAACGCTATATACAGGTTGCTTGGACTCGAGACTGCTGAACTAGCAAAATATGGCAAGCGGATATCGAGTGAGTCGGTAGACGAGCTGACTAGTATTTTGTCCTAAGAATATATGGCTTTGGGAGAGAGGGTCAACAAGTGCAAGACTACTGTCCCGAGGCAATTGAGGAGGCGAGTTCTAAGTGTCTACTGAAACAACTGCTCCGGTAAAGCGGATAACTGCCAATACCTTTATTGAGATGAAGGCGGAGAACAAGCCGATAGCAATGCTCACTGCATATGACTATCCAATGGCTTACTACCTTGATCAGGCCGGAATTGACGGGATCCTGGTAGGCGATTCTGTAGCAATGGTCGAGTTGGGCTTCGAGAACACGTTGAGCGCAACTATGGATATAATGGTTCATCATACGCAGGCTGTTAGGCGTGGTGTCAAGAGAGCATTGCTAGTTGCAGACATGCCGTTCATGTCTTATCAATCATCTGTTCAGAGTGCCGTTGAGAATGCAGGAAGGCTCGTTCAAGAGGGAGGAGCGGATGCTGTAAAACTCGAAGGAGGAGAGAGCTTCGCTGACCAGATCGAAGCGATCATAGAGGCGGGCATACCAGTAATGGGCCACCTGGGTTTGACCCCGCAGTCGTTCCATATGTTCGGAGGATACGGACTGCAGGCAAAGACCGTTGCTTCTGCCAAGCAGCTCATTGAGGACGCGCTTCTCCTTCAGGACATCGGATGTTTCTCTATAGTGCTGGAGAAGATACCTGCAGAACTCGCCGCACTTGTCAGCAGGAAACTGACCATTCCGACCATAGGTATAGGAGCTGGGTCGAGTTGTGACGGGCAGGTGCTCGTGGCTCACGATATGCTTGGCATGTTCGAGCGGTTTAAGCCCAAGTTTGTCAAGCAATACGTGCAGCTGGCGGGCATCATGCGAGAAGCGTTTGAGGCATACATAAGCGATGTCAAGTCGCGCGCATTTCCTGCCAGCGAGCACTCGTACTCAATGGACCCTGAAGTACTGGCTGAGGTAGAAAAGGCGGTGCAGGAGATAAATGCAACTGATTAGGCGCATAGAGGAGCTCAGGCAGGCGCTAAAGCCGCTAAAGCGTCAGGGCAAGACGATAGGGCTAGTCCCGACTATGGGCTATCTTCACGAAGGGCATCTCGCTCTGGTGCGCCGGTCAGTGGCTGAGTGCGATGTGACGGTGGTCAGCATCTTTGTCAATCCCACTCAGTTCGGCCCAAATGAGGACTATGACCGCTATCCAAGAGATCTTGACAGGGACTTGGCACAGTGCAAGGCCGAGAATGTCGATTTTGTATTCGCACCCGAAGTCTCGGAGATGTACCACAAGGATGCAAGCACCAGGGTCACTGTCTCCAAGTTGACAGAAGGCCTGTGCGGCAGGAGTAGGCCCGGGCACTTTGACGGCGTTGCGACTGTTGTCACCAAGCTCTTTAACATCGTCGGGGCAGACAAAGCCTATTTCGGTCAGAAGGACGCCCAGCAGCTTGCTGTGATCAAGAGGATGGTACGGGATCTCAACATCGATGTGGAAGTTGTCGAAGTCCCTACAGTCCGTGAACCTGACGGCTTGGCTATGAGTTCGCGAAACACCTACTTGACACCAGAACAGCGTCAATCTGCTCGTTCGCTGTACAGGTCCCTGGTTGCAGCCAAGGAGATGATTGACCAGGGCGAGCGAAACGTGCAGAATATACGCGAACGCATGTCGGACATCATACAGGCGTCCGAAGGTGCGGATATAGACTATCTAGAGATAGTAGACGCGGACACACTGAACCCACTGGAGAGGATCGAGGGGCAAGTGCTGATCGCAGTGGCAGTCAGATTTGGCCACACTCGTTTGATAGACAACATCAAAGTGGAGGTCGAGTAGATGCTCAGGGTTATGTGCAAATCGAAGATACACCGTGCCACTGTCACCGACGCGAACATCAACTACGTCGGTAGTATCACGCTCGACTCCAGCCTGATGAGCGCAGCCGATATTCTGCCGTATGAGAAGGTGCAGGTAGTAGATGTCACCAACGGCAGTCGCCTGGAGACATATGCGATTCCGGGTGAGGCGGGCAGCGGAGAGGTGTGCATAAACGGTGCTGCGGCTAGATTGATACACCCCGGTGACCTCGTCATCATCATGTCATACGGGCTGTATACCGATGAGGAACTGCAAGACTACAAGCCCAAGGTTGTATTTGTGGATTCGGACAACCGACAGGTGAGGATTGAGGAGAGCGAACAGGTTGGGGAGATAGAGGCTTGACAACCGCACTGGTCCTGTCAGAGTTGATCAAAGCGGACACCTATGTGTCGGGAAGCAGATTGGCCAAGAAGGCGGGCGTGTCTCGAAATGCCGTCTGGAAGGCCATCGAGCGAATGCGCAAGGACGGATACGAGATAGAGGCTGTTCCGAGGCGCGGCTACAGAATCGTATCGGCACCTGACAGCCTTCGCGACTACGAGGTCGCAGCCCACCTTGGCACCGATGAGCTCGGCTCGGGGCTGTATTGCCTGGACAGCATCGACTCAACGAACCTGTTTGCAAAGCGAATAGCCCGTGAGGGGGCTCCTCACGGCACCCTGGTTGTGGCGAATGAGCAGACCGCAGGCAGAGGGCGCTTGGGCAGGACGTGGGAGTCGCAGCCGGGCACCGGGCTGTACTTCTCCTTGGTCTTGAGGCCCGACCTTCCACCAGGCGATGCGCCCCAGTTGACCACTGTTGCAGCCGTGTCTGTCGCGAGCGTATTGAGAGACGACTACTCAGTGGACGCCCGGTTAAAGTGGCCAAATGACATATTGGTCAATGGCCGGAAGCTCTGCGGGATACTCGTTGAGATGAGCTGTGAGCTCGATAGGATCCACCACATCATTGTGGGCATAGGGATCAACGTGCATGCGTTTGTGCGCGATCCCGGCACTGATGTGTCTGCCATAGCAGTGAATCTGGACGAGTTGATTGGAGCGCATGTGCAGAGGGTAAGGTTGCTCGCGTCGGTGCTTGCAAGCACTGAGAGATACTACCGCACGTGGTTGAACTGTGGCTTTGCGCCTATCTTGGCTGAGGCCAAGGCGCTTTCGTGCACCCTTGGACGGAGTGTATCCGTGTCTACACCTTCGGGGATGGTCGAGGGCATTGCCAGGGATTTGGACTTGAGCGGAGCCTTGGTAATTGAGGATTCTAAAGGAGTATACAGAAAGATTTATGCGGGGGATGTTGTAGCATAAAATAGCGCAGCCAGTGCAAGCATAAGTGATGCGTCGAGGAGAAATCCGCCTTAACTGTCATCTGTAGCGGCGAACAGACCTCACGCTTCGGCTCGCTCGATTAGTACGACCTCTTGTCGAGCGAGCTTGTTTGTGTTTCTGAAGGACTTGCCGAGTAAAATGAAGAATTCCAGAATCAAGCTTCAGATCTTAGTTCGGTGCAGGAGGCAGAAAAATGAGGCATCACGGTGCTACGGCGTCGGCGCACGAGCGATTTCGCTTTCGCACGCTACAAGAAGCTGTTCAGAAGGCTCGTGAGTTGGGATATCATCTGCCGGTCAGTGAGGATGTGAGTATCCTCCGGGAACAGGTCGACCTGGGCTGGTTTAGTGTTCCGAATTCACTTGGAATTCATGCAATGGAAGGCGCTGACGGCACGCGCGCGGGTGAACCTGACGAGTTGACTTTCAGGAGGTACCGCAGGTTTGCAGCTGGGGGCGCGGGGCTGATATGGGTAGAGGCTACAGCAGTGGTCGAGGAGGGGCGGGCAAATCCTCGTCAGCTCTGGCTTAGAAAGGAGACTCTTGACTCTTTCCGTGCTCTGAGGGAGGAGATCCTAAAGGCAGCGTGCGAGGTATCCGAAGGCCATCGGCCTCTCACAGTGCTCCAGCTTACGCACTCGGGCCGGTACTCCAAGCCTGAAGGGAAACCGCGGCCTGTGATAGCACACCGTTCGCCTTATCTTGATCCGGCACACAACCTGCCTGCTGACTATCCAATCATCACCGATGCAGAACTCGATGAACTTCAAGATAGGTTTGTAGAGGCGGCTCGCTTGGCGAGGGACGCAGGCTTTGACGCTGTCGACGTCAAGGCTTGTCACGGATACCTCGTCTACGAGTTGTTAGGCGCATATACCCGGGAAAACAGTAAATACGGAGGAAGCTTTGAAAACAGGATCCGCTTTCTCTATGAGGTTTGCCAGCGCATATTGAACGAGGTGCCCGGAATAGGTGTAGTCAGCAGGCTCACGGTCTACGATGCGACCCCTTACCCGTACGGCTTTGGGATGAAGGCTGACGGCAGCCTCGACCCGGATCTATCTGAGCCGATCGAACTGATTCGCAGATTGAGCAATCTAGGGGTAACGCTGATAAACGTCGCTACCGGCAATCCATACGACAAGCCTCATATCGAACGGCCTTATGACAAGCCGATCGCCGGTGGGACTGTGCCGAACGAACACCCCTTGGCGAATATAGGGCTAAACATGGAAATCATCAAGGAGATCTCTTTAGCCGTTCCTGAGGTCAAGACAGTATTCTCAGGCATATCGTGGCTGCGGCATTTTATCCCCGAAGTTGCTGCCGGCCTAAAGAAAGAGGGTTACTGCAGCATAATAGGTGTCGGCAGGGGAGCTCTTGCTTGCCCACACTTTGCCAGAGATATTCTTGAGACTGGCCGACTGGTCCCCTCAGAGCAGTGCGTTGCTTGCTCTTCGTGCTCTCAGATAATGCGGGACGGAGGCAGAGCAGGTTGTATGGTGCGTGACTCGGCGATCTATGGCCCGATATATATCGCTGGACGGTTGAAGGATCCTGAATATGTCAGGAAGCTCGCTGAGAAGCACTGTGATCGCAGTGCCACAACTTCTGAAGAGGGCTCTCCCGCCGGTCTAGATGTGCCCGCCTTTGTGGAGGCCATTGCAAGAGGCGAAGACCGCACTGCATATGACATTTTGGAGCGGGCGACTGCAGCGCCTAAGGCAGATGCAACTGTCCGAGCTTCAGAGGCACGGTCCAAGGACGGACGCGTGCCGAAAGCCTCGGATTGCAGCTCCGCGCCTATCAAAGCCTTGCAGCGGTATGTCAGTGTGAAGGCCAGTGAACAGGGTTGGACAGCAGTAGACCTTCCTCTGAAGACCTCAGGCCGCAGTGTGGCAGTCGTAGGGGCGGGGCCTGCAGGACTCGCCTGCGCAATCAGGCTTCTTGAACTCGGACACTGCGTGACAATCTACGACAGTTCCGGGTCAGCCGGAGATATGGCAGCTGCGGCTTTCTCTGACGATAGACTCAGCAGTTCGGTCCTAGTGGGCGAAATCCGGTCGATCCTTGGACATGTTGGCCCAGATAGGCTGACGTGGGCGAGAGGGGTGGCTGCCGACTCGGATCGAAACCTCGATTGGCTGCTCAAAAAGCACGATGCAGTGTTCATTGGCCCAGGGTTGCAGGCGTCTGCGTCACTTAGCGGCGAGACGCATCCACAGGTATTGGACGCGCTTACGTTCCTTCGAAAGGTCAAGCAAGGGACGATAACGTCTGTCAGCGGCAGCGTTGCGGTCATCGGCGGAGGCAACTATGCTATGAATGCGGCGGTGACTGCTGCGAAGCTGGGTGCTGACGACGTCTATGTTTTGTACCGCCGTTCCTACGCTCAGATGCCGGCTTGCCCTGAGGAGAGGCAGCGTGCACTCGAAGCAGGGGTTCACCTTCTCGTATTGCAGCAGCCGGCCGGATACTCATTTAGCCCTACGGGTGAGCTTGTCGGAGTCAGAGTGATCCGCACGAAGCTAGGAGATCCGGATTCCAGCGGCAGGCGAAGCTTTGAAGGGATCGAAGGGACAGAGTACCTCCTGCCTGTTGACCTTGTCATAGAGGCGATTGGCCAGAGGGCTTCAGTGAGCCTGCAGCAGGCTTTGCCGGGCGTTAAGTTCAAGGAGGGGCTTGTCGAGACCGTAGATAGCGGGTATGCGACGTCACGGGATCGGGTTTTCGCAGGCGGTGACATAGTCAATGGCGGCGATGGCGTGGCTCGAGCTGTTGCGGATGGGTACTCTGCTGCACAGGAGATAGACAGGTTTTTAAGCGAATAACCAGCAGCTGCTATTGACACTTGCAGAGCTGTCTGCTATCATAATTCATGCATCTCCAATATAGATTGAGTTGTGCCGAAGTGGTGGAACTGGCAGACGCGCAGCGTTCAGGGCGCTGTGGGCCTCGCGCCCGTGCGGGTTCGACTCCCGCCTTCGGCACCACCATCGAGTATCTGGCTGTCACACTGGCTCCAGCCGATGTGACAGCCTTTTTGTATCACATGATGCAAGAGGGGAGGCGGTCTGACGAGCCCTCTGAAACGCATACCGCACAAGAGGGACTGCCACAGATGCGCGAGGTTGAACTCAGCACGAAATTCGCATGATTCTCAATGTTCTAGCATCATTTGTGTCAACTGCAAGGAGATATGAACATGCAAGAGATGAATGCTTATGTCTTGTTAGCCATTACACTACTGCTGGGTCTAGTTTACGCCATTTTGCGAAACCAGTACAGCAAGAACGTTGCGACCAGACCTTCAGACCACTACTCTTTTATCAGCTTATCCAGCCTTGTGACTGCAATCGTTCTGATCCTGATCTCAGGCGGAGTTTGCCATCCCTCGCTATTTACCATTGCGCTTGGAGTCGGGTTTGGATTGCTCACAGTGATTGCTTCTGTATCCAACCTCTTGGCATTGAGTATCGGGCCCATGTCCTACACAACAGTGATCGCCACGTCTTCTATGATCATCCCGGCTATGTCCGGGCAGGTGTTTTGGGGCGAACCTGTAAGTGTTCGTCAGTACGTAGGCATATTCCTCATACTCGTGTCCTTGATTCTCTCTGTCGACAAGGAGGCTAACGAAAAGGGATCCTCTCTCAGGTGGCTCGCATTGTGTTTGGTGTGTTTCGTGGCCACCGGCATGGTTGGCATTGCTCAGAAAATCCACCAAAGCTCTGCCTACAGGCATGAGCTGAGCGAGTTCTTAGTGATCGCCTTTGCAGTGTCAACAGTCCTCTCGCTGGGAGTGTATCGCATCTACGAACGCAGAGGCCAGGCGTCCGGCTTTATCTCGTCCATAAGGAAGCCCGGCGCTCTCTTGTTAGCAGTTGCGACCGGTGTTTGTTTTGCTGTAGTCAATCAGATCAACTTATACTTGGCTGGAGCGATGGAAAGCTCTGTGTTCTTTCCTATAGTAAACGGCGGTGGATTGCTGCTTGCGACCATATCCGCAATCGTGATCTTTGGGGAGAGGCTTAACAGAAAGCGTACATACGGACTCGTCATTGGCTTGGTGGGTGTTGCTCTCCTGCTATAGGGTGCTGTAGGGTCGGCACTCGCACATTGTCGATACACGGCACAAATCGTTCTTGACTCCGGTAATACGCGGTATTATCATGAACATGTGATTGGCATATTCCGGAGGGTTTGGCATGTGCGAATGGCTGACTCGTGTTCCTAGATTGGCTCGGGCTGTAGCGCTTGTTGTCGTAGCCATGTGTGTCTTATTTGTCCTGGATGGAGGCGGTGCACGCGCTGCAACCGGGGAAGCCTCGTCTGGGGGTAGCCGCGAGACCATAGAAATATCGGTAGGCATTCCGCCGCTGGCTTACTTGATTGAGCGAATTGGCGGCGGTTTTGTGTCAGTGTCCACGTTGCTTGTCTCAGGGCAGGATCCTCATACATTTGAGCCTACTCCGAGGCAAGTGGTTAGTTTGATAGGTGCTGACATCTATTTCAGTGCGGGACTGCCGTTCGAAGAACGAATGGTGGACAAGATCCGGGGTTCGGGAGCTCAGGTCACAGTGGTGGAGTTGATAGAGCATGCAGATTGCGGGCATCACTGCGAAGATGACGGCCATGGTCACGAGGACCCTCATGTCTGGCTGTCACCCGCGCACCTAGAGGGCATGGCGCGTGCAGTCGCCGGGGCTCTCTCGGCTTATGACCCGGAACACTCGGAGGTGTATGAGCGGAACCTAAGGGAGCTGTGCTTGGAGATCGAGGACGTTGACAATTCATTGCGTCAGATGCTCACGCCGTTTGCAGGACGTGAGTTTCTCACATACCATTCGGTGCTCGGCCACATAGCGCGGGAGTACGGCCTTGTTGAAGTGTCTATTGAGTCCGAAGGCAAGAGTCCGGGAGCTAAGGGTTTGGCAAGCATCATAGAGCGGGCTAGGTCCAACCAGATCCGGGTGGTGTTTGTCCAGCCTCAATTTGATGATACGAGTGCGAAGCTCATAGCCCGAGCGATAGGGGCCTCAGTCGTGAGCATTGATCCACTCAAAAAGGACGTCCTTTTGAACCTTCTAGAGATTGCAGAGCAGCTGGTGCTTGCGATGGACTAATGCGCACAGGTGCTCCATAGCGGAGGCGAATGACTAGTGTCCGGTTATGCGATAGAGCTCGACAGAGTGGATTTTTCATATGGCTATGTGCAGGTCATAGTCAACGCTAGCCTGAGGGTTACAGAGAGCGAGTTTGTTTACGTGATCGGCCCCAATGGCGGAGGCAAGACGACCTTGCTCAAGCTGATTGTCGGTCTCCTCAAGCCTCAGTCCGGGGCAGTGCGCGTTTTCGGCATGGAGCCTGAGAAAGCCCGTAGCCGCATTGGATATGTTGCGCAGCAGTCCAGTCACGACTTGTCAGTGCCGATGACAGTGAGAGAAGTAGTCTTGATGGGACGCCTCACCGCAGACCGTATAGGAGGCTATACTACGAGCGACCTGCTTGCAGCCGACAGGGCACTGGAGCGGCTTGGGATGTCGGAGTTGTCTGATTGGCAATTTGCGGACCTGTCAGGTGGTCAGAAACAGCGAGTTCTCATAGCCAGGGCGCTGGCTGGAGAGCCAGACCTGCTCCTGCTCGACGAACCTACTGCCAACATCGACCCTGCCGCAAGGGAGGATATAATAGGCCTTCTGGAGCATCTTAGGCAAGAGATCACCATACTGATGGTGTCGCACGACGTTTGGTTTGTCCCGGAAGGCGTAACTAAGGTCGTATGTGTCGACAAGACGGTGGCAGTCCATCCAACCAGTGAGGTGACGGCCGAGGCGGTATATCAGATGTACGGCAAGCGAGCCAGGCTGATCCGCCATGACAGGCTGTCAGAAGAGGTGGTGAGGGGTGGTGTCTGAGTTCGTCGGAGCCCTGCTGAGTCAGGACATCCCCTTCCTGAGGTACGCCCTGATCGCAGGCGTGCTTTCGAGCATGGCGTTTGGCGTTGTTGGAACGTATGTAGTTGTCCAGCGCATTAGTTATATGGCAGGAGCGATATCGCACGCGGTGCTGGGCGGCATCGGTTTGGCGCTCTATCTTAACAGAGCCCAGGGCCTCACTTTTATCCAGCCGATACACGGTGCGTTGGTGTTTGCTCTGCTGGCTGCGGTCCTGGTCAGTGCAGTCAGTCAACGGGCCCGTCAGAGGGAGGACACAATACTCGGCGCTCTCTGGTCGGTTGGGATGGCTGTAGGAGTCTTGTTCTTGGCCAAGACTCCCGGGTACGTGGATCCGATGAGCTATCTTTTCGGCAATATACTGATTATGTCAAGGCAAGACTTGTGGCTTATAGTCGGGCTGGACCTGGTGATATTGCTTGTAGCAGTTGTGTTCTACCATCAGTTTGCAGCTGTGATCTTTGACCGCGAGTTCGCGATTGCACGCGGGTTGCGAGTCGGCATGTATTCAACTCTCATGCTCTGTCTTGCTGCGCTCACGGTCGTACTCATGGTGGGTGTTGTAGGTATAGTAATGGTGGTTGCGCTCCTGACTCTGCCTGCTGCTATCGCAGGGCTGTTCTGCAGGTCGCTAAAGGCTATGATGGTGACTGCTGCGTTGTTGTGCATGATTTTTACATCCACCGGACTGGGCGTTAGCTATGCGTACGACTTGCCGACAGGCCCGACGGTGATCCTTATCGCGGGCATCGCTTACGCACTGGCCCTCGCCGTGCGCAGATTTCGCAACAGGGGTGGAGCTGTACAGATCAAGCAGGGCGAGGTTGAACAGAGTGCTGGGTGCTGGAGAGGTGTACAAGATGGCGAAGCAGTCGAGACAGGAAGTCATAACGTTTAAGGTCGATGCGGAATTGGCAAGGGCAATGGAGGGAGTGCCCAATAGGTCCGAGTTCATCCGCAGGGCGATCCTCGTTGCTTTGGACAATATCTGTCCATTGTGCAAGGGGACAGGCAGCCTCACTATGGATCAGCTGAGACACTGGGAGGACTTTGCAAGGACGCACGAGGTGAAGCGCTGCGCTGACTGCAGTGCCGTACACCTGGTGTGTGCGGCGGTGGAGGACGAGTGCAGCCGCTCCAACAGGAGCTGAGGCGACTGCTTGGGCAGTAGATGCCGTGACTCGGATGCCTTGAAAGACGCCCGGCCATAACATAGGCAGCCGGGCGTCTCCTGAACTTCAAGCCTAGTCGCGATCTGCCTCAAGGCCAATAGCCTTGAAGATCTTTATCCTCTCTTTTAGCGAAGGCCATCTCTGCACTGTTTGTGGAGAGAACATACCTTGGCTCAGGTCTTCAGTCGCAGACAGCTCATGCCCTATCAACGCCCATGTCGAGTCAATGAGGTTGTGGAATTCGGGATTCCTCAATGCTTCACACACAAACGGCTGTCTGGGAGAGTTGATGTCTTCGCCACTTATCTGAAAGAGCTCATGCCGCTCACAGAGGCTCTTGACGGTCCTTAGCTGATCCGGTGAGTTCCGAGTCGGCATGTATGTGACAGCGTTGAACCCAAGATCCTTTATGACTTCAAAGAGTTCTTCTATATAGTCGTCTTCGAATTTCTGGGTCTTCTTGTCGCCTGTAACTGATTCCCCGACGTCGCCTAGGTATGCATATGCAAGGATGGCACCGACTTCTCTGGACAACTCAACGATATCGTGCACCTTTGGGCATTCGTCGGTCGCATCAACATAGAAGCTCGCCACTAAGTCGCTCTTCAGCACTCCCAGTAGATCGTACTCGTAGTGCGGGTTATATTCATCAAGTAGAAATGCCTCTATTTTGGGCCGGATTTCGATGCCGAGCTGCCCTTTGACTGCATCCACCAGGGCACTGCCTTTCCCGTACTTTTGGACCAGCTTGCAGGAGAGTGCGTATAGGATGTGTCGCTCTGTGACACTGCCCCCGCGAGCGCTCTCAGATATGGGCAGCACGTCCTCGTCGTAGTCCAGCGAAATGCCAAGAGGAGAGACGATTGAGTTGAGGCGAGATACCATGAGCCTGTTGCGATCGTGCCTCGCCTTTGTGTATGGAACGAAGTACTCCTGAACCCTGTCGATCTGCGTATGCGGGATCCCGTGCAGCGCCACGTACGCTATGGATCTCTGGTCCGGGTTGTTGATTGACCGACCGCTAAGGGGAGTGTCCGAGAAGTCGACTCTGCACTCGACTCCGATAGTGGTGGCCATGCCCACTATGCGTCCGGCCTCAATGAACTCACGAGCTCCTGCAATTGAGTCGTGGTCCATGATCCCTGCAGTCTGTAGTCCGGCCATGTACGCCTTCCAAACAGCCAGTGTAGGGGAGTAAGGAGAAAATGAGAATGTCGTGTGGATGTGGTTGTTGACGTCAATCCCCTTTTGTGGCTTGTCAATCCGGCCGCCTATTACACCTCTCATGCAGGCTCGCAGGCTTTCAAGCCTATCTTTGGGGTCTGGACAATTGAGATCGTAGGGCGTCTGTGTGAAATCGCGTTTCATGATGTCATCACCATAACCATAGTAAGTACTAGCCTCCGGCATCAATAACAAGTCATTCTTCTATTGCAGGCAATCAAAGTCCTCCCTGCCACATTGGCACATCCGTGTTTCTTTGAAGTGCTTGTTACGCCCCCTTCATGTCGCGAGCCTTAGAATACAGTCCTGTGCCAAGGTGACACTAAACTGTGGTGAAGGCGTTGTCTAGACGAATGACGGTGTCAAGGTCGATTTGTGCTGCGCTGGTATTCGCTACACTGGTTGCCTACTGTCACGATACAGCAGCAGCCGACGTAGATTTCCTCGTTCTTATTGTCGATCAACTGTCTGTCAGTGATATTATTCACACAGACTTGCCCAACTTGAGGCGCCTACTCGATGAGGGCGCTGCAGGTCTCATGAACACTGCCACTGCTGGCGCTACGAGTCCGGAGAACGCAGCCGTGACAATAGGTGCAGGTGCGAGGGCGCTCGGGCCTGCTGCATCCGCGCAAGCCTTTGATGCCAAAGCGCCGATAGCTCCCATTAAGGGAGTCTCCCAGACATCCGAAGTGTTCGCTCAGGTGCCGTTCGATTCGGAGCGATCAGACCTGCCTCTTGCGACAGCAGAACTGGTCTATATGAGGCGCACCGGCAGACGCACATCGGGTGAAATCGTGAATCTCTCTATAATCGAGATCCTGTCTGCCAACAGGGCATCGGCTTATGAGCCTGTGCCTGGCTCTCTAGGGTCTGCATTGCTCGAAGCCGGGGTTGAGATCAGCTATTTTGGAAACGCTGATACGAACTTGCCGAAGCGGCACATGACAGCCATTTTTATGGATAGATGGGGAGTTATACCCAGAGGATCGGTACAGACACCCGTTGTTCAAGACGCAGACAGCGTCTTTGGTATCAGAACTGATTACGACTATCTCTCAGCCATCATCCATGACAAGCTCAAAGGCAGCACACAAGACGGTGCAGATAGAGAAGTCATAGCGATGGAAATCGGTGACTTGGCAAGGCTTTATGACGCGCATTTGAGTTATTCGGAGCCATCGGTAACCGAGGTGCGCGACCAAGTGCTAGAACGCCTGGATGCGCTTGTTGGCGTAGCTCTCAGTCAGGCGGACAATGAAGACAGAGTGATGCTGCTTGTCCCCACTCCACCCAGACACGACATTGCACTTGGCAACACCTTTACTCTGCTGGTATTGTGGGCCGGAGACGGGTCGATGCGTGGCGTCCTGACTTCTGCCACTACCAGGCGCAAAGGAATTGTGGCAAACCTGGACGTAGCTCCGACCATTCTCGGTGCGTTTGGAATTGAGCCGCCTGAGTCATTTGACGGAAATGCAGTCGAGGCAGAGGCAACATCGGATGTTGCAGGTTTGCTTTTAACTCAACTGGAGCGAGCTACGGCAACAGGGATCCAGCGCAGAGTGATCCTCAGGCCGATAGTCGGAGCGTACATATTGGCGTATGTCATTGCTTTGATCTACGTGATATTGCGGCCCGACGTCCTGTGGTTGCAGAAGGCGCTGCTGACAGCTCTCGTGTTGATGGCGTTTATGCCCTTGGCGCTGTTGTTGATCGCCGTGTTTGACCTGAGAGGAGTCTACCAAGCTTTGTGCGCTGCAGTTGTCCTTGCACTTGCGATGTCGCTGGTTGTTCAAAAGGCAAGCTCCAACCCTGTCCTACCTATAGCCGTCGTGTCTTTGGCCACTGCCACAGCCATAACCATTGATGCGTATACAGGCACGAATCTCATACAAAACTCAGTACTCGGATACGACCCAATGGCTGGTGCTAGGTTTTACGGAATCGGGAATGAGTACATGGGCGTCCTGGTTGGATCGACCTTAATGGGGACCACCGCTATGCTGGATGTTTCTGAGCGTTCAGCGTACTGGTGGCGTCCACTCGCGATCGCCATTTACATAGCAGTGCTGCTTACCATAGCATTGCCAATGGTGGGTGCGAACGTCGGCGGCGCCATAACTGCTGCGGTCTCGATGCCAGTGACAGCATTGCTTATCTATAGAGAAAGGCTGACGAGACGCGGTATTTTCTTTGCGCTAGCCCTTCCCGTCTTGGTGGTGGGGGTAATGATAGTCCTCGACCTGTACCTCAATCCTGGGGGACCTAGCCACTTGGGAAGATCAGTGCGGCTTATAGATGCCAACGGTATCTATGAGGCCATTGAAATCATCAAGAGAAAGCTTCAGATGAATCTAAAGCTCTTTAGATACAGCGTGTGGTCAAGAGCTCTGGTGGTTGGCCTAGCTGCTGTAGCGTGGCTTCTCTACAGGCCTACTCCCCTGATTCGCCGGATCAAAGACAGGTATAGAGGAACGGTGAAAGGCCTGACCGGCACTACAGTTGCAGCCCTGGTCGCGCTCTTGTTCAATGACTCGGGCGTAGTGGCAGGAGCTCTTGTGTTGCACTATGCAGCTGTGGCGATCCTCTATCTCTCTGTATACCTCACGCCCGAAAGAAAGCCTGCAGCGACGCGTTGAGCCGCCTCTGAGGCGCTTTGACACTGAATGGGTTCATCTCGCGCGGACACACAGGATTAGCATAGAAGACGTTGAATAAGGTCAGGGAGTCGAGCTATCCCTAGACCGACATAGGCCGGTCAACGGACAGCCCTGGAGGCTTCTCAACTTGTAAGTGGGAGGAGATCAACATGAGTCACTTCTTCAACGGCCTAGGAATGAGCCTCTCGAATCTGTTTAGGTTGTCTAACGCGGAGACGCGTTCGATCAGCCCGGAGAACTTCACTGGTGAAAAGGGCAAGGGCGGAATGGCAACGACTGGGACAGGAGCGCATGCTGCGAGAGAGCTGGGGCAAGGCTGGAAGGTGTCGCCTAGCGTAGTCATCGAGCCGGGGGAGACCTTTGTGATGGGAGAGGTCAGTGGTTCGGGAGCCATTCAACATATATGGATGACGCCCACTGGCCGATGGCGTGATTCTATCTTTCGCATTTACTGGGACGGCTTGGACTATCCGTCAGTCGAGTGCCCGGTGGGGGACTTCTTTGCTTGTGGTTGGAATGAGTATGCTCAAGTCTCCTCTCTCGCAATATGCGTCAACCCTGGAAGCGCGTTTAACAGCTATTTCGTGATGCCCTTTAGGAAAGGGTTCAAGATGACCATGACAAACAGGGGCAGCGAGCCGATGGTGCTGTTTTACCAGATCACCTATGCCTTGACGGATGTTCCGGATGACGCTGCCTATTTCCATGCTCAGTTTAGAAGGGTCAACCCTCTCCCATACAAGCAGGTCTACACGATACTTGACGGAGTGAAGGGCCAGGGGCATTACGTTGGGACGTACATGGCCTGGGGCGTTAACAACGCTGGCTGGTGGGGAGAAGGCGAGATCAAGTTTTACATAGACGGAGACGACGAGTTCCCTACGATATGCGGCACAGGTACAGAGGATTATTTCTGCGGGTCGTACAACTTTGAGAACAAGGGAACTCACCAATATCAGGAGTTTACTACGCCTTACTCGGGCCTGCCTCAGGTGATAAGGCCTGACGGAGTATATCGGTCTCAAACTAGATTCGGCATGTATCGCTGGCACATTACTGATCCGATACGGTTTAAGTCTGACCTACGAGTCACGATTCAGGCACTCGGCTGGAGATCAAATGGCCGGTACTTGCCTCTCCAAGACGACATAGCATCAGTAGCGTATTGGTATCAGACTCTACCACATCAACCGTTCCCTGAGTTGCCGGATAGGGATTATCTCGAGATCATTTAAGCTGGAGGATGCAAGAAGGGTCCGTGCAGCTCTCGATGACGGCACTGGCGGTGTTGTAGCCTGGTGTCAGCGGGGCTGACGGACCCTTTTGTAAGCATCGAGGCAGTGTTTGAAGCTCGACTCGAATAGCCTGGCTATTCAGCAAATCCCAACCACGACAGGATCGATGCCGGATCTGTGAAGTCGCCTACGATCGCATCCGACCCTGCTGCGAGCAGCCTGTTTCGTTTTTGCGGATTGATCCCGCGGCGGTTGACCTCATCACTGGCGACTCCGAGTGCTGCGGCACCTGCCTTTTTGCCAAGCGCGATCTCTACCTTGCCGTCACCGACGACGAGCAGCTCGCTGCCGCTTAGGCCTCTGCCTTCGATGAGGTTGCGGATGACCGCTTCCTTTGAGCAGTCCGCCCTATCAACGGGCGCGCCCGATACCTGAGCGAATGACTCCAAGAGCCCAAGTGCCCTTGCTTCGTTCACCACGTCCGGGTGGTCTGTGCCGCTGGCTATGTGCACCTCAATGCCGCGCTCTGCCAGTGTCTGGATGAACTCCGCACTTCCCGCGATCATGAAATCCTCCGCTTGAGCCCTGCCGGAGTTGAGTTCTTCTAAGCGTTTGTCCACTCGAGCCATCAGTCTGCGGTTGTACTCGCCCTTGTACCACCAAGCGTCGTGAACTACAGGGTTTAGCCCGTGCCTGCGAACAGCTTCTCTTAGCCACTGCATCTGATAGATCGTTTGAATGCCGGTGGACTGGTCTATATACTCCCAGACCTCGGATACTATTTGATCCGTGGGTTCGTGTTCTCCACAGATCATCTCAATCATCATAGGTCCCATGACCTGCTCCCAACCGTGGCGCAGGGTTGAGATGGTCCCGTCGAAATCAAAGATAGCCACCTTTAGTTGCCCGTTCTGTGTTGGCGACTGCCGGATTATCTCGATCACTTGTCAAGCTCCTTTCATCTACTGCTGCGATAGGCTTGTCAATACGGCTATGACCTCACCGGGGGTCGCAGTCCCGGTCGTACCGAGCTTCTTGATAGTGACCGCAGACGCCAGGTTGCCTAGTGACGCAGCCTCCACTCCAGAAGCACCGGCAGCAAGCGATGCAGTCAGTGCTGACAGGAAGCAATCACCTGCGCCAACCGTGTCTATAGGTGGAGGCACCGGGACTCCGGGCACTCTGGTGCTCTTGCCCGGAGACGCCCACAGCGAGCCGTCCGGCCCCAGAGTCATGCAAACAGGAGCTCCTGTCACTTTGCTCAGTGCTTGTGCCATGTCCTCGTAAGACATTGTTTGATCCGCACAGCTGCAAGTT
>FIZI01000022.1:8475-33414 GCA_900016865.1 uncultured Clostridia bacterium | reverse complement strand
ACGCCGATCCAGCCGAAATGACCTCACGCCTCACCGGTCATGGTCATAGCATGACGGGAATCCGGTCTAGGCGACGCAACAGACGATTGGCACGCACAGCAAGGGGCAAAATGACTCTCTTGAAGACTCACCTAAAAACAAGAAAACGGCAAAAAGCCGTTTTCCTTATCTACAGTATTGGTGAGCCATCTGGGACTCGAACCCAGGACACCCGGATTAAAAGTCCGGTGCTCTACCGCCTGAGCTAATGGCTCACATGTGATACCTGTGCTACTAAAGCCAGTGCTACGCCAACGCCCAGCGCTTTCTGCTACTAGGCGTCAGCGTAGTCTAATATACAGCATACGAGCCTATGTGTCAAATGCGATTTTGGGCTGTCTGGCCAGATTCGGCTCGATCTCTCTGTTGCTGACACTGCTTCCACTGGCGCAAACCTAAAGCAGCCTAGAACGGCTCCTCAGTTATGATAGTCTCACTCCGTCTGCCGCCGACCGACACTATGCAGACCGGCACGCCAACGATCTCAGATACACGGTCGATGTACTTGCGTGCGTTTTCAGGAAGATCCTCTAAACTGCGCGCTTTCGAGAGATCTCCGCTCCAGCCTTCCAGAGTCTCATAAACAGGCCTGCACTGCGAGAGCACCTGGATGTCACCTGGGAAGTTCTCAACTCGCTTCCCATCGACCTCGTAAGCTGTGCATATCTGGACCTGATCCAGACCGGACAGCGTATCCAGATGCATCAGAGCCAGCCCAGTCAGGCCGTTGACCCTTGCAGAATATCTGAGTACGACAGCGTCCAACCACCCGCACCGCCTTGGCCTGCCGGTGGTAGTGCCGAACTCCTTGCCTTTTTCACGAATCCAATCGCCGATCTCATTGTTTAGCTCAGTTGGGAACGGTCCCGCTCCCACTCGGGTGGTATAGGCCTTGGCAACTCCGATCACCTTGCTGATCTTGGTTGGGCCAACTCCTGTGCCTGTACATGCACCACCGGCTGTTGGCGAAGACGAGGTCACGAACGGGTATGTGCCGTGATCAACGTCCAAGAGCGTCCCTTGAGCGCCCTCAAAGAGCACCTTTTGCCCTGCATCAATAGCATCGTTAACCAAGACCGAAGTATCGGTGACGAAGCTTCTGAGCCTGTCTGCCTGCGGTGCCATCTCTGCTACAATCTGATCCTTGGTGAACCCTGTCTGTCCATAAACGCCCTCGATCAAACCGTTGACGTAGGGAAGGACAAGGTCCAGTCTGGCTGAAAGCGACCTGCTATCTACTAAGTCAGCCATTCTAATGCCATACCTGGAAATCTTGTCTGTATAGCACGGTCCTATGCCTCTGCCTGTGGTACCGATCTTCCGGTCGCCTTTGCTCTCCTCCTGGAGCTTATCCAGCGCTTTGTGATAAGGCATTATGACATGCGCCTTATCGCTTACCTGGAGGCGGTCAGTTGAAATGCCTCTATCTGCAAGCGAATCCATCTCGCTGATCAGTACACCGGGGTCAACGACCACACCGTTTCCAATGACACACACCGTGCTATCTGACAGTATTCCAGACGGAATCAGATGCAGCTTAAACTCCTCATCATCTACTTTCACTGTATGACCCGCGTTGTTACCGCCCTGGTATCTGACGACCATGTCAGCTTGTGCGGAAAGCAGATCGATGATCTTTCCTTTACCTTCATCGCCCCACTGCGTTCCGACTACCACGACCGCAGACATACAGGTCACCTCCTCATCTCGCTCTCCATATCGCTCATTGAGCCAAAGGCCAATGAACTAGCGCATTTCCTGTCCCCCTGTCACGTTGATTGCCTGGCCAGTCATGTAGCTAGCTTCGGAGCTCGCCAGAAAAACTAGCACGTTGGCCACATCATCATAATGACAGCTGCGCCCAAGCGGAACCTTCGAAAGGTATTTCTCTCTGACTTGCTCCACAGTCAGGCCCTGGTTCTTTGCATACTGCTCAAACAGGCTATCCTGCCACAACGGCGAATCAAGAAGGTTTCCAGGGCAGATGGCGTTAACTCGAATCCCATACTCGGCCAGTTCAAGGGCTAGGCTCTGAGTCAGGCCGATCCCTCCAAACTTGCTCGCAGCATAAGCGCTGTTCTTGTAGGAACCAAGCTTCCCAGACTTGCTGTTGATCTGTATAATGTTGCCCGATCTCTGCGGAATCATCACCTTCGCTGCTGCTCTGGCACATAGGAAGTAACCCACGAGGTTGACATCTATGACCTTGCGCCATCTTGCAGGATCGAACTCGGCGATCTCGCCAGAGATCACAACCCCTGCATTGGCTACGAGCAAGTCCAGTCTGCCGTATCGCTCAACGGTCTGATTGACCATGTTGTCGACGTCCTGCTCGTTTGTGACATCAACCTTTATAGCCATGGCATCAGGCAGCTCGGCTGCTACCTGCTCCGCAGCATCGATATTGAGGTCTGCTACTACCACTTTGCAGCCCTCTTTTGCCAGGCGTCTGGCCAACGCAGCACCCAACCCCTGCGCTGCGCCTGTGATTATTGCTACCTGCCCTTGCAAGCGTCCGCAGCTGCATACGTCTTGTTCCATGATCTTGTTCCCTCCACTTGCATGTCTCACAAACGCTAACCTAGCTACTAAACACACTTGTCTCTCTACCGAACAACAGCAGGATCAAGTACACAACCCAGTCCTCTCAGCCGAACTGCGTCGAGTACACAACCCTGCCCTGTTGGCGCACTGCCGATCTAGCAATATGCCAATCGACAAGGGCGCCAAGACACTAGTCTAACTTGAGTTGAGATCTGAGCAGCTCGTCTTCAGCCTCTCTTGTCCACATCTGCGCAGGAGTCAGTTTCTCTGCAACATTCGGCAGGTACTCCCCAAGGCGCGTAAGCGGGATCAACGGCAGGTCCTCAAGCTGGGGCCAAATCACTACCTTGCCAGGGAATGACCCGTCTTGAACTGCTCTCAGTCCTTCCTGAGCAGCATTGATGCCGCCAATGGCAGCCACAGAGTGGTTAGTGGCGAGCTCGCCCTTTTGTGTCTGCTCCAAGGTGTACTTCAGGTCGGAAATGCTAGATCCGCTGCTGCCGACATACCTGACGCCCCTGAGATAGGTCGCGCTCACATCAAGATTGGCAATAGTCCCTCTGGGCACACCTGCAAAGATGTTGAGCACGCCTCCATCAGCGAGCCAGTCGGCTCCCTGCTCTATAAGCGCGGGAACAGGTGCCATCACGACGACGTCGTCAAAGCGATGACCAGCTGTCAAAGTCTCTAGAGTCTCGTCAAACGACTTAGGATCTACTGTCTTCGGGTTAATGGTGACGAACTTAGCCCCGCGCTCAACAGCCATTTCGCTAAACCGCCTGACAAGCTCCTCAAGGCGTCTGTCGTCAATGTCCGATGCAACCACAAGCGACGGGCCGTTTGTCTTGCTGGCAGCTATCTGCGTGTGCATCTGTCCCATGGGGCCGCCTGCACCTATGATCCAAGCCTTGCCATCTACCTTGAAGTCACTGTCTCTCTCTACCTTGTACGCGTCCGCGACATTGCGAGTGGTGGAGCCGACAAAATGAAGCCTGTCATAGTGCACCCTGCCAACATCCACCTGGACCTTCCGAGACATCGGAGTCTCAGCAAGTATCGCCAGAATTCCATCTTTGGCAAGTGTCTTGCTCACTTGCTCAAAGAGCTCAGGCGAGGGAGTCCCAAGTATCACTATGTCATCGAACCCGCGGTTGTTGGCGTACTCGCAGACAAGCCGCTCTGCGTCGGATACATCATCCGCGTATATGAGATCATAGCCTCGCCGCTTCGACTCATTTGCCAATTCGTTTCGCAGAGCACCCGTGACATTGGACATGACTATGCGCCTTGGGCCGCCTTCCTCAGCAAAGATGTCTCCCAGCGAACACTGGGCAGAATAGCTTTGGTCTGCGCCAATCACCCAAGCGGATCCCATAGGTTTGAAGGTCTCACGATGCGTAATCCTGAGTGAGGCGACCACGCACGCCCAAGGCTCGCTCAGAGCCACCTCGGCGTAGCCGTCTTCCTCTCTCACAGGGATGAGATAGCACCCCTCATCTCCATCGATGATCTCTTTGCCAATCACTGTGTACTGCTGGAGAGCACCAGGCAACACATATCCAAAAGCCATCGAAGTGCCCTTGTAGAAGACGTCTGCCTGAATGAGATATTTTTCTCCAACTTTAAACCTATCCTTGAGCTCCTCTCCTACCTTTACGATCGTAAGAGACGCTTCATGGCCGGGAACGGTCGGGTCGTTTGCCAGATCTCTGCCGCTGATTCTCGGATGCTGAGGGCCCTGGGTGATCAGCTTGATATCGCTGAAGCACAGGCCTACGGCATCGACACGTGCCAGCAACTCGTCTGGCCCGATCTCCGGCATAGGTACAGACACGGGTTTGCCGTCCTTGCCCAAGTTATCCAGACCTGCCCCGTAAAGCGCCCACCTCAAATTGTTCTTAGGAAGGTCATAGTCGACTTCTCTGTACTTCTTCAAGACGTCTGTCATACGGTGCCACTCCTTACTTCAGGTCTCACATTTCTCTCAAGACTCTCGAAGCGTCCAAACTCCTTCAGGAAGACCAGTTCGGCCTTTCCTGTAGGCCCGTTTCTCTGCTTCGCTACTATAATATCTATGAGACCCTTCTTTTCGCTCTCATAGTTGTAGTAATCTTCTCTGTATAGAAATATCACAACATCTGCGTCCTGCTCCAGGCTTCCACTTTCACGGAGGTCAGCCAGAGACGGGACTTTTTCAGTTCTCTGCTCGACAGCCCTGCTTAACTGCGACAACGCTAGGATGGGAACATTCAGCTCTCGCGCCAACTGCTTGAGTGACCGAGAAATCTCAGAGACTTCCTGTTGGCGACTCTCGGTCCTAGTCCTTCCCACCATAAGCTGCAGATAGTCTACAACTATAAGATCCAGGCCGTGCTCTGCCTTAATCCTGCGAGCCTTAGCTCGCATCTCCATTATAGAGATTGACGGGGTATCGTCAACAAAAATTGAGGCTTCACTCAGTTTGCCCAAAGCAAACGAAAGCTTGGGCCAGTCGTCATCTCTGACGAACCCGGTGCGAAGCCTCTGCCCATCCACCCCTGCAACTGAGCAGAGCATTCTCTGAGCCAGCTGTTCCTTTGACATCTCAAGGCTGAATATAGCCGCAGAACATGACTCACGCAAAGCCGCGTTTTGCACGATATTTAGTGCAAACGCAGTCTTTCCCATGCCGGGCCTTCCGGCGATAATCACCAAGTCCGATGGTTGAAACCCGGACGTGATCTTGTCCAAGTCGGGGTATCCGGACGGTACGCCGGTGATTCCTCCCTTGTTGGTATACAGATACTCTATGCGCTCAAACGCATCAACCAGAACGCGTTTGATGTCGGTATAGCTTTGGATCGATCGCTTCTGGGCAATCTGGAAAATCGCCTTCTCAGCTTCATCAAGCACCACTTCTACATCAGCAGAAGTGTCATAGGCCGACGCAGCTATTGCTGTCCCAGCCTTGATGAGCCCTCTGAGAAGCGAACGGTCCTTGACTATCTTTGCGTAGTACTCTACGTTGGCTGCTGTTGGCACGCTGTTAGCCAGATTTGCTACATATACAGCCCCGCCAACTCTATCAAGCTTGTCTTGCTCCCGCAGAGCCTCTGTAACAGTTACTAGGTCTGCCGGTTCGCCCTTTTCGAACAAATCGCAGATAGCCATGTATATTGCTCTATGGGCTTCCTTGTAAAAGTCGTCGGGCTCCAGCATGTCGATCACTTTGGCGATCGCGTCACGGTCGATCAACATCGACCCCAGAGTCGACATCTCCGCCTCGATGCTCTGCGGTGGGACTCGCTCCACAATACTCTGATCGTGCATAACTCTATACCTCGAGACCTTATCGCCTGAAGCTGCAGCAACAGCCTTTCCACAGTCATGGACAAAAAAGGCATTGTTGCAGCCTAAGAACCACTATGTCTAGTATATGACACCGTAAGAGGGCATACACAGCGCGTTGAGGCCAACTAGTCATCAGCCTCGACAGTTACCTTGATGGCCTGCGACACTCCTGCATACAAGCGCACGTTTACAGTGTACTCTCCAAGCGCGCGGATAGGCTCTTCGAGTTCGACCTTCTTCTTGTCTATCTCCTCTCCAACGACCTTGGAGAGAGCATCAGCTATGTCCTTGTTTGTAATAGATCCGAACAAGCGTCCCTTCTCGCCTGCCCGCGCCTTGAGGACTATGCCTACTTCAGCCAACCGAGAAGCGAGGTCCTCTGCCTGGCCCCTTTCCCTCTCCTTGCGCTTAGCCTCAGCCTGCTTGATTCTGTCCAGATCCCGGATATTGCTCTCAGTAGCTTCGACCGCCAGTCCCCTTGGGATCAGGTAGTTCCTGGCGTATCCATCAGCTACATTGATCATCTCTCCCTTTTTGCCTTTACCCTTGAGGTCTTCTGTCAGGATCACTCTCATCCGAAGACACCTCCAACTTCCTAAAATCCAACCACGCATCCAGGACACCTATCCAAGGCGTAGCAACAAACGCTAGCTGAACGACGCCGAAAAACATACCAAACACCACTAAGAGCGCCTTGACTCCCGAAGGTACTTGCCAGCGGGCGAAGTAATACACAATGACAGCCAATCCTTGGACCATAAATACCATGTAGAACACCAAAAAGAGGTTGAGGCCAATCCTGGTCAGAAGCTCTATGCCACGCAGCCCGCCCAGTGTCACAAGGAGAAATCCGAGCACAAACCCCCAACCGTAGGTCCATCCCAAGCGCCATCTCCTAAATGGCGGTATATCGGCAAGCTGAACTCTAAATCTGCGCAGTACCTTCCTGAATATCCAAAACGATATAGCCGCATTGCCTGCTGCGCTGAGGCACACCAGTGCAGGTATGCTCATCATCAAATACGGCCTCATCATCCCGGTGTCAATCGCTGAAACCGGAGCGCCAAACTCTGACATCTGCTCAGCCATCGTGTCATACATCTCAAGAATGCTGTCAATGGTCGCTGATGGCGTCACATCCGAAACTCCCATAATAGCGACAGCTACATACACGATAAACAAGAACGCCACAACATATCCGGCAGCTGTCACAAGAAACGCTACCGACGGCCTTTGCAAAAACCGTCTGTGTGCTACACCGAGCGCCAGGCCCGCAATCACGACGTCTGCTGCTGCGATGAGAGCCGATATCCCTGTAAGCGCGAACAGCAACAACGTGGTGACAGTTGCAGCCAGGAGCCCAAACCCAAATCCATGCCTGACTACCACCAGAGCTACGGGGATGGCGAGAAACAAGCTTAGAAACGGCAGATACCTATTCAAGAACGCCAACATCACCGTGATGCCGACGAGCATCGCTCCTTCGGTGATAGCCCTGGTATTGCTTTTTTCAGGCACCAGCTTCATCTCCTCTTGGATGTCAAGTGTCTCTGAAGATCCGAGAGATCGCCATACCACTTCTCAATCTCATGGCCCTTGTCTATGTTCTCTGTTAGCTTGGCCAGTATAGCCTGGTCAATCTTCTCGGCCTGGAAGCCTATACGTTTTCCAAGCAAATAGCTGTTGAGCACAAGGGCGGCAAGGGAGTCAAGCATCCGATCGGAGTTGACATTGACCATGGCGCGGAACAGGGCAGCTATTGCTCCTGTCATCTCGGCTTTCAGCCACTCGATGGTCTTGCGGTTTCGGGCAATGTCAACATCCTGTCTCATGTGCTCAACACCCTCCATGCTCGGTGCGGACAAGCTCCGGTTGCCCGGTATCACTGCCGCATAAGGCCTCTTGTACTAGGTAACGCCAACACATCCTAATGCCTGGACGCTAAGATACGATTCTAGAGACGTGTGTTGATCTCCTGTTAACAGCCCAAACCAGCATCCAACAACAAAAAGCAGGAGATATGACTCTACCTCCTGCCTATCGTCTCAGCTGCCCTCTGAACCTGACATAGCAGTCAGAAAGCCTGCCTCGAGCAAAATGTCAAATCTGCGTGTCACTCTGCAACATACGGCAGTAGCGCCATGTGTCTAGCTCGCTTAATTGCAGTTGTCAATCCCCTCTGATGTCTGGCACAGTTGCCCGAGACCCGCCTAGGCAGAATCTTGCCTCGCTCAGTGATATAGCGTCTCAAGCGACTGGTATCCTTGTAATCTATATATTCGATCTTGTCAACGCAGAAGCTGCATACCTTGCGTTTGGATCGCCTTCTATCCCTTCTCAAACTCTACACCTCCTAGCGACTTATCGCACTAGAAAGGCAGATTGTCCAGGTCCAAATCGTCCTCGAATTCATCTGATTGACTGTCAGTGCTGAATCCTCGGTCGTACGCATCCCTAGCACTGCTGTCTGCCACTCCGCTGCCAGCGCTAGGCAACTGCTCTCTGGCATCGCCTGGACTTCTCCTCGGCCTTTCCAGGAACTCCACCCTGTCTGCGACAACCTCTGCTACCCGGCGTCTTTGACCATCCTGAGTCTCGTAGCTGCGAATCTGAAGCCTGCCTTCGACTGCAGCCAAGAAGCCCTTCTTTAGATAGTTTGCGCAGTTTTCAGCCTGGTTTCTCCACACGACAACGTCGATGAAGTCTGTTTCTCGCTCACCCTGCTGATTAGTGAAGGGGCGATCAACCGCAAGTGTAAAGCGTCCTACCGCTACTCCACTCTGCGTATATCGCAACTCTGGGTCTGCAGTCAATCTACCTATCAGGATGATCTTATTCACCAGGCACACCACCTTGAATCGTATCAGTGTCGCACAAGTCACTCTCGCTACGACCCGCACGCTGCTGCGGGTGCTCGTTACTTGTCCTTGCGCAGGATCATGTAGCGGATGACGCTGTCAGTGATCTTCATGACCCGGTCGAGCTCCTGGGCCACTTCGCTACCACCCTTGAACTCGATGAGCACATAGAAGCCTTCGGTGAACTTTTTTATCTCGTAAGCCAGCCTCCGCCGGCCCATCCTCTCGAGCTGAGTAACTTCTCCACCATCAGCGGTGATCAGATCCGTAAATCTGCTAACTGCAGCCTCGATGCCCTCCTCGTCTAGCTCTGGGCTGAGGATGCACATCACCTCGTATGTGTTCATCTGCTTCACCTCCTCCCCACGGACTACGGCCCCGCCACCAGGCGGAGCAGGGATTGCCAGACCATTATACCATTGGGTATTTTCAGGCGCAAGCAAACCGGCGGGTGATTATTCAAGTGTGCAGCTACACCCGGCTTGCTCCTATGCTGGTCAAAAACCTGTCAAACGCTGCAATACCCTCAGCGTCTTGCTTGAACACTCCGGAATCCTCAAGCACTCTCTGGAACTTCACACCGATCTCTTGCTGCAAGGCCTTCTCAGCCTCATCAACTCCGAGCGAGGTGCCGTACCTCTGAGTCAGCTCCCCTATCCACTCCATATGCTTGGCGAGAGGATGCGACTCGTCTTCGAGTGCGCTCGACAGATTCGACCTGCCCGTAAGGATGCTCGCAATCTGCTCTACCTCCTGAAGTAGCCGCCCTGGAAGTATTGCTAGCCCCATCACCTCGATCAACCCGATGTTCTCCTTCTTGATGTGATGAAGGTCAGCATGCGGGTGGAATATGCCGAGCGGGTGCTCCGGGCTCGTCCTATTGTTCCTCAGCACGACATCGAGCTCGTAATCTCCATTTGACAAACGCCTGGCTATAGGCGTGACAGTATTGTGCCTTATTTCATCCGAGCTATACGCATGAATTCCGACCGACTCGTCAGAGTAATCGATCCAGGAGTGGAGTATGAAGTCAGCAGCAGCTACGAGGCGCTCCTTGTCGGCTGAAGAGATGCGTACAGTAGAGAGTGGCCACTCCAGCATAGCCCAGCTGACGCCCGTAAATCTAGAGTGCTCGTAATGGCTAATGACCTTGGCATCATCCATCGGGAACCTATGCCTTCCACCCTGGAAATGGTCGTGACTCAATATGGACCCGCCGACTATAGGAAGGTCTGCATTGGAGCCTATGAAGTAGTGCGGGAACTGGTCCAGGAAGTCAAGGAGCCTCTGGAATGTAGCCCTCTCGATCTTCATCGGGACATGCTCGTGCTTCAAGACGATGCAGTGCTCGTTGTAGTAAACGTACGGGGAGTACTGCATGTACCACTGCTCACCTGCAAGCGTGACTGGGATCACTCTGTGATTCTGCCGCGCAGGATGATCGATTCGCCCTGCGTATCCAACATTTTCTACACATAGCACGCATCGGGGGTATGCGCTCTGCGACCTGTTCCTTGCAGCAGCGATATCGCGAGGATCCTTTTCGGGCTTGGACAGATTGATCGTCAGCTGAAGCTCTCCATATCGAGTCGCGGCAGTCCATTTGCGATCTTTCCTGATGCGCGCCAATCGTATATAGTTGGTGTCTCCTGACAGTTTGTAAAACCAGTCTGTCGCAGCCTGGATCCCCTGATCTGACCGAATTCGCTCAAAGCTTGCGACCACTTCTGATTCTCTGGGAGTCAGAAGGCCCATGATCCTCGTATCAAACAAGTCTCGACGCGCTCTCGTGTCCTCTTCGATCAACCCGACCGCGACCGCATGGTCGCAAAGCCGCTCGAGAAGGCCTTCTAAGAACACACCGTCATCACAGCATACCGGGCATTCCTGATCGACTGGCCCGTCAAAAGGTTCAGGGATCTGAAGCAAGTCTAAGAGTGCGTTTCTCCTCTCGACTACGTCATCCCTTGATATGAGCCCTTTGTCGAGAGCATAGGCGATCAGCAACTCAACGTTTCTTGCAGCATTCGTGTAGTCGCAAGCCAGGGGCATCCTGCACTCACCCTCCAGTTGAACCAGAATCATCTGTCGGCTCAGGCGAATCCGCATGTTCTTTGGAATCCGTCGCAGCCTGCCCAGACTCAGGCAGGCCATATCTCGATGAAACTATCCTCTTTACGCTCTTCTCGAATTTGGCGCGCGGAAGCATGACGACACGGCCACATCCCGTGCACTTGATGCGGAAATCAGCTCCTACGCGCATTACGACCCAACTGTCATTTCCGCAAGGGTGCTTTTTCTTCATCTGAACTACATCATCGAGACGGTATGTACGTCGCATCATGAAGTCTCACCTGTTCTCGTCCGTATACGCAGATTATACTACTTAACCGGCTCAATTTCCAATTAACACACTGAGCAGACTGCGTAAGGCTAAGTGAGGCAGAATAGCGACCCGGTTCTTTCGATCAGCTCCAGTCCCATTCTAGCCTGGGTGGTTGAACCACGGATAAGCCATGAGATGATAAGACACTGGGAAACTGACTTAAGCCCTAAAGATATTGCCGTGCTGCCTTGGGATGAAATAGAAAGAAGCCTTGAATACTTGAGAGGATTCTGAATGCTACCCATGTCCAATCCCACTGCGTCCAACCAGGCGAAGTTAGGAGGTCAACGAGTTGAGAACAAAAGAGGAGTATTATGAGTTGGTGTTACAGAACAGAAAGCTTGCAAACGATCCTGAGGTCCTCAAATGCACCTGCCCCGAGACACTGTGCGAATGGCATGGGCGTTGTCGAGAGTGTGTGGCGTTGCATAAATATCACAAGGATCATGTGCCCGCATGTCTGCAACCATTTATCAACGAGAAGCTTAGAGAGCTTGTCAAAATAGGGGAATTAGTAGCGATAAGGAAAGAGAAGACACCGGCCGAGTACAGGCTGTATGTCAGAGAGCGAGACAACGAGGCTGCCACACGTTCAGATTCGGGTCAAAATGATCACGGCAAAAAATGTTAAGACCTCTTGCAAAAAACCTGCCATACTGTAAGTGGAACTTATAGTAATACGCAGGAGAGAAAGATGGAGAGATTTCAAAGGATAAGCGAGGTCTTGCATTACATAGAAGAACATCTCTATGAGATCGAAGACTATGAACAGGTCGCCGATGCGTTCTGTTTCTCACCTTATTACTTCCATCGGCTATTCTCCGCTGTCGTTGGCAAGCCTATTGGTTCGTATATACGGGAACGCCGATTAGCAAAAGCCGCAGAGCTTCTAACAGATCTGGACAAAACCATCACATCTATATGCTTCGAATGCGGGTTCAATTCATCCCAGTCCTTCTGCCGCTCCTTCAAGAACAGCTATGGTGTTTCGCCAAGCGAATACAGAAAGCAGGGTTATACTCCGGTAGTGATGTCGGTCGAGGAGATTATAGAGAAATTTGCGAAAAAGCTTAGAGGGGGTATCCTTGTGCATCCAAAGATGATCAAAAGAGGGAAGCTGCTAATAGCCGGTGTTACAGGTGACGGAAGCAAGACCCGTGAGTTATGGGAGAAGTTCACGGAGCTCCATAGGAGGATCGGCTTCAAGAACAAGGTTTCGGACAACGCATATGAGGTCCGCATCTACGATGACAACAAGTGCACATGTCACGTGGGTGTCTGTGTATCAGATCCTCAGGTTGACAGTTCCTTTACTGTGCTAGAGCTGCCTGCATCGACCTATGCTGCATTCGAGGTATATGTCGCCCGCGGCTATGACAGCGAAAATGACGCCATGGACGAGTGGCTTGAGGCAAACAAAGAGAGGCACAGGCAGCGTACGATCGATGGCAACCCGTACGTAGTCGAGTTTTATGACGAACGATTCCAGGGCGACAGCGAAGACTCGATAGTGGAGATATGGGTTCCGATCGAAGAAGTCAAATAGAGATGCTGCGGGGCGGTTGTCTCATGTCAGACATGGCAATCGGCTGGCTTCTTGAGGGCGACAAAATCGGTTTGACACAAGAGGCGGATAAGCACCGAAAGCAAAACACTCCTTGTGTCAAGGAGTGTCGCTAGTGATCGCTGGATTGCGTGCCGGAGGCCTGGCTACCTCAGCGTGGTGGGAACAAACATATCTATGAGACCAATGACAAAAGCCGCTATGAGTGCCCCCACTATTGAGATCTCCATGCCTGGCGTGACGAACTGGGCAATGTATATGACGATGGCTGATGTCAAGAACCCGACGACCCCACGTCCGTACGGCGAAATGCCCTCACCGAGTAGTGCCTCAATGATGTACCCAGCGACAGTTATGACCACGGCAGCGATGAGAGCGCTGACAAAGCCCAAGCTGCTAAAGCCGGGAGCCACCCAGCTGACCACCATGAGGACGAGAGCCGAGACCACTAGTCTCACTACGTGTCTCACCCAACCGCCCAAGATCTCACCTCCCGACTGTGTGTTGATTTCCGTGAATGCCCAATAGATAGACTAACCACGGCTCAACGATTTATGCACATGTGCTGGATAGGTGTGTTGGATAGGCGGATGGTGATCTGCTGCTTGGTTTACTTGCGATTGAGCCACTCGCTGCTTGAGTATTTTTCCTTTGCAAGTTGCTGCGCCAAACTGATTTCAAACTCTGTGAGATCCTCCGGCACCAGTTGTTGATTCAGCCGGCGTGAGAACCCAACAACCAATGCTGCGGCAGTCTCATCAAAGCCGACTTGCCTGCCAAGCACGCGCGAGACAGTCTCTGTGTTATCTACCAGTGACCTCTGCGAAGCTGCCTTTCGCTCCTCACTGGAGAACTTCAGCACACTCATTAGTTTCTCTACATCGAAATCCAGGAGAATGGAACCATGTTGGAGAAGAACGCCGTTTTCCCTTCTCTGCGCACTCCCGACCAACTTCTTTCCATTTACAGTGATCTCATACCACGAAGGCGAGTCAAAGCAGGCTGGAGCGTGTCCAGTCCCCGGACGTGCATGGCGGTCTCTTTGACCGTCCTCCCTTGAGTAGATCTCCGCAGGAACCCCCATGTCCACAAGGCCTTCGACAATCGCCGACGCAGCCACTTGATAGGACTCCCTCACTCCGGGTGGGATAAGCGGATGGTCTTCCCTAACGATGAAGCTGTAAGTCACTTCAGCCTCATGCAAAACTGCCCTGCCTCCGGTGGGCCTACGGACTATGTCCACTCCAAGCTCCTTGCACCGCTCTACGTTGACCTCACGTTCAATGCGCTGAAATGCACCTATAGACAAGGTAGGGAGATGCCAACTGTACAGCCTCACAGTCGGAGGCACTCGTTCCTCTCTGACTGCATTCATAATCGCTTCATCTATAGCCATGTTTTCCGCCCCTGTCAGAGGGGGGCTAACAACAAGACGCCAACTCACCGACTTTGTCTCCTCCACATCTTGTGCACGACGGCCCTATCCGATCGCCCGCAGCGGCCCTATCCGACTGCCCATGACAGCTCTATTCGAGTCGCCCACAACGAGCAGACGAAGGCTACTGGCTGCCCAGCAACTCGTGCCTGACAGCCTCTTTGCTCCACAATCGAGTATCTGCAATGGCCTGGACTACCTCGTCCTTAGTCAACGGACGCGGGTAGTTGTACATCACGGACCCGGGGCGTTCGTTGTAATAAGGCCTGTTGCAGAACTCACACCCGGACGTTTCAAAAGCCTCGCCGCTACTAAGGGCCTTTATCGCCCTGCTCTCTGGCACGTCGATAGAACAGATCATGCCGTCTCTGAAGCAAAAACCGTCCACGGAGACCATGCCGAGCTTCAGCAAGTACAATGCCGTTTGTACCCGCCTGTAGTGACCGATCTCCGGGGGCCTGTGTGACTCCAGTGCTGTGCCCTTTACTGGTGTAAACGCAAACAGCCCCACAGTGAGGCCCATACCCAAACACTCTGCGATCAACCTGACTGCAGACTCCTCAGTCTCGCCCAGCCCTACTATGATGTGGGTGCTGATCTTGCCTCCATACATAGAAGCTGCAGAGAACAGAAACGCCTTTGCCGACTCAAACCTCCCACCCTTGACCTGCGCGTAGATCTCGGGATCTGCTGCGTCAATCGCAATTCCAAGGCGGTCAACTCCAGCGTCAAACAGCTTGGCGATGTCTTTCAGAGAGTGGGGCCTGAACGACACGGATACAGGGATTCCTGCAGCCTGCTTTAGCAACGGAACTAGAGTCAGCAGGTCTAGAAGCGTCTCTGCGCGATCCGTCGCCTGGATACAGATCCTTTGGAGCTTTAAACCTCCTATGCCTTCTTGACGCGTCACGCCGGAGCTCTGCGGGCGTGAGGTAGCCAGGCGTAATCCTTCCAAGAGCTCAGACAGATCGACTACAGGCCAGCTTACCCTAGAAAGCATCCCGGCCTCGGCACAGCTCTGAGACGATTGTGCGCAAAAAGCGCACGCATTGCTGCATCTCTCGCCAAGCAAAAGGTACGCGGTCGTCGGGAGGTCATCGCAGCGTCCCTTTAGCAGCCCCAGTGCTATGCAGGTCCCGGTAGACGCCCTCAACTGCTGCCGCAATCGCCCAGAGGCCGGGGGATGAAGGCGCTCTGAAGTCTGCACGTCTGAAGTCGGCGCGTCTGAAACCATTCTAACCTCATCCATGTAAACGCGACTCATAGTGCGCAACACTCCTCTGCCCAGACGACCTCCAGTCCCATCTCATGGGCACGCTCAACAGTATCCCTATGCGGCAGGACAATCGAGTCGACGCCCAAGTCAAGGCACATGCGATCCAGCTCGCTTCTATACTGGCCGCGAGGCCTCATACATCCGAGCTGCACCGTTCCGTCAGAGAAGAGAGACCGAGCAGTCTCTACGACAGTCCGGACGTAACTCAACTCCGGCGGTTGTCTATCGGCAAAGCGGGTTCCTGGAGTAGGAATGAAGACGATAAAGACAACCTCACTCGCGCCGAGGTCTCTGATCATCCGCAGAGCCGACAATTCGCCGGATGGTTGGCCGCCGTCGAGTCCAATGCAGACGTGCGGCACAACGCGGCACTGACTCGCTAGGAGTTCGTAGGAGCGCACATAATCGTCCACCGAACGCTCAAGTCCGTAGACGTTGCGAATAGCACGATTGTCGCCGACAAAGTCAAACGACACCACATCTGCCACAGCTCCAATCGCCTGCGCGTCCGACTCATCTGAAATCAAGCCTACATGCATGTTGATTCGCCTACCCGAATCCGGTCCAATCTTCCTGACGGATTTGAGCGACTGAACGACAGGGACTACGCCCTGATCCGAACAGCCACCGCTAATCAGGTAGCTGGTAATCTCAGCATCACATCGACCTGGTTCGGCTACGAGATCAGAGAGAGGAACCATGTGAGACAAATAGCGGCCACCACAGTGGGCACAGTCAAGTTGGCAGGCTGACCCGGTCACTGAGACAGATAGCGTACGCTTTGGGTTCACGAATGTTATCAGTCGGGCCAATGCATCTTCCTCCAACCCAATTCTATACCTCCAGGACCCTAGTGTCCAGCTAAGGGGTTGTTGACCTGCTATCTGTATGTGATCTGACATGGGAAATGGTGGTGACGCAAATGGCCCCATAGACGCATATACATAAGGTCTTCTCTACACGTATGTGGTCTCATGCATAGGGCGAGAAAACATCACATCTTATGCTAGATCCCCCATACGGATCGGGAATACTACATATCATCGTCGCAACCAGAATTAGGAAATACTTCAACAAAAATACGCCTGCCTGCTCAATTTCCTGACCAGACAGGCGCACATCCCGGTAAAGCCTCGACTCCCAAACTTCACAGCCTCACACAACCGCTCAACCCCGCGACCACTTGAGATCCGGCTTCCTGGCAGCTCTCACCTCATCGAGCCTTCCAACTACAGTCGTGTGTGGAGCGCCAATCACCTTGTCCTTGTCTCTCTCGCACTCCTCTGCTATGGCCAGCATTGCGTCGGCAAACGCGTCCAGAGCCTCGATGCTCTCAGTCTCTGTAGGCTCTATCATGAGCGCCTCGCTGACAATCAGCGGGAAGTACATGGTAGGAGGATGCACTCCGTAGTCCAAGAGCCGCTTTGCGATGTCTCCCGCCTTGACACCGAGTTTCTTCTGTCTGGCAGCTGATAGAACAAACTCGTGCATGCAAGCGCGGTCGTATGGAACGTCAAACGCTCCCCTCAAACGTGCAAGCAGATAATTGGCGTTGAGGACCGCGTGCTTGCTTGCTTCTGTGAGCCCCTCTGCACCAAGTTGGCGGATGTAGCAGTATGCTTTGATGCAGACCCCCACGTTGCCGTAGAACGAGCTGACTTTGCCTATGGAGTCCGGACAGTCTTGATCCAGGTAGAAGCGCCCCTCATCGTCCCGTCTGATTCTGGGTTTAGGAAGAAACCTCGCCAGGTGCTCCTTAACTGCAATGGGGCCTGATCCGGGCCCTCCCCCGCCATGCGGTGTCGAGAAGGTCTTATGGAGGTTGAAGTGCATGACGTCAAACCCCATATCTCCAGGCCTGCATATGCCCAAGATCGCGTTCATATTGGCACCGTCGTAATAAGTCAGGCCTCCTGCATCGTGCACTATCTTAACGATCTCTTTGACGTTTGCATCAAAGATACCGAGCGTGTTCGGATTGGTGAGCATCAGCCCTGCAACCGAATCGTCTGCCAGCCGCCTCAAATCGTCAAGATCCACCCCGCCTTGGTCGTTGGACTTGACCTCGACTACCTCAAATCCCGTCAGCGCAGCGCTGGCGGGGTTGGTACCATGCGACGAATCAGGCACGAGGACCTTGCGCCTCTTTGCATCTCCTCTTGCGTTGTGGAAAGCCCTGATAAGCATCAACCCAGTCATCTCGCCGTGGGCTCCTGCTGCAGGCTGAAGGCTGGCGCAGTCCATACCACCGATCTCGCATAGGAACTGCTCGAGTTCGTACATGAGCGCCAACAGGCCCTGTGCATCTTCGACAGGCTGCAGCGGATGAAGGGACTCAAAACCCGAAAGCCGGGCAATATCCTCATTGACCTTTGGGTTGTATTTCATCGTGCAGCTGCCAAGAGGATAGCTTCCAACGTCAACTCCGAAATTGCGCCTACTAAGCCTCGTGAAGTGCCTTATCACATCGACCTCGCTCACTTCCGGCAAATCTGGGCCCTCCTGGGCAATAAGATGCTCTGGAATGAGCTGCCTAAGGTCCTTAGAAGGCACGTCGCAATCAGGCAGGTCAACGCCCATCCGACCAGGTGACGACAACTCAAAAATGAGCGGCTCGTTGCTGCGGCTCATAAGATCTCCCCCAGTCTCTCGGCGAACTCGTCCATCTCGTCTCTAGTGCGCTTCTCAGTGACACACACCAGGAGGCAGTTGTCCATATCAGGATAGTGCGGACCCAGAGGCTCTCCTGCGAGTATGCGATGCTTTCTGAGTTCTGAGACGACCTTGTCAGCCGGCAAGGGCGTCCTCACGACGAACTCTTTGAAGAAGGGAGCCGTATACGCCAAGCTGACTCCATCAATACTGCTGAGTCGATCGGCAAGATAATGCGCCTTCTGCAGGCAGAGCTCTGCAACCTTGCGCAATCCCGACTTGCCCATCAGGCTTAGATAGACAGTCGCAGCCAAAGCGTTCAACGCTTGGTTGGTGCAGATGTTGGAGTAAGCGCGTTCTCTGCGTATGTGCTGTTCTCTAGCCTGAAGAGTCAACACGTACCCTCTGTTTCCCTCTGTGTCAACAGTAGCACCAGAGATCCTCCCAGGTATGTATCGCAAATAGTCCTCCCGAGCGGCCATGAAGCCCAAGTAGGGCCCGCCGTAATTGAGCGGGTTGCCAAGAGACTGGCCCTCGCCCACCACTATATCCGCTCCGAGGGCTCCGGGCGGCTTGAGGATGCCCAGTGCAATCGGGTCTGCAACCACTACCAACGACGCGCCAGCGCTGTCGCACATCTTCGAATAAGCGCCGATGTCCTCGATCGTGCCGACAAAATTAGGATACTGCACAACCAAGCACGCCGTATCCTCATCAAGCAAGCTCTGCAGCTCTTCTTGGCTCGTTGATCCTTCGGACGCCCTCACTATTTCCAGCGCAGCCAGGCCCTGGGAAAGGTAGGTCTCTACCACCGCCCTGTAGTGTGGGTTGACAAGCTGTGAAACCAGCACTCGCCTTCTGCCCGACTTATTGAGCGCCATAATAGCGGCTTCTGCTGTTGCAGTGGCGCCGTCATATACGGATGCGTTGGCTATATCCATTCCAGTCAGAGCACATATCATGCTCTGGAACTCGTAGATCACCTGAAGCATGCCCTGGCTGATCTCCGCCTGATAGGGGGTATAAGAGGTGTAGAACTCAGACCTGCCGACTATATGCCGAACTGCGCTGGGTATAAAATGGTCGTATGCCCCCGCACCCAGGAAGCTGGTATAATAGTCGACGCCTCTGTTCCTCCTGGCGATCAGACTGAGCTCGCGGATTAGCTCCATCTCCGACAGCGGAGGAGGTAAGTTCAGCGGCTCCGCGAGTCTCAGCGACTCGGGTACGCTGTCGAATAACTCATCTATATCCTCGATCCCGATGGTGCGGGCCATCCGCTCTCTGTCGCTCGGGGTATGAGGGATGTAAGGCATTACTCGCCCTCCTCAATCGACTCCGAGTACTCCTTGGCTGTCAACAAGCTCTGCACCTCACTCGGATCATTCATCTCGATGACTACCATCCAGCCCTCACCGTACGGATCTTCATTGACGGTCTCAGGCAAGTCATCAAGGCTGGTGTTTACTTCGACAACCACGCCACTGACAGGAGCATAGATGACCTCGGACGTTTTCATCGAATCGATCTCTGCAAGCTTGTCTCCCTTTGACACGGACTCGCCTACCTCCGGCAGGTACAGGGCTACTACGTCGCCAAGCTCGTCCTGTGCATGATCAGTTATACCCACTCGCGCCTTGTTCCCATCGACCTTGACCCACTCGTGCGACTTTGCATACCTCAGTTCCTCAGGAATGTTAGCCACAGTATCACCCTCCATCATTTCAGCTGTAGCAGAGCACACCTCAACTCAAGCACCGACTCAGAACACACTTCCCGCCCAAGCACAGCTTAGAGCACGCTTTTCGCCCCAGCACAGGCTTGCTGCTCTCCTCTATCGCTTTACTCGAGGCGCCACGAAAGGAGTCTTGGCTGCCTGAGCTGAGAGTCTCCTCCCCCTCTGCACCACACTCAATGAAGTCGACTTATCCTCTGAAATCACAGAGGCTGCCTCTGCGCTGACAAGGGCAAGGGCAATGCCAGCGCCAAGTACCGGCGAAAACCCGCCACTCGTAACGTATCCAACATCCTCACCATTGACACACACTCGATCAGAAGTCCGAGGCACCCCACGCTCTACCAACTTGAGTCCCACTATGTGCCGGGCCGGCCCAGACGCTTTCACGCCTGCCAATGCCTCTCTGCCCACAAACTCAGCTTTGTCCAGCCTGACCGTGAAGCCCAACCCCGCTTCGTATGGATTGATCTCGGTGGACAACTCGTGTCCATAGAGTGAGTATCCCATCTCCAATCTTAGGCTGTCCCTCGCACCGAGGCCGCAGGGAGTTACAGTTGATCCGTCTACTTCACACTCAAGCAAAGATCGCCATAGCTCAACCGCGCGCCCCGGCTCAAGGTAGAGCTCAAACCCGTCCTCACCGGTATATCCAGTCCGAGAGACAATGACGTCAGTCTCGCCGTACTTGAGGGTCTCAAAGCTGAAGTACTTGATATGCGACACTGAAGTGCCGAGGACACTGCCAAGCACAGTCTCAGCACCGGGGCCCTGAAGAGCGAGCAGCGCAAGAGTATCGCTTATGTCGGCAATCCTGACATCTACACCCTCACTCAAGGCGTCTGAACTGCAAGACGCATTGCCTGCAGCATATGATTGCCTGAAGCTGTCGCCGACCTTGAGGATATGCTCTAAGTCAGTGGCTGTATTGGACGCGTTTACGACAAGTATGTACCGCTCTCCCATATCCATCACAAAAAGGTCATCAATGACGCCACCGTCATTGTTGCACATCAAGGAATATTGCGCACTGCCCGGGCCTATTCTATTGGCATCGTTGGTCAAGAGGTAGTTCACGAACTCTTTTCTGTGGCGTCCGGAGATCTCAATCTCACCCATGTGAGATGCGTCAAACAACCCGCAGAATTGCCGAACAGCCATGTGCTCCTCACGTATCCCACGATACTGCAAGGGCATTTCAAACCCGCCGAATTCGGTCATCTTTGCACCCAGCCTGACATGCTCCTCGTGGAGCGGGCTGCGGCGCAGCTTCACATCTATGTTGGAAGGCATGGCTACCCCTCCTAACAGAACAACGGCAATCCAATAAGACTGCTCATTTAAGGACGATCTGGCAGTACTGCTTATTCCGCTACAGGCCCTCGAAATCCTGCAGGGGAAGGAATCGACTCCGGCAGATCTCAACTGACCCACCCTGTTGTCCGGGCCAGAACAGCTCCACTCCGACGAGGTTGTGGCGGTTGACGAGGTCTAATCGGCGCGGGAGCGTCCTGGCATCCTCGTACCAGAAGTCCCCCTTGACCTTCCTGCTCATCAGATAGGCCTTGACGTAGCTGTCCTCAGGAAAGTACCTGCGCCTCACAACATATCTCTGAGCCAGCTCCTCCACTGTCAGCGCGTCGACATAGTCCTCAGGCTCATAATCAGACTGCGAGTCTGCGTCTCCCTGAACTACTGCCCCGCACATAAAGCCAGCAGCAAGCTTCCAACAAGGCACCGATCTCAGCGCGGATGCGATCACGTCCCGAACGAAGTTCATCGAAATAAGCGGTTCGTCAGGGTCACCCAAAAGGGCCGGATCTCGCCAGCACCTCGCCACGACAACATCGACATGTTCGAGCATGTCAAGAACAGCAAACCCGGCGAGGGCAGACCTGAACACTCCTTTGCCAAGTTTGCTTCGGCAGAACCACTCGCCAGGCACCGAAGCAATTATCCTTCTGCTCTTTCCGGCTATTTTGCGAACCCTTGCGAGGAATCTAAGAAAATCCAGAGTCTCTCCTGCTCCGACCATTCTCAGGTCGACCGAAACCCCCTGGACAGATGACTCCCTTATCACTCGCTCGAGCCTTCTCAGGGTCAGGTCGAGTAGAGGTGCTGTCCAGATCAAACCATCACCTGCAGGTGCGCTATTGCGCAGCAGTCCGGCTGACTTATCCGTCCTATCGGGCTCGAAGTCGCTAACAGCCACGTAGATTGACTGCTCCAATGGAGGGAGCTCAGGGCGTTCAGACTGCTGACACAGAGGAGGCCCAAGCCGTTCAGACTGCTGAAGCGGAGGAGACGCGAGCCGTTCATGTCCTGGCGGATCTACCAATGCCTGAGGCGACACAGCAGGAACTACTACAGAATCATGCGATGACAACGCACCAAGCAACTTGCCTCCTTTCGCCTCAAGCAGCGCAGTAGAAAACCGCACCCAGAGCTTCCTCATGCTGTAGGCTATCGGCTCACCCGCAAACACGCGTTCACCAGCGATTGTGCTGCTGGAACGCACATTGTCCGCCTCCACTCCTAGATACTTAGCTATACTGCCTATATGACTACACGTTGGCAGTGACTCCGGCCTCACCGCGCCGTAGGGATCCAAGAGAGCATTGCGTCAAACTTCTGAGCAGCTTCGTGATCCATTTGGTCAAACACATGGCTGTATATGTCGCCCGTGATCTTGACTGACGAGTGGCCCAATCGAGCACTGACTGTCTTGAGAGGCACCCCTCCCATAGCCAGCAGTGTAGCATGCGTATGCCTCAAGCCGTGGAAATTGATCTGCGGCACACCTGCACGTGAGACCAGGCGCCTGAAGTACTGGCATCCGATGTAATCGGGGTTGAGTGGCCTGCCGTCTACTCCGGCAAACACCAAACCGTTGTCCGTATAGGCTTCTCCCATCAAGAGCTTCTCTCTATTCTGAGATTCGGCATGTCTCCTCAGTGTCTCGCACACCTGCTTTGAAAGGGCTACAGTACGACTGCTGCCCGGGGTTTTTGGTTCTTTGGAAATAGTCTTAGACCCGGCTCTTACCCTGACTTGGTTTACAGTAAGGCAACCCCTCTCCAGGTCAACACATTCCCAGCGCAGCCCCAGCAACTCGCCACGCCTGAGCCCGGTGCCAAGTGCCAAGTGAAACAGTGCGAACAAGCGGTCATCCCTAATAGCGTCCAAGAACCTAGCAGCCTCCTCCGGCCTCCAATACCTGGGTGCGCGGCGTGAGCTCTTGGGCGGATCGACTGCAGCGCATGGATTGGTCGCAATGATCTGAAGACGGACCGCTTGAGACAAGGCTGCATGAAGCACCCTGTGAATACACCTGACGCTGCTCTGAGACAGCTGCTTTCGTCCACCTGGACGCGGCCTCAGCTTATCCGAGTACATCTTCAGCAGGTGCCTGGGCGTGAGTTCGTTGATAGGCAAGTGTCCGATCTCGGGGATTATATGCTTGAAAACAACGAAAGTGTACCATGCCATAGTTGTAGGCGACAGTGTAGGCTCTTTGATCTGCAGCCACTCTTCTAGGTACTTGCCGAGCGTTACTGCGCTCGGAGTGCCGGAGCCGTTAGTTTCAGACGATGAGCTGTACGAGCTCGCTGCCACTGTCAGACCACCTCCAATGCCACACTACTCAACGCAGGCGTCCGTTAGCACTAGAGTAGAGAGCCGACTATGGCTATCGGTCCCGCAAAGCATCGGCACCGGCAGCTACCAGCAAGCAAGAGCTACGGCTTACTGCCTATATCACCACTTCTGTCGAAGGCCCGACCTTGCCGTCAACTCGCAAGCCGTAGGCTCTCTGAAATGCCCGCACAGCTTCCTCAGTGAGGATCCCAAACTGGCCGTCAACACCTCCAGGGTCAAAACCGAAGGCGGTTAAGCGCTCCTGAGTCCAGGCGACTTGCTGACCGGCAGAGCCCAGCTGCAGAATCGACTTGGAACGGCCAGGCATACACATGTGTGGAATCAAAGACCGATCACCTCTCACAGAAGTATATTCCTTTGGCATAGGCATAGTGCATAGCGGTTCAAGGCCGTTTACAGGATAGCTGAATGTATGCGCTTAGCTGCTCAAGGCGGGCTTTAGCATAGGAATAGAGAGATAGAAAAAAGAGAGGCAGCACGCCTCTCTTCTGTAGTCCAGAAATGGACCGTCCCTATGACACACTTAATCCAAACAGCCTTACGTTACAGCCATGCCACTCCAGCAATCAGTGGTTCACCATCAGTAGTTTGCGCACTTAAACAGGGTTTCTCCCTTGTCGTCGCAAATAGTCAACTGAACCGAATTAGTTAAGACATCCGCATAGCAGTAGGAAAGCCGCTTGACATTATCCGAGTCCTCGTTTATCCTGACAACGAAGATGTTAGGGTATGTCTTCTCAAGAATACCCTCTGCCCGCATAACCTTTTTGCGGCCTTGATTCGCTGTCAACCGGACTCTGGAACCTACATACTCATCAAGATCAGATTTGATCTTCGCTAGAACATTTCGCGCTGACACCTAATCACCCTCTTCTCAGCTAGACCAATCCAATGCATTTTATCACATTGTTCGGCAAAAGTCAAGAAGAGGAAATGGTGTCTGCTCAGGCATACTTTGGCATAGCGTTTCGAAGAGTCCCTCTGGTGTCTACCCCTCCGATACCCGCTGCACCGGTAATAGAGTTCGCAACAACCGTTTCGACACGCGCCACAGAACCGATATCAGTAAGGGCGACTGTCTCCGCAACCTTTACCGGATCGTACATGTGTATATTTACTCGGTCGGGAGCGCTGGCGAAGTTCGCCCCTGCACTCATCAGAGCCTCGTAGTAGGATTGGCAAGCTCCCGCTATTATGACCAACTCGTCTCGGTCCGGGACTACTCGCCTCAGGTTCTTGACTGACTCAACGAAGTACCGCGAGTTCTGGTAGCTTCGGATGTCATCGTGTGCCGCGCCTTTCTTGATACCGTCGTGTCCAGTCACAACGACGACACTCGGCCGTACCTGCTCTATTAGCCCCGCTACCCTAGTCGGCTGCTGGTCCTCAGAGAAATGGTACCCTGTAGCTTCGATCCCGAGCTTGTCGTAGTATTCCAAACACTTCTGCATATATTCCCGGTC
>FIZI01000022.1:0-8392 GCA_900016865.1 uncultured Clostridia bacterium | reverse complement strand
AAATACGGCTCGATTCAGGGCTCGCAGAACTTCTCCGTCTGTCTTTTTTTTTATTCTCTCCAGCTCTTCTTGATCGACCGGCTTTAGGTCGTTCAGAGGAGCGTCAGCCATTAGCCTAACATAGACTCCTCTGAGGACTGCCTTCCCGCCTCTCAGCCCTACGACTTTGAAAAGCACGTCTCCCTTGTGGGAGGGCCGAACAACGAGCTGTCCAACTCGCAGTCTTCTCACGTAAGCAACTCCTCCGATCACCCCGACCAAAACCTTACAAAGAAGGCTCGGCAGGGCGCTTCTACTGCAGTGTACGTCGAAGAAGCAGCTTACGTTCTTATGACTACCTACTTACTTGGTATGTCTGTCGGCTACGCTTGATGCGCCGTACGCATTGGGCTTGATATATGCAGGAAATCCGGTTCCGGAGACCATCCCTGCGACCTCTTTGATTATACTGCGTGTGTCGCCCCTTGACCCGATGTCCAAATGGATCTCCAACTCGATGCCGTTGAGCCCCTCTTCAGCGAGCCTGTCGGACAGCTGACTGGCAAGAGCCAGACTGCGGGAGGCTTCGATAAATATCCTCTTTTTCAGGCTTTCTCCTACGTTTTCTGTGTCTTTCGTGTAGTAGTACCTCCCACCCTTGCCGACTCGATGAACCACGACTGCAGTGACAAAACACGCGTTTTCCCGCAGTTGCGAGTCAGTGCCGACAATCAGCCTGTAATGGTCCTCGGGATGCTGTGAGATGAAGTCTGCAATGTCCTGGAACATCGACTCAAAGGTGAGCTGTCCTTTTGTGGGGCTAGTGAAGATCACTCATATCACTCCCCTGTTCAACACCCGAGGCGAATTGTCCTAGCCGTAATAAGGGCTCAATCAACTGTTCTTCATCCTCTCAATCGAGCGTACTCCCTCGCAAGAGCTGCATAATCCTCAAGTGAGAGCGTCTCTGCTCTCAACGAAGGGTCTATCCCAGTGCGACTGAACAAAAGGGCCAAGGACTCGGCGTCCAATCCAGGGAGTCCTCTGAGGGCGTTTTTTAGAATCTTCCGTCTCATCGCAAACGCGGAATGAACAACAGTCTCAAGAAGATCGGCATCTACGTTGAACCTTGGTTCGCTCAAGAAGTCAATGCACAGGACTGCACTATGAACCTTGGGCGCCGGGACGAAGGCTTCAGGCGGGACCGCCCGGACAAGGCGGACATCGGCGTACCATTGCATGAATACAGACAAGGACCCGTACACCCTGGAGCCGGGACCTGCTGCAATGCGCTCAGCCACCTCTTTCTGGACCATGACCACTGCGCGATCGAGCAAATCCCTGTCTTTAATGAGCTTCACTAACACAGGCGTTGTGATGTTGTACGGAAGGTTCGCTGCTACCTTGACTCTTGCCCGACTCACTCCTTGCCTTTGCAACAATAAAGATAGATCGGTTTTCAAGACATCCTCGTTCAGCAGCACTATGTTGTCGAGATGCGCAGTCTCAGTCTGGAGAATCTGAAACAAATCTCTGTCAACTTCTATAGCTATGACAAGCCCGGCACCCCTGGCTAGCTCACGAGTGAGGACACCAAGTCCCGGGCCAATCTCTATCACTACATCATCCTTGGACAGCTCTACACTGTCCAATATGGAATCAAGTATCCGCTCATCGACAAGGAAATTCTGCCCTAGTCGCTTCTTGGGATGTACGCCATGCCTGCGCATCGCCGACTTCACTGCAGCTGCCAATGACCCCGCGCGGCGATCGCGGTCCGAGCCGTCCTGCACCAATTCATCAAGACCTCCGGAAGGGGAACAAACCAAAAGATCCAGGTTCAGACTTCGCTACATCCATTTCAATATGAGTTCGACTCTGTTCCTAGATTATCCTTCGGCTGGTCGGTCACATTCGTTCAGCACACTCTGTCAGTGTGACTCATCCCTGTTTTGCATCGTCTGATTGACTTCGTCGATTATCTGACTCAATTGGCTGTTAAAGAGCTCTTTCTTGCGCTCAAGTTCTGTGATGAGTTCTTCTCCGGTCAGGCCCGACCTTCTCAGGTGCTCCCTCATTTCACGGGTGAACTCCCTGAAACGATCCTCCAGCCTAACCGGGACCAATATGAGCCTATCACGATCCTGATAGACATCGAATTCATCAGGCTCGTCGAGGTTGCGGTAGAACTCCACAGGTATAGCCAATTGACGGTTTGAGCTGACCTTTACTCGCTTCTTCACTCGCATATCCCTCGCTTCAATCGTTATTATCCCTCCCTCGCGGCGATGTAATCACTGTACCTGTTTAGCACGTCCCTGCCAACGCGTGCCACAATACAAACTCCGTTTTCACGATACTCAACAGATTCCACACGCCCTCTCGTGCGAATCGCATTCTCTACATTTCCCGAGTCATAAGGGATCAAAAAAGACGCCCTTACTCGGCGCTCATCAAAGGAGCGGGCAATGCGGCGGAGAAGCGAGTCTATGTTTTCAGTAGTGACAGTTGATACGAGCACGGCGTCTTCGTCCCGCGCAAATCTCCTGCGCTCATTTTCGCTTACGAGGTCGATCTTGTTCATGACCCGTATGACCGGTATCTCATCAGCACCGATCTCTGACAGAGTCTTGACGCCCTCCTCGATCTTCGCGTACACTTGGTCATCCGATGCGTCTATCACGTGCAGCAGCAGGTCAGCCTCTTTGATTTCCTCAAGCGTCGCCCTAAAGGCGGCAATCAAGTCATGGGGAATCCGTTGGATAAACCCGACTGTGTCGCTGACCAGAAATTCCTGTCCACCTGGAAGCGATATCCGCCGTGTTGTCGGATCAAGCGTTGCAAACAACCTATCCTCTATGAGGAGCCCTGAACCCGCCACCTGTGCGACTGCGTTGCTGCGCTCCGCAGGCTTCATATTGAGAAATCGTTCTACGCCAACTGCGTCAATCCGGACCAGCAAATCAAGGAGTGAGCTCTTGCCTGCGTTGGTATACCCGCACAGGGCAACTATCGGGAGGTTTGACCTGTCTCTGAGCTGCCGTTGGACCTTTCTCTGCTTGCGCAGATCCTCGAGGGATCGCTTGAGTTCACTGATTCGCTTTCTAATGCGTCGCCTGTCTGTCTCCAGCTTAGTCTCGCCCGGGCCGCGAGTGCCTATGCCTCCTCCAAGTCGCGACAGCTCAGTGCCAGAACCGCTCAACCTCGGCAGCCTGTAAGTCAACTGAGCGAGCTCAACCTGGAGCTTGCCCTCGTATGTGCGCGCCCGTTGAGCAAAGATGTCGAGAATCAGCTCAGTCCTGTCAATGACTCTCATTCCCAGCGCTTCCTCGAGATTTCGGCGCTGAGTAGGCGCAAGTTCATCGTCAACAATGACGAGGTCGCACCGAAGATCTTTGCCTAACAGTGACAGTTCAGTCGCCTTGCCTTTTCCTATGAAGCATGACGGATCAGGTGCGCCGCGTTGTTGTATGAGCGCCTCTACAACGTCAGCTCCGGCAGTTGTTGCGAGCTCGCTCAGCTCCTTGAGCGAATCCTGCACCTCTACCGCTGTCCTGTCCGGAGTCGCCAGCGAGAGCAGAATAGCTCGCTCCGACCTCTCTTCACTCGTCGTGTGAAGCCTCGCTGACAAGAACAAATCACTCCCCTTTGCCTTGGTAGTCAGATTTCGCCGCTTACATCATATACTCTACCATGAATTCGACAAGGAGATGAAGCGGTGTCAAGCCGACCTCTAGTAAAGGGCGTTCTCACGCTCTCGACAGCCAGTCTCCTGGTGCGAGTAATGGGCTTTATATATCGGGTGCTGCTCGTAAGGACAGCAGGTCCTGAAGTTGTGGGCGTCTTTCAAATGACCTCCCCGTTGCTCAGATTGAGCTCAGCCTTGGTATCTCTCGGGTTGCCCATAGCGCTTTCCAAGACTGTAGCCGAGTCGCTCACCAAGAGAGACACTGCCAGGATCCGCAGATCATTCAAGGCCTCGTTCACAGTTGTCTTGGCCAACTCCTTGATAGCTACTGCAATAATCCTACTTGGCGCCCGCGTTCTCTCTGAAAGAATCCTCCCTGACAGCCGCACCAGACTCGCTGTCATGACAATACCCTTGTCTCTAGTGTTCATGAGCACGTCCGGCATTCTGCGGGGGTACTTCCACGGCTATCGCAACGCTACCCCGCCAGCAACAGCTCAGGTCATGGAGCAGCTAGTAAGGATTGCCGTGACAGCAAGCTTGACTACACGCATTGCCAACGCTCCTGTTGAATCTGCAGCCGCTGTCATCATGCTGGCCTTGGGAGTCGGAGAAATGGCCGGCTTTGCTACTCTGATAGCATTCAGGATTGCACAAGGGCGCAGCGAGAGCCATAGCCGGGCAACCGTTGAGATCAGGCCGCGAGACACCCGTCAATCGAGCTTCACTATTGTATCCGAGCTGCTTTCAGTCTCCCTTCCACTGACGGCTGTGGGTTTTGTGTCGTCCATATCAAGTACAGTAGATGCCATGGTGATTCCGCGCAGGCTGTTGATCGCGGGTTGCGACAGCAGTGAAGCTGCTGTGCTCTTTGGCCGCTTGTCAGGCATGGCAATGCCCGTAGTCTTCCTTCCTGGCTTGATCGTGTTTCCCATCGCGACAATGCTGCTTCCAGAGGTAGCGGCTTCTGCTGCAAGTGGAGACACTTCTGTACTAAAAAGGAGACTCAAGCAGGTGCTCCTTTGGACATCCGGATTGACGGTCGCGATGAGCCTGGCTATGCCCGTAGCCGCTCGCCCCATATCTATGATCCTCTACGGCACGGACGAAGCTGTCAAACTCATAGCATGGTACGCGCCTGCAGTGCCGTTCCTGTACATTGGATACGTGCTTGGTTCGGCACTCAACGGACTAGGAAAAACCAAGGTCGTGCTTATCAGCACTGTTGCCGGAACTTTGCTGCATTTTGCGGTGCTCTGTTACACGGTAGCCATTCCTTCCATCAATGTTTACGGCGTTATTATAGGAGACACTTGTGGATTTGGCCTGAGCGCGGCCATCAATTGCGCAGCACTGCTCGCCTATACAAGGCGGTTGGCCACGAAGCGGACGTAGCTGTCATGGCAAGGAGAGAACAGGGGAGAGAATAGCGCAGCAGAATTGGCAGGGCGGCCTTGGCTGGGGATCCGCTAAGGCACCTTCACTGCAATCAGTGTCACATCGTCGTCCCAGATGACGTTCAGCTCAGCCCTCATATCATCGGCAAGCGCATTGACCAGCTCCCTCGGACAAGTAATAGAAGTAGACTTGAGATACTGCAGGATCCACCTGTCAACCACGTCCATATCAGAACTGCACCCTAGAACTCCGTCGCTCGCCATCACGACGTAATCCCCTTTGTGAATGGTGCGGACGATTGTCTCAAACTCCACGCTGGGCAAGATGCCAATCGGCAACGCAGAAGAGCTTATTCGTTCCACAGTCCTGCCCCTCTTTAGGTACGACGGCCACGAACCCATCTTGGTAAACTCGACCTTCTTTCTGCGTGTGTCTATTATTGCCATATCCAGGGTCGTAAAAGACTCGTCACGGCGGCGAATCAACATGATGGAGTTCACAGTCTCAATCGCAGCCCTATGCGACATGCCTGCAACGATCAACTCTTTGACTAGAGTCGTAGCAAACCTGCTCTCAGAGGCGGCCTTCTCGCCTATCCCCATCCCATCGCCGAGGACTATGAGTGTACGGCCGTTTCCGAGATCATACACAAGCCTGCTGTCGCCGGAAACTGCGCTGATACTGCGAGCTGCCCTATAGATTCCAACTTCGACGGGTTTGCCGTGACCGCGGTGGGATTGAAGCCCAAAGCTGTGCTGCTCACTCTGGCATATCTCTTCAACCATGCGGTCCACAACCTCCGCCAGCCCTCTGAACTGCGATGAAATAACGTTGTGTGTGTCAACCGCACTTACGTTTGCGTGCAACTGTTCCCTCTTCTCTTCAAGGATGTCAACGGCTGCTTTGACGACTCTGCGCGAGTTAATGCATCGCTTGTGCAAGTACGCTGGGACCTCATAGCGTCTCCTATCGCAATTGCTATCTAGCGATCGCACCTCGAGATCTGCAAAGAGAGTCAGAAACGTTTCGTAGGTAGCGTAAAACATCCTATCCCAACACCGGCCCGATGTCCCACAAGTGCTGCATACCCTCCTGTGCATCTCCTGCAGGAGCAAGTCAAACCCTGTATTCTTGGAGTAGCCGCGCTCCTCATCAGCGGCAGTCATGATCTGGGAAATGTTGCAAAAAACACCTGCAAGAGACTTGAGGCGTTCCCGCGCATTTCTAACCTGCGATGCCATAACTTCAGCAGCTGCTGAGCAGTCCGTCTCTGCGGAGACAGCTGAGAGCTCCGGGATCCATGTGTATGCTGCGTATGCCAGCCCCGCTCCAATCGCCAAGCACATACTGACTTGTACGAGAGAACCTCGAAGCAACTCACAGATTGCAGTGCAGGCAGCAGCACCTGCGGCTGTGCCCAAGACCAAAGCAACTACGACATTGCGGCTGCGAACAAGCCCGACAGCTATCCCGGATACGAAGTAGGCTATTGCGACAGGCAGGTACCTGACTTGCGCGATTGAGGCCCCCATACCTGCTATGCCACCGATGAACGACCCGGTGGCTGATCCGTAGCATAAGGCTGCGACCATGACAACCGTCGCAGCTAGTACGTGACTCAGATAGACCGATCCTATGGATATGGCGTCGAGGCCGCCAATGATAACCACGATGGTGGCCAAGATGTATTTGGCTTCTTTTGACCTGGGGTTGATCAGCGAAGCGATGCCGATATCTCTGTCAAGAGCCTGCAAGACCGCTGTCAATCCCTGCCACGTGAGGATCCCTATTGAGACTGCGAGGCCGGCAACAGCAAGAGATACAGGCAGAGCTGTCACACCGTCGCCATTGACAAGGCTCGGTATGATTCTGACTCCAAACGAGCACACAAAGGCGGCACCAGTCAGAGGGCCGGGCTGCCCGGCAACTTCGCGCTTGCATATCCGCTTCCAGACAGCCAAGACTAGATGAAGCAGCGCTGTGAACGCCAAAAACCTAGGCAGTTCATACAGTGTAGTACTCCTTGATGCGAGACCTGCGATACTTCCTAGAAAGGTTGCTGCTATTAGCTCTGGACATCCGACCGTCACCGCTGCCATGACCAGCGATTGGGCCAGTATTCCCTTCTCGCCCACTATGATGCAACGGGCCCCTATGCAGCTCATGGCAAAGGCGTACAACAGTTTCTGTGCACCTGCAATGCGGATGCTGTTCCCTATAGCAGCCGCCACCATACTGACTACTCTAGATCCAAATGCAGTTGCTTGGGATACTCCTCCCACACCTGAACACCGCCCAAAGGCATCCGATGTTCTTCGCTGGTACTCACCAACCTGTACTGGCTCTGTCATTCAATATCCCCCACTCAGCTCCGGTAACACTAGACTACTGTGGTATAGATCTGTTATCTCAGCAGTCACTCTGGGTATGGCTTCCGGTGTTGAGAGCATATGACAAGCAGACCAGCAAACCACCTTATATGGTATCAAACTCCTATAAACGGCGACTCAACAAGGCGCTCCAAGAGTCTAGAGTTCAAAGCCATTCAAGGTCGAGACCTCTAGCAAGTGATCTAAGCAGGACTCAGGGAGCGCGTGTATAGGTGATGACTACGGAGCGATCTAGCTCTGTCCTGTGCATAGGTAGTAGTAGAGCCCTCTGGTTTTCGGTGAAGGTGTGGTGCCGAGTTCATCGTCCAGCAACCTCGACATTCTCCTGTATTGCTCCTTGACTGCATCGAGGTCACCAAGGCGGGCATACGCGGTCATGACGAGCGCGTGAGTGTCCTCGGACAGAGGGCGGGCTTCCGCCGATGCGACTGCGTGAGGAATCGCTCTTGCGCAATCGCCTATCTTTATGTAATAGCGGGCGAGTTTCTCGCGGGCGTCCAGGAATGCCCTCTTGAGCCGTCGCTGTTCAGGGTCTACCCATAGGTAGTCAAGGTCCTGGAGGTACTCGCCCTTGTAAAGAGCTATTGCCTTCTCAAGAAGTGCCGGAGATACTACTTCTCCATGGTCGCCTGACTGCGCTGCGGCAAGAAGAGTTTCAAATCGATCTGCATCAGTGGTATAGCACCCGTCAGCCAGTCTGTAGTATCCTCCACCGAACACCACTGTTTCTCGCCTGCCAACCAATATCTGCAAGGTCTTTCTCAGATAATAAAGGTTTGTGTGCAATACCGCACGGGATTGGTCCGGATCCGAGTCCGGCCAGAGATCCGTCAATATCTCGAGGCTCTGGACAGGTTGCTTCCTGTGAACTAAGTATGCGAGAAGGTCTCGAGACTTGGTTGTACGCCATTCCTCCGGCAGTATATCCTTACCGCCT
>FIZI01000021.1 GCA_900016865.1 uncultured Clostridia bacterium | reverse complement strand
TCGAACGAGGCGAACGTGACCGGCACGGTGAGCGTGCTCGTGGCGGCGAAGGACTGCGGGGTATCTACCATTACCGATACAATCTGAAGTCCAAGTACGAACCTGGCATTCACGAATTAGTCCTGATAGGCCACATTCTGGCGAAAATCGGTTTTCTGACGACATTTATTTCTCACATGCAACTCCAGATCAAGCCGCTCCGCCAACGGCACCCCCTAGGGATCAAATAAACAGAGTAGTTCTGATTTGCATCACACTGCCTCGCAAGCGTCAGTGGTGTAAAATGGACCTATGGTGGTTTTTCAGAGTATGTGACTCAAATCAGAGACAAAAACAGCGGATATCAACTCTGATAGAAAGGATAAAAACATACATTGATATGCCCCCGTATAGATTTCCCCAATATGGGCGAGGAACATACCATCCGTGCAGTTGAACACCTAAAAGTCGATGCCCTCTACGGCAAAAAGAAGCACTTCAATGCAGCCGATCGAAAGGAGCGATATAACATTGTTATTGGGGTAATGCTCATTACGGCGAATGCGGTTATTGCATCAAATCTGATCTACGTGATCGTATCAGATGCCCGTACATTCGGCGCGGTAATCAGCCTGATCGGTTTCATTGCGACCGTGCTTGCAATTGTGCAGGCGTTCTTCAACTATTCACGCACGGTAGAACAGCACAGAATGGTCGCGATAAAATATCTGCGTATCGCCAAAGCGTGCTCCAGGATAGAGGCATACCACCGGGATGGGATCCTCTCGGCACATGAACTCAGAGAACGACTCGATAGCCTTGCCCAAGAGTATGAACAGATCACTGAAAGCACCGCCTGCCTTTCTACGCATAGGAAGGATTACGAGAACGCCCGCAAGGGGTTCGAGGACGGTGAGGAGAGGTACTCTCTAAAAGAGTCCTCGGAGGAGTAAATGGGAGACGTATCGCAGGCTTTGAATTGGTATATCGGTGAAGTCATCAAACTTCCCCAGAGTGATATCTCGTCCGCTGTCAGGAGCCGTGAATGGTTCATAGACCAGGTAAAACAGGAGATCAAGGAGCGCACCGGCGAACCGGCACTTTACCCAGAACGAAACACGCTCAACTTCGGGAGTTACTTTAAAGGCACCAAAGTGAGGGCAGTGGACGAGTTCGACGTCTTGGTGATCCTTGATACGAACAATGGTGTTTACTCACAGAACGGCATCAGCGTCGGAAAAGGGCTGGGCCGTTCTGATCCGAACCACATGTTCGATGAGAATTACAAGAAATCCGACGGCTCCGGGGTAAGCCCGACAAAGTTACTGAACTGGCTCAAGGATGTCGTCGAGTCTGCAACGGGCAAGTACGGAGTTGAAGCGCCCGTACGGAACGGTCAGGCGGTCACGGCAACGATCAAGTCGAAGAACCTGAAACTCGACCTGGTTCCAGCACCAGTGCTCCAGCATAACTCCAGCGGCGAAACCTTCTACGCCATCCCGAGGGGCGACCGGGAAAACGGATGGATTGCAACCGCGCCGCACAGAGATATAGAACGCCTCAGTGCCGTAGCAAAGGAGAAAGAGAACTTTCGGAACGTTATCCGACTGTGCAAACGTATCAAGGATACGTACAACTTCCTTGTCCCTTCCTTTGCAATTGAATCGGTGATCGTCGATTACGGGGAGAGGGAGTATTGGTACAACGATCTCTACTTGGACTTCAGGGCTGTACTAGGAAATCTTGCCGAAGCGTTTCGGAGAGGGGTAATACTGGATCCTTTCGATAACCAGAACAACCTGATCATGGGTGTTGAAAGCCTAACCTGGTATGCAGAGCGGTTGGAGAAGATCATAAACGGTATGGACGAGTGCGCAGGCTGGGCGAGACAGGATGCGGTGAAGCAAAGGGTGTACAAGCTGCTGGAGAACGAATAAGGCAAATTTTTCGCTGAAATCTCAGTCCATTTGTAACTTGTCCGCGCCCAGTTCCCTAGAAGAGGCTTACATCGAGATCGGATCGTGCAGGTTATCACCAGCCACAGCAGAATATGGATCGATGAACAGTTGCTGGCCCGGCTCCCTCCCTGAACCCTCCGTCCGGACCCTCGGCGATATGCGGTGCGTGCTTGCCAACCCAGACCGGTCCGGCAACATACCCCTGTACTACATGTACCGCGACCTCGCCCTCACTGCCGGGGACCGTGCGTATCTCCGTGAGCAGAACGTCCGGTTCGACATCACCGTCATTCCTCCGGGGACCGTGGGCGGGGAGTACGTCAAGACCAAAGGGCACTACCACCCGCTCAGCCCCTCGGGCATCGGCTACCCCGAACTCTACCTGGTGCTCGCGGGGGAGGCGCTCTACCTTCTCCAGCGAAGCGATCTCGATGATGTCGTCGCCGTCGCCGCAAGAGCGGGGGAGTTCGTCTTCATCCCACCCGGCTACGGGCACGTGACCATCAACGCCGGCAAGGAGGAACTCGTGATGGCGAACCGGTCTCGGCCGGCTTCGCAAGCGAATACACATTTTACGAGCAGATGCAGGGCGGGGCGTATTACCTGACGGAGGAGGGCAGGTGGGTGCGGAACGCACGCTACCCGGCGGTTCCTCCAGTGAGGGTGATCCCTGCGGTGGAGGTGCCTGAACTGGGCATCAGGCATGGGAGGGGGATCTACGAGATGGTATCGGGAAAAGAAAGTCTCTTGTACCCGAATTCGCCAAAAGAAAGTCTCTTGTACCCGAATTCGCCAGGGGAGATCCCGAAGCAGTTGTATAAAGTGTAGCCCAACGAACCCTTAATTCCTGCTGGCTGAAGGAAGCAGAGTGGTAATGTATCAAAAGAGTATGGCAGCCTTTTAAGGGATGGGTACCGGGCCAGGGAACAGTATCTGATCACCATATGGAGCCCTATAGCAGCCAATAAGCGATAGGGGG
>FIZI01000020.1 GCA_900016865.1 uncultured Clostridia bacterium | reverse complement strand
GGATGCCATTTCAGAGATTAGGGACGAGTTGCGGGCGTTGTCGGACAAAGCCGATGCGACAGAGTCCAAGGTTTCAGAGCTCGATGCAGAGGTTGCTTCGCTGAAAAACGAGGATTCGACGCTCGGCAACAGAATCGGCCTGCTGCGTATGAGAGCCGATGCGGCCGAGGATGCTATCTTGGAGTTGAGGGGCGACTTCTCGGATTACACTGCTGCAAATACTGCAGAGATCGAAGATCTGAAGCAGAGACTCTCTGACGTAGAGGGCAAGTATGTCAAGCTAAACCAGAGCATAGGTTTGGCAGCCGTGTTGGCAATCGTTGCATACGGCATGACAAGGTAAACTAAACTAGACTCTCTGCTGCATGTTGCATCAGGTGCTGGTAGCGCAGCAGATGCACTGACTGAAGCTCCTGACAGGATGCCAGAGAAGTTTGTTGAGGCTCGGGGTCTGAGAGCTGAGGTTCTCAGGCCCCTTTGCTTGGTGGATACCTATGTGCGAATCCAACGAGACCCTGATTGTCGCTGTTGACCCCGGAAGGGAGAAATGCGGGTTAGCCGTGTTGACCCTCAGCGGCCAGGTGCTAGAAAAGGCTGTTGTGGCTCCTGACCTAGTGCCAAAGGCTATCATTGAGGCGTTGCAAGGTCGGGATGCAGAGGCTCTCGTTGTAGGAGACCGGACAGCTAAGCAGGATTTGATCAATATCCTTGGAGAATCATTGATAAGGCGGTTTCGCAAGGGAATCGTTGAGGTTGACGAGCACCTTTCATCGCTGGAGGGCCGCAAGCGCTATTTGGATGATCACCCACCTAAAGGGCTTTGGCGGTTGATCCCGCGGGGCCTCAGGGTCCCGGCCGAGCCGTTTGACGACTACGCTGCGGTCGTCTTGGCCGAGCGTTACCTAAGATCTAGACGTTCCTAAGGTGTAGACAAGCTGATGTAGTGCTGAGTCAGCTTGGAAATCCGAACTAGGATTTGAAAACACCACAATAGGGAGGTATAAACTCATGGCACTAGCTTTCCTTCCGGCGCGAATTCGGCGCAACCGGTCTCTTGTTGCGTTGCTCGCTGCATTCGTGTTATTGGCAACGTCGGTGTTGCCAGTGCACGCACAGGATCCTACGCACATTGATAGGCTCGAGAGGCTTTTGTATGGGCGAACATATACTGGGACCTATCTGGATCGTCTGACCAGACTCGAGAGAGACCTTTACGGTTCTGCGCGTGAGGGCTCTATCCCAACGAGAAGCGTTGACATCGAGTTTATGCTGTCCGACCGCTCGTCGGTTGAGTCCTTGTGGTTGCAGTTGCGGGCGATCGAATGGAAGAGCGGCCGGCCGATGAACGAGACGCACATAATGGATAGGCTTACTGCGATGGAGTTGTACGTATATGGTGAACCACAGACTGGACCGGTTGTGCCGAGAGTGAAAGAACTTGTCGATCTGTGGTTTGTCGGCGGCAGGATCCCCTTTCAGAAGGTGGATATCCCGTCTGGTACTCCGGTTGACTTAAGATTGGAGGAGGAAGTCTCATCCAAGACTGCCAAAGTGGGCCAAGTGGTCAAGTTGACAGTAGTCAACAACGTAGTTGTGGACGGCATACTGGTAATTCCAAAGGGATCCACTGCCGAACTCGTGATCACCGAGGCTCAGGCAGGGACGCGCGCTCTGATGCGGCAGGCCAAGCTGAATGTTGAGCTTAAGAGTGTCAAGGCTATTGACGGTAGTTCTCTAGCTATAGCACCCTTTGATCCTAACCGTGACCTGGGATTTGAGGATGTAGATCAAGAGGCTACGACGCAGTTGGCCATTGGCGCTAGTATTTTGGGTATGATTCTGCTGCCGCCTCTTGGAGCAGCGGCAGGACTCCTTGTTAAGGCCGACCAGCTTGTGTTATCTCAGGGTACAGTGATTCGTGCGGCAGTGATTGCCGACACCCAGGTCTTAGGTGTTGAGACAGTACCTTTGACGCGGTGAGCGTCTGGCGGGTGCTCCGAGTCTGTCAGAGCCTTTTCAGAGCAAACGCCAATTGACGGGGATAATACGTTGTGCTACTATCGGAGTTAGGTGTCCAGGACCTTGAGGAGTTGGTGCAATGTCTAGAGAACAAATCCGCTTTGTTACTGCTGAATCAGTTACAGAAGGACACCCTGACAAGGTGTGCGATCAGGTATCAGATGCGATACTTGATGCCCTGCTCGAGAAGGACCCACATGCCCGGGTGGCTTGTGAGGCTCTTGCCACTACCGGTCTTGTCATCGTCTCCGGGGAGATCACGTCAGACGCATATGTGGATATTCCAGGCATTGTCCGAAGCACGGTCAAAGAAATCGGCTATACTCGTGCAAAGTTTGGTTTTGATGGTGACACCTGTGCAGTGCTTTGCACGATCGATGAGCAGTCGCCCGATATTGCAATGGGCGTGAGTAAGGCACTCGAAGCAAAGACTGCCGGCGAATCTGCAGATGAGCTGGATTCCGTTGGCGCGGGAGACCAAGGCCTTGTTTTTGGGTATGCTACGGATGAGACGCCTGAACTAATGCCTATGCCCATAATGCTTGCTCACCGTATTGCCCGAAGGCTTGCAGATGTTCGCAAGAGCGGAGAGATCCCGTATTTGCGTCCGGACGGCAAGAGTCAGGTTACTGTAGAGTACGTCGGCGACGTGCCTGTTCGCGTGGATGCGGTAGTTGTCTCCGCCCAGCATGATCCGGATGTGGCTTACGACACGATCAAGACCGACATAATGGAGCGCGTCATCAAGGCAGTCGTGCCAGAGGAGCTCATCGACTCAAGGACCAGGTATTACATAAATCCTACTGGCCGGTTTGTGGTAGGTGGGCCGCTTGGAGACACCGGATTGACGGGCAGAAAGATCATAGTTGATACTTACGGCGGCGTGGCGAGGCACGGCGGAGGTGCCTTTTCTGGTAAAGATCCGACCAAGGTGGACAGGTCTGCAGCATATATGGCACGGTATGTAGCAAAGAACGTCGTAGCTGCGGGCCTTGCCAAGAGATGTGAGATTCAGGTGGCGTACGCGATAGGTGTCGCACGCCCGGTCTCGGTTACGGTTGACACGTTTGGGACAGGCAAGGTTTCCGACGATGTCATAGTCAAGCTCATTGAGGAGCACTTTGACCTCAGGCCTGCTGCGATCATTCAGCATCTCGGTCTGCGCCGACCGATTTATCGGCCTTTGGCTGCCTATGGTCACATGGGGAGAGTCGACCTAGGCGTTAGGTGGGAGGATACTGACAAGAGCATTGATTTGAGACGAACGGCAGGAATTTGACAGCGAAGACACTGTAGTCTAGTTGGATGGCCGTGGATTTGGAGGGCTAGTGAATGGTAAACGTGGCGGTGGTTGGTTGTGGCAGATGGGGGCAAAACTATGTCAGAAACTTCAGTGAGATAAGCCAGGCCCGTCTGCTGATTTGCTGCGATGCAGATGTTCAAAGGCTCAAACTGATGAAGAACCGCTATCCGAGGGTTCATACGACTCGTAGCCTTTCGGAGGTGGTGAATGACCAGCGAATCAATGCTGTGGTTATCGCAACTCCCCCGAGCACTCACTTTGCTATCGCCCGTCAGTGCCTCGAAGCCGGGAAGCATGTTCTCGTTGAGAAGCCGTTCACTCTCTCCTCACACGAAGCCATGATTCTCAACAATTTAGGCGAACAGAATAACCTCGTTGTGATGGTTGGACACATCTTGGATTATCATCCTGCACTCATCAAGCTCAAGGAGTATATCAGCTCTGGCGAGCTGGGGCAGATCTACTACCTGTACGCCAACCGCACCAATCTTGGCCTGGTGCGCGAAGACGTAAGCGTGATGTGGGATTTGGCTCCGCATGACATTGCAACGTTTATGTTCCTTCTTGACAGTAAACCGACTCATGTGGCAATGAAGGGGCAGGCGTTCATCAACCCGGGCATAGAGGACGTGTCTTTCCTCACTCTCAAGTTCGCAAGCGGTATCATAGGAAATATTCATGTCAGTTGGCTTGATCCGTGTAAGGTCAGGAAGACGACGATCATCGGTGAAAAGAAGATGATCGTCTTTGACGATGCTGAGACCTCCGAGAAGATCAAGATATACAACAAGGGCGTCAATCGCAAGGATTCTTCCAATCAGTTCGAGTCGTTTGCTGAGTTTCAATACACGTTCAGTTACGGTGACGTGTACATCCCGAAGATCGAAATGACAGAACCCCTTCGCAACGAGTGCCTGCACTTCATTCAATGCATAAAAGAGGGGTGTACTCCACGGACTAACGGGCTTAATGCCTACGAGGTGGTCCGTGTTCTCGAAAAGGCAGAACAGTCGAAGCTAGAGGGCGGGAGGTTCGTTCCCATCGATGACAGCCTTGGCCGCGAAATGGAGTGTGGCAATGGCTTGATGGAAAGAGCTCGAACACTCTGGCGCGAGCTGAGGTTGGTGAAAGGATGAAACCTGTATACTACGCTAGGCCATTGATTGGTGAGGAGGAGAAGGCGCGGGTTATGGCTGTGCTGGAGTCCGGGATGATAGCCATGGGACCCCAGACCGCCGAATTCCAAAGAAAATTTGCTGAATACGTTGGAGTGGACTACGCGGTAGCAACTAACAGCGGCACTTCGGCACTCCATGTCGCACTTCTCGCAGCGGGAATACAGCCGGGAGACAAAGTCATTACTACCCCGTTTACGTTTATAGCGACCAGCAACTCCATCCTCTACTGTGGTGCGGTTCCTGTGTTTGCAGACGTGGATCCACGTACGTTCAACATAGACCCTGAGTCGATCAAGAGAATCCTTGATGCAGAGAGCGATGTTAAGGCGATTCTGGTCGTTCATTTGTACGGTCTGGCTTGCGAGATGGACCCTATATTAGAGATGGCGAGAGATAGAGGCCTTGTGATCATAGAGGACTGCGCTCAGGCGCATGGTGCTCTCTACAAAGGGAAGCCTGTGGGCGCCCTCGGAGATGTAGGCGTCTTTAGTTTCTACCCAACAAAGAACATGACTACAGGCGAGGGCGGCATGGTCGTAACTCGGTCCAAAGACATCGCGGATCGTGCGTTGAAATTGATAAACCACGGCAGGTCTGACAGGTATCTGCACGACATGTTAGGGTACAACTACCGCATGACTGATATAGCCGCTGCAATAGGATTGGCTCAGTTGGAAAAGCTTGATGGGTTCAATGCCAGAAGGCGGGCAAATGCTAGAGTGTTCAACTCGCTCCTGTCGGATGTGCCTGCTCTGGTGCTCCCTTGTGAACCGGACCACTGCTATCATGTGTATCATCAATACACAATTAGAGCCGAGCGCCGCGACGAGCTCAAGGAGCATCTTGATGCGTCGGGCATTCAGACCAGCATAGTCTATCCAATATCACAGGCCAAGCAACCTTTGTACAGATCACTAGGCCTGGATGATGCAGAGATCCCGGTTGCAGACAGTCTGAGCTCAGAGGTGTTGTCTTTGCCGATCCATCCGGGATTGACACCGGACGAGCTGGTTAGGGTCTCCGATGCGATTCACAGTTTTTATGGCCTCAAGTCCTAATGCGAGAGTGATTTGAGGCTCAAATACGAGGTTCATTCTCGCCACCTTTGGGTTGCCAGTCTACACTACTAGTGTAGACTGGCAGCCTTTCTTGTCTATGGGGGCGAGAGGAGTGAGATACACCAATTCGGGCGTATATGTCAGCTTGCACCGCCAGTTTGACGGTTGCGCGGCTTACACGGCCATCTTGTCGAACGTCGAGATTTTCTCAGGCTCTATGGCGATCAGCCGCAGCTTCAGTAGCCTTGTTTGGCTATCTCACAGGCAGTTATGTCATAGTGCGGGTATCCTGGTAGCACCGCTGTTTCCAGTGTCGGCGCACAGATTTGCCCAAGTAGTCTCGACTGGATTGAGATTGCTCGGACGCCTGTTTCGGCGGTTGGACCTGGCAGGCTTGTGCAGACACAGCCAGCGCTTGTGGGAGAGGTCAGTGCACCTGTTGTTGCGCCTAGTTGTGCTCTTGCCCGAATTCAGACGTGCTCGACTTGAGAGAGTCGATCCTGCAGACTCCAGATTGCCTGAGGAGTTGCGTGACTTCATAGGTTCGCCACAGCGGGTCTCTAGGACCCTCGGTATGGTCAGTCAGGGGTTGTGCGGCCGTCTGCTCACTTTTTCTGAGTTGATTCGACACGAACTTGGGGACTCCAAGCTAGCTTGCCCTGCCACGCTAGAGGCGGTAATTGATGCACTATCAATACTTGGCAGGCTCGAAATGCTTCCTGCGATTGAGCGGCAGTGGAACTCGGCTAGTCGATGCTCAAGGTGCGGGTCGGTTGAGTCGCTGCGAAGCAGTGACGTCTGTGCCAGGTGTGGATCGACATGCATCAGGTGCAGCGAGTGCAGCTCACTTGGAGTCATGACTGCCTGCGACTGGCTGTTCCATTGCCCGCCCGAACGGACGCTCAGCAACAGGGTAGCCGAGCTCAAGGGTGTGGCCTTGCGCATTCCATTCTCGTTGACCCCCGCACAAGAGCGCTGTGCTGGCCGTGTCCTTGACTATTTGGAGAGCGGCGCCTCGGAGCAATTCGTCATTTGGGCTGCATGCGGAGCCGGCAAGACCGAAGTCGTGTGCGAAGCTATTGCCAGAGCACTTGCGCAGGGACATACGGTCTTGTATGTAGTGCCTCGGCAGACTGTGGCCAGCGAGCTCCACGCGAGATTGTCGCGGTACTTTGCGCCCACTGAGGTGGCATTGCGCTCAGGCAAACACCGCATTGGGCCACAGGACGCGAGGCTCGTCGTCTGCACGGCTCACCAGACGCTCAGGATGAAGCACTTCGCTGATTTAGTCGTCTTTGATGAGATCGATGCGTACCCCTGCGAGCCCGGCGGCTACTTGGAGAGATCTGTTGAGCGCAGTGTCAAACCCGGCGGCAAGATGATTTGTCTCACAGCAACCCCTGACAGTTCGATGTTCGAGCGAATGCGCGATGGCAGCCTGCAGTTCACGCTCCTTGCAGAACGCCACCACGGAAGGCCCATGCCAATTCCTCAAATCGCAACGGTTTCTTGCCCGTCTAGATACTCGAAGACTGGGTTTAGGAGGCGACCTCGTGTCAGCAGAAGCCAGGATTGCTTGGTGAACGCTCTATCAGCAGTGGATCCTACCAGCGATACGGGCAGACTACTGTGCCCCTGGGACGAACCTGACAGCATTTCCGACACGCCTCTTTCAAGGCGAGAGATATGTTCGCTGTGCGTGGCGGCTTCGAAGCTGTCTCCGGCGCTTGTATTTGTGCCGACCATTGCATCTGTCGAGCGGTGTCGGCGTGCACTTGAGGGAACGCTCGGCGAGTTCTGGCCGGATATCAAGTGGGGATTTTGTCATTCCAGATTGCCGGACAATGTCAATGAAGTCTCGCGGCTCAGAGAGGGCAGACTCGACTGCATCGTCACTACTACAGTGCTGGAGCGGGGTATCACAGTGCCCGGAGTCAATGCAGTTATCGCAGGAGCCGACAACTCAGTGTTTGATTTCCGCTCTCTTGTGCAGATGGCCGGAAGGGTCGGCAGAACTGCTGACTGTCCTACAGGCAGAGTGCTGTTCGTAGTAGAGAGGATGACCACCGAGGTCAGGCGCGCAGTGTCCATGATCGAGTTTATGAATGCGAGCGCCGAGAAATGATCGTTTCGATCCTGCGTTCCATGCGCATATGCGGGCTTTGCGACTGTCACTTCCTCGATGACCTCCCCTGCGACATCTGTCCTCGATGCTGGGAGCGCTTGCCCTTGTACGACGGGCCGGTCTGTCAGGTCTGCCAGAAGCCCCTGCCACTGGCGCTTTCTCTGGAACATTCAGCTCAGCCAAATCACGTGCACTGTAGCGATTGCTGCATGCGTATGACCTTTCTCGACGGCTGCTTTTATATCGGGCTTTATTCGGGCTACCTGAAGGACACTATTTTTCAGCTCAAGTACAAGGGATTTACCCACACGGGCGAGGTGCTCGGACGAATCCTTGCAGATGCCATGCCTGGTGAGTACGAGCTTTCAAACAAAACGGTTGTTGTACCCATCCCATTGCACCCCCGCAAGCTGGCGGAACGGGGCTACAACCAAGCTCAGGCAATAGCTGCGGGCCTTGCTTCAGCTTTGTCTGTACCTCTGTCAGCAGATGCGCTTGCTTCAGTCAGGGAGACTGCCGATCAGAAGTACTTGAGTGCAGCGGCTAGAATGCGAAATGTGTTGCACGCCTTCACAGTAGCGTCTGAACTAGTCGTGAGCGGCAAGGACATAATCCTCGTAGATGACGTGATGACCACAGGCTCGACACTGAACGAAGCAGCTAGGACAGTGAAACTTGCAGGTGCTAGGTCAGCAGTCGCCGCAGTCGCGGCCTCGGGCTTAGGATACCCTTGCATGTGCGAGCGGTGGAAGGATACGGGCTCGAGGAGTTGAATAGACTAACCGTGGTCGCGTGTGCAGTGTGGAAGGAGGTTATTTGGTGCAGGGTCAGACATCAGGTGATTGGCATTCTCTGCAGCTATCCACAGTGCTTAGCAGGCTCAACACGGACCGCCAAAGGGGACTAAGCTCCAACCAGGTGTCAACTCTAACACAAGAACATGGCTTGAACAAGCTGCAAGAGAGCGCAGCACCGAGTGTTTTTGCCATGTTCGTGGCACAGCTAAAGGAGTTCTTGATTCTGCTCCTTATCGGGGCAGCCATCATATCCGCCTTGGCCGGAGAGACTGCCGACGCCGTAGTCATTGTCGCTGTTGTCCTATTGAGTGCTGTATCCGGAATCATTCAGGAGCTAAAGGCGGAGAAATCCATCCAAGCCCTGCAAAAACTTAGCATATCCAAAGCGCGGGTGATCCGTGACGGTATCGAACACCTCATAGATGCTTCCGAACTGGTACCTGGGGATATAATACTGTTGGAAGCCGGAGACAGAGTACCTGCAGACGCACGGCTCATAGAGGCTATAGACGTCCGCACCGATGAATCCCTTCTGACCGGCGAATCAACTCCGGCTGAGAAGCGTGCTGAGGACAGTCTATCGCCGGATACGGCTCTGGGCGATAGGGTAAACATGGTGTATTCCTCAACCACGGTGCTTACGGGCCGTGCAGTGGCTGTTGTGACGAGCACCGGGATGAGCTCCGAAGTCGGCAAGATCGCGGAAATGATAGGAGGCATGGAACAAGAAGAGACCCCGTTGCAGCGCAAGTTGGGGCAGTTGGGAAAGACACTTGGGATAGTGGCTATTGGGCTCTGTGCGCTCATCTTTCTGATAGGAGTGCTGAGGGGTATCCGGGCGTTCGAGATGTTTATGACCGCGATCAGTCTTGCTGTTGCAGCTGTTCCCGAAGGCCTGCCTGCCATAGTTACAGTAGTGTTGGCAATAGGCGTTCAGAAGATGAGCAAGGAGAACGCAATCATCAGGCGCTTGTCGGCTGTAGAGACTCTTGGCTCGGCTACAATGATCTGCTCTGACAAGACCGGCACCCTGACTCAGAACAAGATGACTGTTCGTGCGCTGGTTACAGCCGCCGGAATGATCGAGGCAGACAACGGTGAGCGTACATCACCTGATGGCACGACGAACGGTGCATCAGTACTAGATCATGAGGTCCAGACTCTCATCGAAGCGTCAGTATTGTGTAACAACTCGGCACTTGAGCCCCAGGATAGCACTGATGAACCATACAGAGTCCTGGGCGATCCGACTGAAGGAGCGCTACTGCTGTTTGCTGTGAGCAAAGGCATAGATAGAGAAAGACTCCTGGAAGACGTTCCGAGGATAGGTGAGATCCCGTTTGATTCCGACAGAAAGCGGATGACGACGCTACACCTAAGAGACGGGCATCTGGTCGCGTACGTCAAGGGCGCTTTTGACTCTATACTCGATCTGATCAGCGCTTATAGGATGGGTGGAGAGACTCTGGACTTTGATGAGAAAGCGAGGGAATTCTGGGTATTAGCCAACGACAACCTTGCGAGCAGAGGCATGAGGGTCTTGGCTGTAGCCATGAAGCACCTCGACGATCTTGACCCTGAGCAGCCCGTTATCGACCCAGGTGAGATAGAGTCTTCGCTTGTTCTCATCGGGCTTGTGGCGATGATTGATCCTCCAAGGCCTGAAGCTAAGGCGGCTGTGCATTTGTGCAAGCAGGCTGGGATGACTCCGGTCATGATTACGGGTGATCACAAGGCTACAGCCACCGCGATAGCGAGAGAACTCGGGATCCTGGACGATTCTGCAGCGGCCTTAAGTGGAGTCGAACTTGACTCGTTGGATGAGCAAGAGTTTGAGCGCAATGTCAAGAGGTATAGGGTTTACGCCAGGGTATCCCCGAACCATAAGCTCAGAATCGTAGATGCCTTGCAGCGGCAGGGCGAGCTGGTCGCGATGACCGGAGACGGCGTCAACGACGCACCTGCGCTCAAGAAGGCGGACATCGGCGTGGCTATGGGAATCACTGGAACGGATGTCGCCAAAGAGGCGGCGGACATGGTCCTTTTGGACGACAACTTCGCAACTATAGTCAAAGCCGTACAGCATGGTCGCGTGATCTTTGACAATATCCGTAAGTCTATATACTACCTAGTGTCCTGCAATGTGGGAGAACTCGTCGCGATTTTCATCGCTATCGCCAGTGGACTGGCGCGGCCACTGGAAGCCATTCAGATCCTTTGGGTCAACTTGGTCACTGACGGCCCGCCAGCACTGGCAATGGGAGTCGAAAAGGGCGATGAGGATGTGATGCGTAGACCGCCGCGAGACCCCGGTGAGGGTGTCTTTACCCGCGGTGGGGCTATCACGATAGCAGTCTATGGACTGAGTATCGGGTTTCTCACGCTCCTTGGGTATGTCATCGGCTGGAGATACTTCGGTTCAGGAGATGTACAGGTTGGCAGGACTATGGCCTTTGGCGTTCTGGTTTTTTCGCAGCTGCTGCACGCTTTCAACATCCGCAGCGGCACTGCGTCGGTGTTCAGGCATCGGGTGACAGACAACCCAACACTGCTCCTGGCCTTAGCCGGGTCCGCGATTCTCCAGCTGGCAGTCATGCTGTACTCTCCACTAATGAAGGTGTTCAAAGTCCAGGCAATGACTGCCTCACAGTGGGCTACAGTGTTTGGGTTGGCACTACTGATAATCCCTGCGGCAGAGATGGTCAAAGCCGTCCTGAGACGATATATGCGGCCCGAGGCTGAGAAAGAAGCACGTACCGTGCTCTGATACAGAGGCCTCGTTTCTCCGCGAAAGGACATCTCTGGGAATGGAAGAACTGACTCTATTAGTGGAGGGAAAGGAGTTGGCAGACATGGGTATCACCGTTAGTGGGCAAAATGTTGAGGTCACACCTGCTCTAAGGGCCTACGCAGAAAAGAAGCTCAAGAAAATGGAGAGATTCTTCGAAGGTCGACCAGTCGATGTGGAGGTCGTCCTTAAGGTCCAGCGGGAGCTTCATGTGGCAGACGTGACGATTCAGGCGGGGGCTTTTCTAGCCCGCGGCCAAGGTAGAACGGACGACATGTACAACTCCATCAACGTTGCCATTGATCGCATCGAGCGCCAGATACGCAAGTTCAAGACAAAGATAAACAGGCGTATGCGCAAACTGGGTGAGCAGGTGATCGCAGACGTCCCGACCGGCGCTGTTGAAGTCGAAGAGGCCGGCGAACCGAGAGTGGTCAAGACCAAGAGGTTTGACGTGAAACCGATGTCTGTCGAGGAGGCCATAATGCAAATGGAGCTCCTGGACCATGACTTCTTCGTATTTCGCGATGATGCATCCGGCAATGTGAACGTCGTCTACCGGAGAAACGACGGCAACTACGGGTTGATAGAGCCTGAAGCACGTTGAGCGCACTGACCGGAAGGTTGTTAACAAGAGACGCGGGCTCCCGCGTCTCTTGTTTGACTTGCAGGCGTGGCTTGAGGTACCAGTTGCTGAATGGTATACTTGTTCTGCAAGTCAGCTGTTGCCATATGAACAGCTAGGTTGCTGTTTGTACCTGGGCCATTGAAGGAGAGAGGACATGCTTGGCCTCGTAAGGAAGTTGTTCGATAACACAGACAGAGCCCTTAGGAAGATGGAGGCGACCGTTGAGAAGATCAACCAGCTTGAGAAATCGATCTCCAGCCTCTCTGACCGGGAGCTGTCAGCAAAGACTCATGAATTTCGACAGCGCTACTCTAGCGGTGAGACGTTGGATGACTTGCTGCCGGAGGCGTTTGCTGTCGTGCGCGAGGCGGGCAGTCGCCGTCTCGGCCTCTGGCAAGTCTTTGACCCCGAGTTTGGCTTTGACCCATCCGTATTGAGCGCCGAATGTCAAGAGGAATACTACGCAACAGCAGATGCACTCGCCTCGGGCCAGCCGCAGGAGACAATACACCTGTCAGCTCAGTTTTACGCCGAGCTCAGATCGTTTAGACAGGACCCTGACTTCCTCCAGAGAATATTTGACGTTCAACTGATGGGAGGCATCGTGCTCCATCAGGGCCGCATCGCCGAGATGAAGACAGGCGAAGGCAAGACTCTTGCTGCAACACTGCCGGTCTATCTGAACGCGCTCACTGGAGAGGGCGTTCATGTCGTCACAGTCAATGATTATCTAGCCAACAGAGACGCTCAGTGGATGGGCCGGATATACAAGTTTTTGGGAATGTCTGTCGGTGTCATAGTTCACGGGTTAACTACCGAAGAGCGCCGCAGGGCGTACGCGTGCGACATAACCTACGGAACAAACAACGAATTCGGGTTTGACTACTTGAGAGACAACATGGTAGTTGACCCCTCGGATTTGGTCCAACGCGAGCTCAACTACGCCATTGTGGACGAGGTCGACAGCATTTTGATAGACGAGGCCAGAACTCCGCTGATCATATCTGGCCAAGCCGAGAAGTCTACAGATCTTTATCAGCGGTTTGCAGCCCTGGTCCCGACGCTCAAGCGCGATGTCGATTACACCGTAGATGAGAAAGCGCGCACTGTGTCTGCAACAGAGGAAGGAATCGCGAAGGTCGAAAAGGCACTCGGAATCGAGAATCTCTACGACCCGAGCAACATAGAATACACCCATCATTTGCAGGAAGCCCTTAGGGCACATGCTTTGATGAAACGTGACCGTGACTACGTGGTAAAAGACGGCCAGGTGATAATTGTCGACGAGTTCACCGGCAGGCTGATGTTTGGCAGGCGCTATAGTGGCGGGTTGCACCAGGCAATAGAAGCAAAAGAGGGCGTCAGGGTAGAGGATGAAAACCAGACGTTGGCGTCTATTACTTTCCAGAACTATTTCAGGATGTACAAAAAACTTGCAGGGATGACCGGCACTGCCAAGACCGAAGAAGAAGAGTTCAGAAAGATCTATGGAATGGACGTCGTGGTCATACCGACAAACAAGCCAATGATCAGAGTTGACTACCCCGATGTCGTCTACAAGACCAAGAGGGCCAAATTCGCCGCTATTGTCAAAGAGATCGAGGAGCTGCACGCTCAGGGTCGGCCGATACTGGTGGGGACGATTTCTATAGAGACTTCTGAGATGCTGAGCGACATGCTTCGCAAGCGCGGAATACCCCATCAGGTGCTAAATGCGAAGTACCACGAAAAAGAAGCCGAGATTATCAAAGGGGCCGGGCAGCGAGGCGCTGTCACGATTGCAACCAACATGGCTGGGCGAGGGACAGATATACGCCTTGGAAAAGGCGTAGCCGAGCTGGGCGGTTTACACGTCCTAGGCACCGAACGGCACGAAAGTAGGCGAATAGACAACCAGCTGAGAGGCCGCGCAGGCCGCCAAGGCGATGCAGGCTCATCGAGGTTCTACGTTTCACTCGAAGACGACCTCATGCGCCTTTTTGGCGGGGAGACTATCAACAACTTTATGGAGCGATTTGGATGGGACGAGAACCAGCCTATCGAGCACCCGTATATTAGCAAGGCGATTGAGAACGCACAAAGACGAGTAGAGGCAAGAAACTTCGACATCCGAAAACAGGTCCTGCAGTATGACGATGTCATGAATCAGCAGCGCGAGGCGATCTACAGCCTCAGAAGGGCTGTCTTGCACGGGAGTGACGTCAGAGACGATGTCCTCCTCATGATTCAGAAGGCATGCTCTGAATTTGTGGAGCAGACTGTCCCGGATAGAGTTCATCCGGACGAGTGGGACACTGATTCGATCCGAGATGCCTTCCGCAGCACGTTTGGAGTGTCCGTGCCGCCTCAGGTATTTGCATCGTGTGACACCCGCGAGGATTTGTCCAAGCAACTGGAGTCGTTGCTGCGCACTGCCTATGAGGAAAAGGAGCGCGACATAGACGCAGAGACCATGCGCCGCCTTGAAAGAAGGGTCGTGCTCAGAACCATTGACCGCATGTGGATGGAACACATGCAGGCAATGGACGACCTGCGCGACGGCATAGTGCTCCGAGCATATGCGCAGCGTGATCCTCTCACAGAATACAAGATCGAGTCCTTCAGGCTCTTCCAAGAGATGATGTCGGCTATCCATGAGCACGTCGTTCGCACGTTGCTTCAAGTAAGAGTCGCTTCATTGGAGGAGCTGAAACACTTGACCTACAGGAATGTAGTAACTAACGACCCATCTTCAAACCTAGCGTCAAGCCCGGCGCAAGTGCGCCAACGAAGGGTAAAGAAAGTGGGGAGAAACGACCCTTGCCCTTGTGGAAGCGGCAAGAAGTACAAGAAGTGCTGTGGGGCCTAGCGGGGCAACGCAATACAGCACATGCTTGTGACACTTGGGACCGAGAAGGAGGAGAGTCCATTGCTAGACCAATTGATAGAACAGCTGAAAACCATGGATAAGACCCTGAATGAAATGAGGGCTTATCTTTGACATTGATTCGCTGATTGAGACAGCGGATGATCTTGAACGTTTGTCTGCTACTCCTGACTTCTGGGATGACCGTGAGGCAGCGCAAGCGAAGCTGAAGAGGCTAAGCTCCTTGCGTTCCAGGATACAGCGATGGCAGGGCCCTAGACAGCGGCTTGACGACTTGATGGTTCTGGCTGAGCTCGCCTCCGAGGAGCAGAGCGATTCGGTGCTCAGCGAAATCGAATCCGAAGCTGCTGAGCTATCCAAGGATATTGAGAAGCTTCAGCTACAGACCTTGTTGTCTGGTGAATACGACAGAAACGGCGCCATCCTCTCGATTCACCCGGGGGCAGGCGGGACTGAGTCCCAAGACTGGGCTCAGATGTTGCTGCGCATGTACACTAGGTACGCAGAGCAGTCCGGATATGAGGTAACTGTACTCGACTTGCTTCCCGGCGAAGAGGCGGGTATCAAAAGCGCGACGCTTGAAATATCCGGTGAGTACGCCTACGGATACCTGCGCTCTGAAAAGGGTGTCCACAGGCTAGTGCGGATTTCGCCGTTTGACGCTAATGCCAGGCGCCATACCTCGTTTGCTTCAGTGGATGTCATGCCCGTAATCGAGGACGACGGCGAGATCGAGATAAGCCCGGCAGACTTGCGGATTGACACCTTTAGGTCTGGAGGAGCAGGCGGCCAGCACGTCAACAAGACCGACTCAGCAGTCCGTATCACGCATTTGCCTACGGGAATCGTCGTTCAATGCCAGAATGAGCGCTCGCAACACAGCAACCGCTTGACCGCTATGAGGATTCTTAGGGCCAAGCTGGCAGAACGCAAGCAAGCAGAGATGGAGGAGAGACTCGGCGAACTCAGAGGAGACGTTCAAGAGATCGCATGGGGCAATCAGATCCGCTCCTACGTGTTTCATCCGTACAACATGGTGAAGGACCATCGCACTCAGGTCGAGACAGGCAATGTGTCGGCAGTGATGGACGGCGATATTGCTCCGTTCATCGAGGCCTATCTCAGATGGAGGGCGTCCAGCCACAACAGCGACAGTGCCTCATGATAGCGCTTGATTAGGAACGGGAGGGCGGTGAACTGACTGCGTACTCTGTGGTATGTTGTGATTGCGCTTGCAGTGATTTCCGCTGCTGTCATCGCAGTGGAGAGATGGGCTGATGACAGCAGGTACGTGACTGTAGAGATATGTGTAGAGTACGAGTCTGCGCTCGCTCACGCGGATCAGCTCGGCTACGACTCAATGCAGTCATATCTGTCTGCATTGAAAGAGTCAGGCGTTGTCTCTGTTGGCGTGAGTCAGGTCGCACTTGCTGATTTCTTACTCGAGCGGGGTGTATCTGCATTTCATGGCGACGAGTTGCTTGACCATGATGCACTTACGTCGGTGCAGCATCCAGCCCTGCGAAGTCTGCTTGATAGGGGATTGGTCAATCGAGACAGCCTGTATCTACTGCCCGGAGACCCTGAACTGGCGTTGCTGCTTGAGAGCGCTTCGCTAAAGGAAGCTGACCGGCCCACTGCCGTGAGACTCCACACATCCGGCACATCGTCAGTAATAGAGATACTTAGTGACGGCCCTGTTGCAGAGGGATTCCAGTTCGGTTTTTGCAAGCATCAGGTACAAACCGTCGCAGACGCTGGATTGAAAGTGGTGCCGAGACTGATGAATCCAAAGTCGGCATCGATAGACGCTATAGATGCTGTCTTAGCTCATCTCGACGATGTTGAGGAGTGCACCACTGTCATCTTCTCAGGAACGGAGGCCTTTGGCAGTCCGCATAATCTGAGGTACACTGCGGGTCGCCTCTTGGAGATGGGCATAGCCCCAGGGATGGTCGAGTTCAGTGTACAGGCAGGCGACCGGCAGCTGGCCCAGCTGGTCGACTACGAGGTCATAAGGATTCACAGCATAGTTCCTTCCGAATATTCGGTTCTGTCTGCCCGTGAAATGCTTAATAGGCTGTTTAGAGCCGTGTCTGAACGTAATGTCCGGCTTCTCTACTTGAGGCCTCATCTTATCGAGCCGCAGCTCGAAGACGGCAATGCACTAGATTTCATCAACTCGCTCAGGTATCGTCTTGAGTCCAATGGATATGTAATGGGCCCCGCCCAAGCCTATCCAAGATCTAGTCCGAGACTCCTAGAACCGCTGGTTCCCGTCATGGCCCTTGGAGCAGTTGCGCTTTTTGTGCTGATAGTACTCTACGTCTATCCCATGCCCGCTCTGCCTCAGGTAGGCCTGGCATTTGTCGCAAGCCTAGCCGTTGTAGGTATCGCTTATCTGGACAAGCTATTGGCACGCCTGTTGCTGTCACTTGGCGTAGCTGTAATGGTTCCGGCAGTTGCTGTGCTGGTATCGGTTGTCAGGGTCAGCGGCCTAAGCACGCGGCGCGCCGGCCATCCGCTAATATCTGCGTTGCGCGGCTGGTTGTTGGCTGTGTTTGTTGCTGTTGCCGGCGGCTTGGTGGTAGCAGGCATTCTTTCTGACAGGTCTTTCTTTTCAAAGACAGTTCAATTCCTGGGGGTAAAGGCGTCGCACACTCTGCCGCTCGCGCTTGCGGGCGGACTGCTGTGGTGGCACAGACACGACAGTGAGTTGGTTAGCGGCAAGCTCAGCATCATGAAGGAGACTGTAGATATTCTTCGGGCGCCTATACGTATGTGGCACTTGTTTGCAGGGATAGCCGCTATAGTCGGATTTGTCATATATCTGGGCAGGACCGGCAACACGTTCTTCATTGATATTCCTGTCTTCGACCGTTGGCTCAGGGATACGTTGGAATCGTTCTTGCCTGTGAGGCCAAGGACCAAAGAGGTGTTTGTGGGCCACCCGGCGCTCATTGTCTCTCTCTATGTCTACGCCAAGACCAAAGGCCGTTGCCCGTATGCTTTGATTGGGGTGCTTATTGGCACCATCGGGCCCATATCAGTCATAAATTCGTTTGCCCATCTGCACACTCCGGTGGCTACGACCGTAACTCGGGTGCTTCTTGGAGCCGCCTTGAGCATACCCGTTGCCATCTGTGGCATTGTGCTTGCAAGGATCTTGCTCAAATGGACTTCCTGGGGTCTTGAGTCTGTCAGCGCCCAAGACGAAGGGGTATCGACTGACTCGGAGGTCTGCAGATGAGCCGGGTCGTGATCTCCGGATATTACGGATATGGAAATGTTGGCGATGAAATCGTATTGGAGAGTCTAGTCCATTGGTTGCGCGAATCGAATCTTGCTAGTGACATAGTTGTCCTGTCTGCAGACCCTTACAGGACGTCGGCGCGCCTTGATGTACGATCGGTCCACAGGTACAACCCTTTTCGCGTAATGACTGCGCTTGTGCACTGCGATTTGCTGCTCAGCGGTGGAGGAAGCCTCATTCAGGACCTCACATCGGTCAGGAGCTCTTTGTACTACCTCGGGATATTGGCAGCCGCGACCCTGTTAAGGCGAAAGGTAGCAGTGGCGGGACAGGGAATAGGGCCTATAAGGAGCGGCCTTGTTAGAAAGCTTACACAGATTGTGCTTTCGGGCGTTGACTATATATCCCTGAGAGACCAGGGCTCGGTTGAGTATCTCTCGAACATCGGTGTGCCGCAGTCGCAAATCCGGCTTGGCGCTGATCTGGCGTTCTTGCAGTCTTCACCGGGTGTCCGAGAGTGTGAGCCAGCAGTTGCAAAGCGATGGCCTGTGGTCGTCGTGGTCCCGCCAAGGCGACGGGCAGAGCCGCACCTTGCCTGGCCTGGACTGCTTATTGATGGACTTGCAACCTCAATCCGGCGAGAACGGCAGCTGACTGTGGTGGCCTTTCAGCCCGGTGATACAGTGCAGCTGAGAGACGGTCAGGTCTTGCGCCCTCCAGCAGCGGATCCCGTGCAAGCAGACCGGATTATCCGCGGTGCGTCAGTTGTTGTCAGTTGCAGGCTGCACGGGCTGGTGCTTGCTGTGAGAGCAGGAGTTCCCTGCATAGCCGTTGGGTCTGACCCAAAGATTAGGGATTTCGCCCTCGATGCCGGGCTTCCATGGATTGACCCGGATGCAACGACTCAGTCTGCAGTCTCGGACAGGGTGTGCGATCATTTGAGTGCGATCTTAAACGACTACAGCGCAGAGGCCAAGGCAGTGCGGCTCGCATGCTTGAGGCTTAGCGCTAGGGCTAGGGAAGGTATGGACGGGCTCAGCAGCGTTTTGCAGAGCTAAGTCCTGTATTGGTGACTATACTTACGAGGGTTCTGAATGGGCAATAACGTCGAGATCCTGGGAGTACGCATCGACTCGGTATACACTAGAGAGGCTGTCGCAACTGCGCTGCGTCTTGCTGCGGCAGACCGCGGGTCGTACATTGTCACTCCAAACGCAGAAATAGTCATGGCTAGTCTGAAGCATCCCGGCCTTAAACAGGCGCTTGCATTTGCCGACCTCTCGGTGGGAGATGGCGTCGGCGTCCTTTGGGCGTCCAGGTTTCTTGGACGGCCGTTGCCTGAGAAGGTCAATGGCATCGACTTGATGTTGGAGCTCCTGAAGGAAGCCGGCAAGCGTTCGCTGCGGGTCTACTTGATTGGTGCAAGAGAAGAGGTAGTGGCTGCAGCTGCAAAGAGGATTAGTACTGATATGGGCGTCAACGTTGTCGGTTACCACCACGGCTACTTCGGTTCAGACGATGAGGCGGACATCCTGCTCTCGATACGGGAGAGCTCGCCGCATATCATATTCGTAGGGATGGGGAGTCCTCGGCAGGAACTCTGGATGCACAAGTGCGTAGGCAGGATTCCCCGTGGAGTCATGATGGGTGTAGGCGGAAGCCTGGACGTAATATCAGGAGCTAAACCTAGGGCGCCTCGTACAGTTCAACAGCTGGGGCTTGAGTGGCTGTACCGCCTTATCAGAGAACCGTGGAGAGCCAGGCGTATGACGGCCCTGCCTAGATTCGTATTGGCGGTGGTTATGGCTAAGCTGCGTGGGATCTGAGGAGTGATTTTGCAGTGAAACTGAGTTTCCTCAGTAGGATCAAGAAAGCTGCGGACAGCAGGTGGTTTAAGATACTGGTCGACTACCTGTTGATAACAGTAGGAGTGATTCTGACCGCGATTGCGTTGGACGCCTTTCTCATTCCAGGCAGAATCGCTTCTGGAGGAGTGAGCGGGCTCGCAACCATCGTGTACCACGTAACAGGCATTCCTGTCGGGGCAACGATGCTTGCTGTGAACATACCCTTGATCATTGCAGCACTCGTGGTTATAGGCCCTTCATTTGGGGCCAGGACAGTGTATGGCTCGATACTCGTCTCTATCGCGGTCGAAGCTCTCAGGCCTGTTGTACCCGTGCTTACTCAGGACTTGATGCTGTCGTCTGTGTACGGCGGCGCGCTTGCGGGCCTAGGGATGGGCCTCGCTTTTCGTCATGGAGGAAGCACGGGAGGGACAGACCTGGCTGCCGGGCTGATCAACAAGTTCACGCATCTCTCTGTAGGTAAGTCTCTGTTGATCATCGATTTTGTTGTCGTCAGCTTGGCAGGCGTGGTCTTTAGCGCCGAGTTGGCACTGTATGCACTGATCTCTATATTCGCAACGTCCAAGGTCATCGACCTCGTCCAGGAGGGCTTTAGCTATGCCAAGACTGCGATCATAATCTCAAGCCAACCCGATGCAGTAGCCTCTGCTATATTGACGCGTATGGGCCGAGGAGTGACCGGCATCAAGGGGGTTGGCAAGTACTCCGGAATGGATCGAGAGGTCCTTATGTGTGTCGTATCGCGGCGTGAGATCACCCAGCTCAAGAACCTTGTCAAAGAATTGGATAAGGATGCCTTTATGACTATAACTGATACGTACGAAGTGCTGGGCGAGGGTTTCAGTGAGTGATCGGCTGTCCGGATCCCGAGGTGGTGGCATTTGATTCGCACTATACATCTTTGCAAGAAATACGGCAATGATGTCCATGCTCTTGATGACGTCAATCTCCAGATCAGGCAAGGTGAGTTCGTCTTTCTCATGGGCAAGAGTGGAGCAGGCAAATCGACTCTTCTTGGCATCCTGTCAGGCAGGATCAAGCCAACCTCGGGCAAAGCTTTCGTCCACGGAAGAAACATCAGTCGCGCCGCCTCCGGCACAATTGCTCGCCTGAGGAGGCAGATGGGCATAGTCGTCCAGGACTTGAGACTGCTCGAACGATGGACAGTGTACGAAAACATCGCTTTTGCTATGCGTGTGCTAGAACGCACAGAAGAGCAGATCGCAAAAAGAGTGCCGGAAGTCCTCGAGAGTGTCGGGCTACTCGGGCGGGAAGGCGCGTACCCGGGCGAGTTGTCCGGCGGTGAAAGGCAGCGAGTTGCGATAGCCAGGGCAATAGTCAATAACCCCATGACGATCTTGGCAGACGAACCAGTCGGCAACCTCGACTTAGCAACAGCTGAGAGTATTATCACTACTCTTGAGTCGATCAACTCAAGAGGAGCCACTGTGTTGGTCGCCACGCACAATGAAGAAATAGTGAGACGTCGAAACCATAGAGTCATCTATCTTGAACGCGGGAGGCTCCGCATCGATACCGGACCTCGCGGCCTGTGGGGGGACTCTGTATGAAGCTTTCGACATTTCGCTATTTGTGGTCACAGGCATGCGCGAACATCAGGCGGAGCCTCAGCCCAAGCGCGGCTGCTGTGATCGTAATCGCCCTGATAGTGCTCGGCTCTATGCTCGCGGTCATTAGAAACACTCAGTCAGTGACTAGAGACCTAGTAATGAGTTTCCAAATTGTTGCTTACATGGCAGTGGACTCGTCTGCCCGTGATACTGAGGATGCAGCTTCGAGCATTTCTGGCATTCCCGGAGTGGTTGGCGTAGAGATCAGCACCAAGGAGGCGGAGCTAGAGAGACTGATCAGCAGATTTCCGTCTTACAGGCAAGTCATCTCTTCGCTGCGCACAAACCCTTTGGCAGACGCGATCGTGGTTGATCTGGACAGCCCGGCCCGGGCTGCCGACGTAGCCTCGGTTGTGCAAAGGATCGACGGAGTCGACGAGGTTGTCTATGGAACGGAAGCCGCCGAGAGATTGGCTGCGTGTGCCAAAGGGCTGGGAGTTCTCTCGCTGTTTGGAACAGTTTTCCTAGTGCTTGCTCTGTCGCTTGTCGTAGGCAGTGTCGTAGGATTGACTATCGAGTACCGAGAGCCTGAAATAGAGGTTGCTTCACTGGTTGGCGCGTCTCACTGGTTTATTCGGTGGCCATTTATCCTTGAGGCGTTCTTGCTGGGAGTTCTTGCGTGGCTGGTTGGAGCTGCAGTCGTAACTGTGATGTACATCCCGGCCGTGCGGTCTTTTCAGGAGATGATGCCCTTTGTGTCATTCGCTGACTCTCCAAGAGACATCGCGGTGATATGCGTTCAGCTGCTTGCCATATCACTGATGTCGTCAGAGGCTGCGACGATTGTCGCTCTCGAGCGAGCCTTGGCATCAATACGCAAGAGGTGAAGGCTAGATGAGACGCTGTTCAGGCCGTGTTCTTGTATGTGTTGCAGTCAGAGTTTTGCAGGTTGTTGCCCTTGTTGCACTTGTGATACAATTGATCTTGTCAACGCCCGTTTGTGCAGGGATATTGGAGGACGCCGAGGAGACGCTTGCCGAATTGGCCGGACGGGCGCAGCGGATTAGGGAGTCTCTTTCTCAGAGTGTTCAGCGTGAGGATGAGACCGCCAGCTTCCTGCGTGCTAGACAACTCGAGCTCGAGGACGAGCAGAGGAAGCTTCAAGAGTTAGCTGACAGCGCTAGAAGTATCGAGTCTGAAATCGATGCTCTGAAGCACTCTCTGGTGCTGCAAGAGGACGAGGCCAGGCTGCTTGCATCGTCGCTGGACACTACTATCGAGTCAATCCAGATGCAACTTAGATACCTGCAGCGATATACGAGAGTGGAGGACTTCCTCCCATTTTTTGCAACCGAGTCCTTGGTAGAATCAGCGGTCACAGCCAGGTCTCTCGACCATGTCTTGCGTCTGACCGAGCAACTCGCAAATGAGTACAAGGTTCAGCTTGACAGGCTTCAGGACAAGCGCGAGGAGCTGATGCGGACCATGGTCGAGCTTGAGTCCAAACAAGCGGAGCTGCGAGAGGTCAGAGCGAAGCAAGAGACGAGAATAGCAAGTTTGAACAGCAGTATCGTGGCTGCACGGGCTGCTTTGGAGCGGGCCAAGAGTGAGACCGCAGGCCTCGAGGCCATGCTGATCGAGATCGAAGAAAGGACCGCGGAGCTGCAAGCATTGGTTGAAGAAGAGGAGCACAGGATCGCAGAGGCAGCCAGATTGGCCAATGAAGATTGGCTCGGTTCGTTCTTGTGGCCTGTCGCAGGTAGAGTCGCATCAGGCAGCCTGGTTCCGATTGGGCATGACAGTATTTACCCAGGCATAGACATTGTGGTGGAGAGCAGTACAACAGTGGTCGCGGCGAAGTCCGGCCAAGTTTCCCACTCGGGTTGGATAGACGGTTATGGAGCTACTGTCGTGATCAACCATGGCAGTGGCTATTCAACGATCTACTCTCACTGCCGCAGTCTGTTAGTTGCGACCGGCGATTTTGTCATCGCTGGTGAGCCAATAGCTGAAGCCAATCAATCCACCGGATCCGGACCGAGTTTCCACTTTGAGATAAGAAAAGATGGAAAACCTGTCGAGACGCTGCAATATCTCTGCAAGCAGTGATTGGGACTGATATAGAAGTACATGAAGGGTGTTGAACGCATTGCCGAGCTTGAAGGCTTCTGTTAAGAAATACGTTGTTTTTGTTCTCGTCCTGGTTTGCGTCGTCATGGCGTTTGAGGGGCACGCGAGCGACGAGAGCAAAAACATGCTGCACTCGGACTTTGACACTGCAATGGAGATTGCTCTGTTGATCCGACTTCAATACGTCGATCCGGTGAGGGTCACTGACCTGTTGTCTGCTTACATGGAGACCAATACTATCGAGGGCATGCTCGAGAGTCTCAACGATCAGTACACTCAGTACATGGATCGAGAGGCCTATCAGACCTATAGAGAAGACGTTACCGGCACATATGGTGGCATAGGCATCCATGTAGGCCTCAGAAATGGCCGTCCCACTGTCATTGCACCCATGCCGGACACCCCGGCTATGAGGGCAGGACTCGCTTCGGGAGATGTGATCGTTGCCATCGATGGTAAGTCAACTGAGAACATGTCTTTGGAAGAGGCCGTGTCGCTCATGAAGGGACCTGAATCAACGCTTGTCGTTTTGACCATAAGCCGCGGGGACGAGCCTTTGAGAGACGTAGAAATCGTGCGAGCTCAGATAACAATCCCGGTTGTGGATTATCTGATGCTTGAGGATGATATAGGCTATCTTGGACTGATTACCTTCTCGGCTGATACTGCGCAGCAGGTGCAACGGGCTTTGGACGACCTGATCTCTCAGGGAGCCAAAGGGTTGGTGCTTGATCTGCGATGGAATGGCGGAGGGCTGTTTGACCAAGCGGTGCGGGTTGCCAGCATGTTTGTAGACCATGGCCCAATCGTCTATCGTGTCGGCAGGGACGGCATTAGGAGCGCCTACAATCGATACTCTGACGTGCCGATTTACGATCTAGAGATGATCGTCCTGGTGAACGAATGGAGCGCGAGCTCGTCAGAAATACTTGCAGGCGCACTCAAGGACAGCAATCGTGCGTACTTGGTCGGCACCCGGACGTTTGGGAAGGGATTGGTTCAGGGAGTATTTCCCTTAAGTAACGGAGGCGCACTCTCTGTCACTACTGACAGATATCTCACTGCGGGCGGTCACTCCATTCATGAGGTAGGCATTACCCCACACTATGTCGTGGAGCTACCTGAGTTTCCAACCGAGCAGGAGCAGGACCAACTGTCGGTGTCTACACCGGAAGACTCTGACCAGATCGAGGAGTTGGAGGACCCTCCTTTGGCCGACGATGCAGCCGACGAGACAGAAACTGGCCTAGAAGATTCGGCAGACTTCAGTGACGGTGCGGACGACTCTGTTGTTGCTGAATTGGACGGCGCGACTGTGCAGGATACGCAGTTGGCCAAAGCGGTTGAGATCCTTCGGTCCATCCTTGACGGCCAAGAGCTCCCTGCGGCTAGCTAATTATGTAAATGTCTGTATTGCGTTCAGGTGAAGGCTATGGTTTAATGAGTTCTTGGAGTGATCGCGGTGTTCCCTTACAAAGACGTGTTGCGGCTTCTTGTTGAAGCCGTTCCATTGGTCTTGCAGCACCCACTGTTTTGGCTGCTATTGGTGTTGGTGTTTGTTCAGTACGCCAAGATGGCCGGCATTGAGAAGCGCCTTTACGGTGCTTCAAGAAATCACCCGCTGTGGTCTACTTTCGCTTCGCTGATTTTTGGTGTAGGTATAGGTTCCTTTGGTAGTTTGGCGATGGTAGCGATAGGGCCGATAGCCAATGATGCGGGGATTCTTTACGTCTGGCCGCTGGCTATAGTGCTTATGCTTGTCTGCCCCAGGATGCTGTGTTTTGCCTACGCCGGTGGAATCCTATCGTTGACGCATTTGCTGTTTGGAGTGCCCAAGATAGGTGTACCCCAACTGCTCACTATTATCGCTGTCTTGCACATGGTAGAGAGCATTCTGATCTGGATAGACGGTTACTATGCTGCCATTCCTGGGTTCTTTCGTTTGAGTGATGGGCAACATACCGGAGGATACCTGTTGCAGCGGTTTTGGATAGTCCCTTTGAGTCTCGTGTGGGCTGTTCCGGTCAGCGGCGGGCTTGAAATGGGCAGTGCTATCCAGATGCCCGAATGGTGGCCGCTTATCCGGACGGGAGTCGAGCAGTACATCGACGGCGTGTTTGCACTTACTGTCTTCCCTATACCTGTCGTCCTTGGGTACGGAGATTTCTCATATACGCGGATGCCCCACAAGAAGGTTCAACTGACAGCCGGACTCTCATTTGTCTACAGCCTGATTCTGCTTGTCTTAGCTGTGGCTGCGGACAGGTTCGTAGGTCTTGCATATATCGCTGCCCTTTTCTCACCGATTGGGCATGAGCTGGTCGTGTACCTCAGCAGGCACTCAGAAGATGTCCGCAATGCATTGTTCTCGCTGCCAAGACGCGGAGTGCGAGTTCTCGATGTCTTAGCAAAGTCACAGTCATTTGAAAAGGGCGTCAGGGCAGGAGATGTGATACTGACGGTAAACGGGGTGCAAGTCAGCAATGTCGAATCAGTCCGAAAAGCCTCTATGCTCCAGGGCGGGATTATTGATATGGACTTGTTAAGCATGTCGGAAGGCACCGCCAAGCGCCCAACCCAACTGAGGGTGAGGCTGGATGCCACCGAGCGGGGGTCGAGGCTTGGCATCCTGTTGCTGCCCACGCCCGGCGAGGCCCCATACGTCACTCTTGATTTCAACGACGGACTGGTCCACAAGGTAAAGAGTCTCATTAGTCGGTTATTGAGGACTGGAGGACGAACAGATTGAACAACAGGTGGACGCAGACAGCAGTGGTAGCATGTGTTTCGTTGCTTGGTCTTGTAGCCGGGATGACGCTCTTCTTATATATGGAGCATCGAGCCGATTCGCCGGAGGAAGCTCCGGTTTTTTCAGTGCCGGAGACTGCCAATGACCTCGGCGATCCTGCTCATAACTATGGAGTTCAGGTGGACAAGCCCACACCTCCCATGCTCGCGATTATCGTCGACGACCTAGGCTATGGCAGGAGCGGAACCACTGAGATCCTAGATCTGCCATATCCGTTGACATTGTCGGTTCTGCCGGATCTCACGATGACTGAAATCGACTACCAAAGAGCCGTCCAGTCAGGCCATCAGGTAATCCTGCATCTGCCCATGGAACCCATGAACGACAGCATCTCGCCCGGGGTCAGAGCTGTGACTGTGGGAATGACCACCGAAGAGATCCGTGAGGTTGTAGAGGGATTCCTAGAGCAGGTTCCTGGTGTCAGGGCAGCCAACAACCACATGGGGTCCAAGGCGACTGCGGATAGAAGCGTAATGGAGGCAGTGATTGGAGTCCTGAAGGAACACGATGTGTACTGGATTGACAGTAGCACGACTCCGGAATCAACGGGCCCTGAAGTATGCCGTTCGTTAGGCATGCCGGTGGTTGTCAACAACATGTTCCTTGATGGCGAGCTCACCCGAGAGTATATTGAGAATGGACTTCTCGCAGCCGCTCAGCTTGCCCGCAACAAGGGGTACGCAGTTGCGATTGGCCATGTCTCGCTGGTTTTTGCGGAGACCTTGGCAGCGGTATTGCCTACCATTGCCGGTAGTGGGGTTGCACTCGTGACCGTGGACCAGCTTGTAGATTTTCTCGAGTACCGGAGCGTGAGCGATAGAGCAGTGCTCGCGGTTGGCTCCGGTGCAACTGGAATGGGTGATCAGTATGGGCGGTGAGTTCAAGCTCGTTGCCTCGTATAGGCCTACAGGCGACCAGCCTGCTGCAATAAAAGCCCTGACAGAGGGCTTGAACTCGGGAGACCGCGAACAGACACTGCTGGGAGTCACAGGGAGCGGCAAGACGTTTACAATCGCGAATGTCATTGAGCGCGTCCAGCGCCCGACTCTTGTCATAGCCCACAACAAGACTCTTGCAGCTCAGCTGTGTTCTGAGCTGCGGGAGTTCTTTCCTGACAACGCAGTCGAGTACTTCGTGAGTCTGTTTGACTACTATCAACCGGAGGCCTACATCCCACATACGGACACATACATTGAGAAAGAGGCGACGATTAACGACGAGATAGATCGTCTCAGGCACAGAGCTACCAGTTCGCTGTTTGAACGAAGGGATGTCGTCATAGTCGCCAGTGTTTCCTGCATCTATGGACTTGGTTCTCCTGAGGAATACCGCAGGATGATGCTTCCGATCAAGAAGGGCGACGTAGTCGATCGAGACAAGATATTGCGCAGGTTGGTCGGAATTCAGTATTTGAGGAACAACAGCGGGTACAAACGAGGGACGTTCAGAGTCATCGGTGATATCATAGAGATCATCCCCTCCTACGGGGAATCCGCTGTCCGCATTGAGATGTTTGGTGATGAGATAGATCGCATAACTGAAGTCGATATCCTAACGGGCGAGATCCTTGCAGAGCGCGACGAGGTGGGAGTGTATCCCGCCTCGCACTACGTAACCACGAGAGAGCGGATTGAACGCGCTGCACAGACGATTGAGGAGGAGCTGGAGGAGCGGCTCGCGGAGTTGCGCTCCGAGGGCAAGCTCCTTGAGGCTCAGAGGCTTGAACAGCGAACTAGGTACGATATTGAGATGCTGCTGGAAACAGGGTTCTGCCAGGGCATTGAGAACTACTCGCGCCATCTGGACGGGCGTGCTCCTGGAGATACGCCTGCAACACTTCTAGACTACTTCCCGGATGACTTCGTGGTGGTGATAGACGAGTCACACATGACTATTCCTCAGCTGAGGGCTATGTACGCAGGCGACCGATCGCGCAAGGAGACCCTGGTGAGGTACGGGTTCAGGCTTCCGTCAGCTTTAGACAACCGCCCGCTTACGTTTGATGAGTTTCAGCGTGCAGTCAATCAAGTGATCTACGTTTCTGCCACTCCGGGTGATTATGAGCTCAAACGCAGCGTACGTGTAGTGGAACAGCTGATCAGGCCAACGGGCCTGATCGATCCCGAAGTCGTGGTGAAGCCCACTAGGGGGCAGGTTGATGACCTGATTGGCGAAATCAAGGACACTGTATCGCGTGGCAATAGAGTGTTGGTGACCACTTTGACACGCAAGATGGCAGAGGATCTCACTGACTACCTTGTCGATAGTGGTCTCAAGGTGAAGTATTTGCATTACGAGGTGGATACGCTGGAGCGTTATGAGATCGTACGGGACCTTAGACTTGGAAAATTTGACGTTATTGTCGGCATCAATCTTCTGAGAGAGGGGCTCGACATTCCGGAAGTCGAGTTGGTGGCTATACTGGATGCTGATAAAGAAGGGTTCCTTAGGTCGGCTCGTTCGCTGATACAGACCATAGGACGAGCAGCTAGGAATGTCAACGGCAGAGTGATCATGTACGCAGACAGGATTACTGATTCTATGCGCACTGCGATAGATGAGACGAACAGAAGGCGTGAGTTGCAGCGCAAGTACAACGAGGATCACGGCATAATCCCACGGACCATAGTCAAAGCTGTCGGCCAAAGCATCAGGCTCACAGAACAGGAGGAGCAGCCGGAAGACCCAACCTACGCCATTGCAGAGAGGATGGGTTATGATACCTCATCATTGCGAGAGGTTGACATCTTGCAGATGATCGACAAGCTCCACAACGAGATGATGGATGCTGCAGCGAACCTCGAGTTCGAGATAGCCGCCAAGCTTAGAGACGAGATTGCAGCCCTGCGCCGGAGGCTGTTGGAAAATGAATAGGTCTTCAATCGTTGTAAAGGGAGCGCGGCAACACAACCTCAAGAATATCGATGTTGAGATACCTAGAAACAAACTGGTGGTGATTACCGGACTTTCCGGATCCGGGAAGTCGTCCTTGGCGTTTGACACGATCTACGCAGAAGGGCAGAGGCGCTACGTTGAATCGCTTTCGGCCTATGCTCGGCAATTCTTAGGCCAAATGGACAAGCCCGATGTGGACTACATCGAGGGGCTTTCCCCTGCCATCTCTATAGATCAGAAGACGGCAAGCCGAAACCCCAGGTCTACGGTTGGCACTGTGACTGAGATCTACGACTACCTGAGGCTGCTTTTTGCCCGGATAGGAATCCCGCACTGTCCGAACTGCGGGAGAGAAGTCTCACAGCAGACAATCCAGCAAATGGTTGATCAGCTGATGCGTCTGCCCGAAGGCACGCGCATACAAATATTGTCTCCTGTAGTCAGGGACAGGAAGGGCGAGTATCGGAAGGTGTTCCAGCAGATCCGCAAAGAGGGCTTTTTGCGCGTTAGGGTAGACGGCGAAGTCAGAGACGTCGGCGAGTCCATAGAGCTGGATCGGTACAAGACGCACAGGATTGAGATAATCGTCGACAGGATACGCATCCGAGAAGGTATAGAGAGCAGGCTCGCAGATTCGCTCGAGATTGCACTTGCTCACGGCGACGGAGTCGTCGTTGTAGATGTCGTAGGCCAAGAAGAGCTATCGTTCAGTGAGAAGTTCGCCTGCCCCGACTGCGGAGTGAGCTTTGAGGAGCTCACACCTCGCATGTTTTCGTTTAACAGTCCATACGGAGCATGTGAGGCCTGTACCGGGCTCGGAGCCACGCTTGTCGTGGATCCTAACCTTGTCCTCGACCTGGAGCGCTCGATCAACCAAGGTGGAATACTGCCATGGGGCGAGCCTCAGCGGTTGTCGTATCTCCAGAGCCTGCTGAATGCAGTATCCGAGCTGTACTCCATTGACCCTGAGGTTCCAATAAGCGAGCTGACGGATGAGCAGCGCAAGGTTCTGCTGTACGGTGCCGGCGATCAAGCTTTTCAAGTGCGCTTTAGAGATAGGCGGGGCCGGAGCCGGGAGTGGCGGACACGGTTTGAGGGAGTTGTCAACAACCTCGAGCGACGCTATAGAGAGACGCAGTCAGAGCACATCCGCGAAGAAATTGAGAAGTACATGTCGTCACGCAACTGTCCTGCCTGTCAGGGCACTAGGCTCAAACCCGAGGCCAGAGCTGTGACTGTGGGAGGCCTATCGATCGTCGATGTGACAGCGATGTCTGTCAAAGAGTGCCTTAACCTGTTTGAGAACCTCCAGCTGACTTCGAGACAAGCTGCAATCGCTCACAACGTGATCAAGGAGATACGCTCGAGGCTGTCTTTCTTAGTGAATGTCGGACTGGACTACATCACCCTAGATCGCGCATCCGCTACTCTGTCAGGCGGCGAAGCCCAGCGCATCAGGCTTGCTACTCAAGTCGGGAGCGGCCTTGTCGGAGTGCTCTATATACTCGATGAGCCTAGTATAGGCCTTCATCCAAGGGACAACGGGAGACTGATAGAGACACTCAAGCGACTGAGCGATCTCGGTAACACGGTCATTGTTGTAGAGCACGACCAGGAGACGATCATGTCTGCCGACCACGTTATAGACATTGGCCCGGGAGCCGGATCTGAAGGCGGCCGCATTGTATGCTCGGGAACGGTAGAGGACATCATAGAGTGCGACGAATCCGTCACAGGACAGTACTTGAGCGGCAAGGTTCGCGTACCCGTCCCTGAAGCTCGTAGGCGCGGTAACGGCAAGTATCTAGTAGTCAAGGGTGCAAGCGAGAACAACTTGAAGCATATTGACGTGGTCTTTCCACTTGGCATGCTGACAGTAGTGACCGGAGTCTCGGGTTCCGGCAAAAGCACGCTTGTGAACGAGATCCTCTACAAGGCACTGGCCAACAAGCTCAATCGCGCAGTGACGAGGCCCGGGGCTTATGATGAGATCCTAGGAATTGAACACCTCGACAAAGTGATCAACATAGACCAAGCGCCCATTGGACGTACTCCCAGGTCAAACCCTGCCACATACACGGGTGTATTTGATGCCATTAGAGAGTTGTTCTCACGCACTCCTGAGGCGAGGGCGCGAGGCTATAAGCCTGGGCGTTTTAGCTTCAACGTCAAGGGGGGCAGATGTGAAGCGTGCAAAGGCGATGGCATCCTCAAGATAGAGATGCATTTCTTGCCCGATGTCTATGTCCCTTGCGAGGTTTGCAAAGGCAAGCGGTACAACCGTGAGACTCTTGAGATCAAATACAAGGGCAAGACCATAGCGGACGTCTTGGACATGACTGTCAGCGAGGCGCTGTCATTTTTTGAGAACATACCGGCAGTGAGAAGGAAGCTCGCCATCCTCCAGGACGTCGGACTCGGCTACATCCGCCTGGGCCAGCCTGCGACCACACTCTCAGGAGGAGAGGCCCAGCGCATCAAGCTAAGCACGGAGTTGAGCAAACGCGCCACCGGCCGGACTCTGTATATATTGGATGAACCTACTACAGGACTGCACTTTGCCGATGTTCACCGGTTGCTGGAGGTGCTGAACAGGCTGACAGACGCCGGGAATACGGTAATAGTCATCGAGCACAATCTCGATGTAATCAAGTGCGCAGATTATGTGATAGACCTCGGCCCCGAAGGCGGGGACGAAGGTGGTCAAGTGGTAGCGGTAGGAACGCCCGAAGAGTTGGCCAACGTCAAAGGCAGTTATACGGGTGTCTACCTCAAGAAGGTTCTTGAGGGTGAAGGCCTGCGGGCGCATGCGCGTTGAGCCTGGGTGGCTCTGCATATATATAGGGTCTGATTTGTGTATGTGGGTAAATGCAAATGACGAGAAAAAACCTCGTCGTATGTTGGACACCGCATAGGAGTCCGGTGTACTATCAGTGTAGTTGTGTCCAATCGCTCCGAACTCAGCGTCTCATCGCCTTTGCCCCAAATCTACTTGACACTGGCATGAGAGCCCGATCCGCAACTAGCCGACTTGTTCTCTGTGATATAATGTCCGTACAGCCCCTAAACGGGTTCAGAGGTGCACATGAAGGGTAGATCTATACGTGTGTCTTTCGGATAAGGTCAGCGCGATACTTGACAATTTACCAGTCAGGACCGGCGTGTACATCATGAAAGACGACTACGGTCGCGTCTTGTACGTCGGCAAGGCTGTTAACCTTAGAAGCCGTGTCAGGTCGTATTTCCAAGAGAGTGCTGCACACTCGGGCAAGACCAAGCGTTTGGTGGAGAAGGTCAGAGATATTGACTATGTAGTGACTGAGACTGAGACTGAGGCTCTCGCACTCGAGTCAAACCTGATCAAGGAGTACAGCCCGAGGTACAACGTCAAGCTCAAGGATGACAAGAGCTACCCGTTTGTCAAGATCACCGTCCGCGAACCGTATCCTAGGGTGTTTATCACCCGAAAGGTTGTACAGGACGGTTCACTTTACTTCGGCCCGTACACGGATGTATCAGCCCTGCGAGAGACCTTGGATATCATCCGCAAGGTTTTCCGAGTGCGCTCGTGCCAGAGAAGGATCTCCGAGGAAAATCTAAGCTCCCGCCCGTGCCTGAACCTGCACATCAAGAGATGTCTGGGCCCTTGCATTGGAGCCGTGTCGCAGGAAGAATATCTGCAGCACGTACGTGAGATCATCATGTTCTTGGAGGGGCGCAGCCGAGACCTCATCGAGCTCGTTAGGTCCAGAATGCATGAAGCGTCAGAGCGGCTGGATTTTGAGCGTGCAGCTCTGTACCGGGATCAGCTCAAGGTGCTTGAGGCAGTAACCTCTGAGCAGAAGGTCGTATCAGATGCAGGAGTCGAGCAAGACGTAATCGCGCTTGCTAGAGACAACGGCCGTGCATGTGTGCAGATTTTCTATGTTCGCGATGGCCTGCTGATCGGCAGAGACCACTTCATGCTAGATCTAGGCATAGACGATGACGATACCTCTTTGATCTCGGCATTCCTCAAGCAGTACTACTCGCAGGCAGCTTACGTCCCCAAGGAGATTCTTGTTTCAGGCGACTTCGACCAGCGTGAGTCTATCGAGGCATGGCTTAGGGAAAAACGCGGAACCAAAGTCGTGTTGCATATCCCTAAGCGGGGCAAGAAGAGACAGCTGGTCGAGATGGCTAAGGAGAATGCTGCCGAAGCACTGCGTCTTGCCAAGCAGGAAGACGAGCACAGGCAATTCATGCTCAAAAAGGCAATTGTTGACCTCAGGGATGCCCTAGGGCTCTCAGACTTGCCAAGCCGCATTGAGTGCTACGACATCTCCAACACTCAGGGCACCAACATCGTTGCAGCAATGGTTGTGTTTCAGGATGGAGAGCCAAGGACATCTCATTATAGGCGGTTCCGCATTCGAGGGGTAGAAGGCCCGGATGACTTTGAGTGCATGAGGCAGGTTGTCAGGCGCAGGATGTCGTACCTTCGAGACAGCGAGGACAGAAGTTCTGACAGCAAGGTTTCAGCTGGCAGAAGCGACCCTTTCACGATACGGCCGGATCTTGTTGTAGTCGACGGCGGGAAGGGTCAGTTGAACGCTGCACTGTCCGCTATGGCAGAGCTGGGGATTGAAGGCATCCCTGTGATAGCACTGGCAGAAAGAGAGGAAGAGGTCTTTGTGCCAAATCGATCTGATCCCATCGTGCTTCCCAAGGATTCCGAAGCGCTCTTCCTCCTGCAGAGAGTCAGAGACGAAGCGCACAGGTTTGCTATCACGTATCACAGGCGTTTGCGCGGCAAGAGCGCTCTTGGTTCGATCTTGGAGGAAATTCCGGGGATAGGCCCCAAGAAGCGCAAAGCGCTTCTGCAAAGATTCTCTTCGATTGAGGGTGTGCGGAGGGCTTCTATCCAGTCGCTGACCGAGCTTCCGGGCATTACGGAGCAGCTCGCTAGGGACATCAAGGAGTACCTGAGCAGGTGATGCTTGCTACTGCACTCGAGAGAGTATAGTATTGTTGAAGATAGGCGAAGCCGACGGTAGGTCGTGATCGCCCGATTGGAGGTGTGTGTAATGGCAAAGCGTCTATATCGCTCTCAGACTGACAGTCTGCTGGGCGGTGTGTGCAGTGGGATTGCCAAATACCTCGATGCGGATCCAAGTATCATCAGGTTGCTTTGGATCCTATTGGTCTTTGTAGCTGGTGGTGGCCTATTGGCGTATATAATCGCGTGGATCATTATTCCGCGGGAGCCGTACCGCGGATATCTCGACAGCATGGACTATAGGGAAGGTAGAAATTGAGCAACAGAGTTAAACTAATAGCTATTGATTTGGATTATACGCTTCTAGACAGAAGATTTGAGCTATCTGATAGAAATAAGGACGCGATCGCAAGAGCTCGGGATAGTGGAATAATCGTGACACTGGCGACAGGGCGTATGCTGGTTTCTGCCCTTCCGTTCGCCAATGCCTTGGGTCTGAGAGGCCCTTTGATCACCTATAACGGTGCTTATATCAGGTCGCTCGATCCTGACAGAGTACTCAGTCATACTCCTGTCGAGAGAGCGCATGCGCTTGAGGTGATCCGGTTCGCAGCCAAAGAGGATCTTCACTGCAGCATCTACATTGACGACCGTCTTTATATGTCCAAAAACGGATGGGAAGCCCGGATGTACACGACCAACTGCCGGGTTGATGGGATCTATGAGCCGGATCTCGAGTCTGTGCTTGAGAAGGCTGATACGCCTCCGACCAAGGTGCTGCTCATAGGTGAGGCTGAGAGGATGCCAGAGGTGGAGCAGCGGCTTAAGGGCATTGTATCGGGCGAAGCGTACGTGACGAGCTCCGTTCCGGAATATGTGGAGATGATGAACAAGAACGTGTCTAAGGGACGAGCTCTGGCCCTGGTAGCCGACTATTTCGGAGTCTCGTCAAGCGAGGTTATGGCGATCGGAGACAGCTATAATGACGTAGACATGCTTCGCTACGCGGGTGTCGGCGTCGCGATGGGCAACTCGAGCGACGAGGTCAAGTCTGCGGCAGACCTCGTAGTTCCCTCAAACGACGAGCATGGAGTAGCTGTTGCGATTGACACATGCCTGACTGAGTTTGCGGAGTAGGCCCGCACGAACGAAGGGAGTTGGTAGTAGTGAGGAGTGACTCGGTCAAGAAGGGCACGGAGAGGGCTCCACACAGGGCGCTGTTCAAAGCGATGGGATACACAGACGAGGAGCTTGCGCAGCCGTTAATAGGAATAGCCAATTCGGCCAATGAGATCATACCCGGACACGTGCACCTTGACAAGATCGCCGAGGCGGTAAAGGCGGGCGTCAGGATGGCCGGAGGGACCCCGATTGAGTTTGGAGTGATAGGGGTCTGTGACGGGATAGCTATGGGACATCAGGGCATGAAATACTCCTTGGCTAGCCGTGAACTGGTGGCGGACTCGATCGAATCCATGGCCATGGCGCATGCATTTGATGCTCTCGTGCTCATCCCAAACTGCGACAAGATCGTCCCGGGGATGCTCATGGCTGCCGCCAGACTCAATATCCCGACTGTCGTTGTCAGCGGAGGCCCAATGCTACCCGGCGTTATAGACGGTCGGCGTATTGACTTGAACACGGTCTTTGAAGGCGTGGGATCTGTTGCAGCCGGCACGATGACCGAGGATGAATTGTTGCAGATAGAGGAGGTTGCGTGCCCGGGGTGCGGTTCGTGTGCGGGGATGTTCACTGCCAACTCGATGAACTGTCTGACCGAGGTTCTGGGCATGGGCCTTTTTGGAAATGGGACAATTGCAGCTGTCTCCGCTGAGCGCATACGGTTGGCCAAGAAGGCCGGGGCTTTGGTCATGAAGGCTCTCGAAGCCGGAATCAGGCCTCGCGACGTGCTGACACAGAATGCGTTCGTCAATGCATTGACTGTTGACATGGCGCTTGGGTGTTCGACCAATACTGTGCTTCACCTCACAGCCATCGCTCACGAAGCGCAGGTTAAGCTCGATCTTGCTCTGGTAAACGAGATTTCGTCTCGGACCCCGCATCTCTGCTCACTCAGGCCTGCAGGTCCGCACTTCATCTCAGACCTGCACGAGGCAGGCGGAATACCTGCGGTTATGAAAGAGCTGCATGAGAACGGACTCATAGACGGCACCGCTTTGACAGTCACAGGCGCAACTGTTGAAGAGCTGCTAAAAATCGCACCTTCAAAGCGCGGGGATGTGATTCGACCGGTAGATAACCCGTACCACCCAACTGGAGGGCTCACAGTCCTCTTTGGCAACCTAGCCGAAGAGGGTGCGGTCGTCAAATCGGCTGCTGTTGACGATTCGATGCTCACACACTCAGGACCGGCTCGAGTGTTTGATTCCGAGGATGATGCGATTGAAGCTATCCTTCAGAAAAAGATCCGTCCAGGTGACGTGGTAGTCATTCGGTATGAGGGCCCGCAGGGTGGGCCTGGCATGAGAGAGATGCTTGGACCCACATCGGCTCTAGCTGGCATGGGGCTGGACAAGAGCGTCGCTCTGATTACGGACGGGAGATTCTCAGGCGCGACTAGAGGAGCTGCGATTGGCCACGTGTCGCCTGAGGCCTCCCAAGGCGGAGTCATAGCTCTCGTGCGTGAAGGCGACCAGATTGTCATAGACATACCCAGTAATTCGCTTGAACTCAGAGTATCGCCTGAGGAGTTGGACCGACGAAGGGCGGCTTTCAAAGCACCTGAGCGCAAGCCTGTTACGGGTTACCTGCAGCGCTATGCAGAACTCGTAAGCTCGGCTAGTGAAGGCGCGATTCTTCGTCCTTCCAAATCCCGAGCCTGACTATTGTCCTCAGCATGAGTGATCCCCCGGGCAGCCTAAGAAGCTCGCTCGGGGTGATTGCTTTTAGAACGATGACGAGGAGCCCGAAGACAACAACGCCTGCCGGCACACAGACTGCCACAGTGACCAGGCTGGACGCTTGATACGCCCTCATGATTTCGCTTAACATCCAAACAGCTATTCCCATCAGGCCTGCTGCAGCAGTAGGACGCACGAATACCTCGGTGACAGGGATCTTGACACCGGTCGATATGGTCAGCGCGCTCAAGTCAGCCAAGAAGACTAGAGAGTATGCAACTACACTCGCGATTGCAGCTCCCCTTATGTTCAGCTCTGGAATAGACACTAGTAGATAGGTGAGCAGCGACTTGATGCCCACACCGCACAGTAGAAACATCGGAGGCAGGTGCATTTTTCCAGCACCCTGGAGAACGGCAGTGATCACTTGGACAAGCGAGATAAACACGATCGAGAGCGCTCCGACGGCAAGGACATAGCCGCCGTCAGGGTGAGACGGGAACAGCACTCGTATGACCGGATCGCTGAGCAGCGACAGGCCGATTGACGCAGGCGCTGCGATAAGCATACTGACTTTGAGAGCTTGAGTCGTCCTGTAGTTCAGAGCGGACCGATCCTTGGCTGCAAAAGCAGCAGAAATCCCTGGCAGCAAGGCCGCTGCCAAAGCCGTTGACAAGGCCGTGGGTAGATTGACAAGCCTGGCGTTTTGGGTGTTGAGTATACCATAGAGGGCGTCCGTCTCCACCTGTGAAAAACCTGCCGCGCGAAGCCTGGAACCTACGAGCGCCAAGTCCACCAGATTGCCCATGCTTAGGACTGCACTGCCCAGGGTGATTGGGATCGCGTACCTGATAACAGTCCTGAACAGGCTCTTGGAGGAATGACGCCGGGGCATCTGTTGGTGCAACTCGATGTCCCTAAGAATCCTCGGGCGTTCCTTGAGGTACTTCGCAATCAGATATGCCAGGCCGACTATGGCTCCGAGCGTGGTCCCGAAAGTCGCACCTCCGGCTGCTACCTCTATGCCATAGCCCAGAAACACATAGGCCAGGAGCGGAGCAGAGACTGCTTTGACGGTTTGCTCAACTACCTGCGACACTCCGGTCGGAGTCATCAGTGACATTCCTTGGAAGTATCCACGGAAACCCGACATCAAGGACACAAAAAAGAGCGTCGGAGACAACGCGAGGATCGTGTACAGGGTCCGAGGCCACAGATATCTGTCAACCCAGAACGCTGCCGCAGCCATCATAGCAGTCGTGGCTGTTCCCATCACGAGCAGTATTCTTAGAGCGATTTTGAACACCAAGTGAGCTGATTCATAGTCTCCCACAGCCCGGTTTTCTGAGACCGCCTTAGCGATTGCAGACGGCAGGCCGGTGTTGGATAAAATGAACAAGAAGATGTATATTTGGTAGCCGACTCCGTACAGACCATTTCCAACATTGCCAATGAGGTGTGTCAGTGGCAGGACATATACAAAACCTATGAGGCGCACAACGAGATTACTGGCTGTTAGAACAGCGAAGCCCTCAGCAGTTGACTGCCGCCTAGACGAAACTGTACCCACCAAAAGCACCCTTCCTGTCGCGATTAGCCACTGCAGCACACTTCTATGATGCGGCACCGAACTCCTACGTACTCTCGCTACTTGTGCGCGATAGTTAGCTGGGCACAGCGTCTGGTATAAGAGGTGTGAAGAACTACGAGTGTGATATAATTATTGTATTCGGTACACGAACTTGCGAAGGCGGTGAGCCTAATGGATTTCCGCTCGCTGTTGTCCAGACGTGGACATCTGCTCTTTGACGGAGCTTGGGGTACTATGCTTCAATCTACAAGTTTGGAAGCCGGAGATACACCCGAGCGCCTCAACCTAACCGCACCTCAAGAGGTTGCAAAGATAGCCCAGTCTTACATCGATGCAGGCAGCGACATGATAATCACAAACTCATTTGGCGCAAGCAGGCTGAAACTGTCGAACTACGGCCTTGACAAGGAAGTCAGGATCATCAATGCAGAGGCTGCCCGAATCTCCAAGAGTGTCGCCAAGGACACTCACCTGGTATTTGGGTCGGTGGGGCCGACCGGCAGATTTGTTGAGCCTATCGGTGACGTCACGGTTGACGAGATGACCCAGGTGTTCCAAGAGCAGATCGAGGCCCTAATATCCGGAGGGGTTGACGGCATTCTGGTTGAGACTATGACTGACCTCACCGAGGCTGAATGCGCAGTCAAAGCTGCTCGCAGGGTGTATGATGGTCCGGTCGCGTGCACTTTCTCCTTTGACTGCTTACCGATAGGGTTTCGCACCATGATGGGTGTCGGCCCTGAGCAGTTCGTTGACAGGATGACCAATGCCGGAGCTGATATCATAGGCGCCAACTGCGGTTCGCTGGATCCAGAACAGATGGTAGAGCTTGTTGCGAGTCTGCGTCGGCTTACTGATCTGCCGATAGTCGCCAGGCCCAATGCTGGCGTACCCAAGCTGGTTGATGGGGCGACCGTCTTCCTTGAGCCGCCCGAGGCATTTGGCAAGGCCGCTCTTGAGCTAGTTGAGGCCGGAGCGTCAGTGGTCGGCGGGTGTTGCGGTACGACACCGGATCATATAAGAGCTATGAAGGAAGCGTTAATGAGGGAGAGCTAGAGGGAGGCTATGTAGTATGACCGCATTGCCATCGGATATCGAAATAGCACAGAGCGCGAAGCTGGAGCCGATAGTGCAAATCGCATCAAAGATAGGCCTGACAGAAGATGACCTGGAGTTTTACGGCAAGTACAAGGCAAAGATCAGCCTTGATGCAATAAAGCGGGTTAGGGGACGAGCTAGAGGGAAGCTCATCTATACGACTGCTATCACCGCAACCCCTGCCGGTGAAGGCAAGACCTGCACAGCTGTTGGCATAACTCAAGCCCTCGGTAAGCTCGGTAAGAACGTCATTGCTTGCTTGAGAGAGCCTTCTTTGGGCCCGACTTTTGGGATAAAGGGCGGCGCAGCAGGTGGCGGGTACTCCCAGGTAGTGCCTATGGAAGATATAAACCTCCACTTCACTGGAGACATCCACGCGATCGGGTCTGCGCACAATCTGCTTGCGGCCATGGTAGAAAACCATATCAAGCATGGAAACGAGCTGGGCATTGACCCTACGCGGATCATCTGGCGCCGCACCATGGATATAAATGACCGTCAGCTAAGGCAGATAGTTGTCGGGCTTGGCGGGTCAGCGAATGGTGTTCCGTGTGAATCAGGGTTTGACATCACCGCGGCGTCCGAAATAATGGCGATTTTGTGCCTCACAGACGGCATTAACGATCTCAAGGAGAGGCTCGGCAACATCCTAGTTGGGTATACCTACGACAGGCGCCCGGTGTACGCCCGAGATCTGAAGGCAGTCGGTGCTATGGCAGTCCTGCTAAAAGACGCAATAAAGCCGAATCTAGTGCAGACGCTTGAGGGCCAGCCTGTTTTCGTGCATGGAGGCCCGTTTGCCAACATAGCACATGGAAACAACTCGGTCATGGCGACTATGACAGCTCTCGGGTTGGCGGACTATGTTGTGACTGAAGGCGGGTTCGCAGCAGACCTTGGTGCAGAGAAGTTCTTTGACATAGTGTGCCCGCAGTACGGGCTTCAGCCTGATGTGGTCATACTAGTTGCGACTATTCGAGCGCTCAACCATCACGGCGGTGTACCAAGGGATAAGTTGTCGGAGACAAATCTCGAGGCCCTTAGGTCAGGCTGTGCAAACCTCCGCAAGCACATTGAAAACATCCGGCAGTATGGCCTGCCACTGGTAGTTGCGATTAACCGATTCCCAACTGATACAGACGAGGAAATAGAAGTCGTCAGAGAGGTTTGCGCGGAGCTTGGAGTCAAGGCGCCTGTCTCGGACGTTGTGGCAAGGGGAGGCGCTGGAGGCATCGAGCTTGCAGAGGCTGTTCTCGAGGTGCTGGAGTCCGAATCGGCTGAATTGCGCCCTGTATACGACAAGTCAATGACTCTCGAGCAGAAAATCGAAGCGCTCGCAACGCGTGTCTACGGAGCTGAAGGAGTCGCTTATTCCGTTGAAGCCAAGAGGGCCCTTGATGAGATCCGGGCAGCAGGTGGGGGAGACCTGCCTGTGTGTGTCGCAAAGACACAGCTATCGCTGTCGGACGACCCTGCGCTCAGAGGTGCTCCAACCGGCTGGACACTGACTGTGAGAGACGCCCGGCCTGCGTTTGGAGCAGGATTTGTTGTTGTGCTTACAGGCAAGATAATGACCATGCCCGGACTGCCCAAGCGCCCAGCTGCAGAGGCTGTCGATATTGACGAATCTCTCAAGATCACTGGGCTGTTCTAAGCTTGACAGACGTCTGGCATTGAAGCCTTGCCGGACTTAACCTTCAACAAGGTGCGAGAACTACCGTTGGGGGCAGGCACGCGGGCGCGTGCGCGTTGAGTCTTGGTGGCTCTAAGTATGTATAGTCTGATTTGCGTATATGGGTAAATGTAAAAGACGAGAAAGAATCTCGTCTTTTGCCAGGTACGGCATACGGGTCCCGCGTAGTATCAGTGCAACTAAATACAATATTTGGTAGGAATCCGCGCAGGTTAAGCTCTCAATTCCTGCTCGAGAAGCAGTGACCATGCAAACGTTCGTACATCATACATGTTGACACTGCTGGCGTCGGTCTGCTATAGTTTTAGCAAATAACCAAAAACGGCTTTAACGGCGATGATGAGGAGTAGTAAGTGCTGACGGATCTCACAGAGAGCCGCTGTGTGGTGCGAACGCGGTAGTGAAGTCACTCTGAACTCGCCTCAGAGCCTTGCGCTGAACGTCCATGTAGGTGTCAACGGTCTCGCACCCGTTATCGTGCCTGAAGCACGTCAAATGCTTCGTGAGGTGTCCTGCCGTAGGGCAGGCGCGAATTCAGGTGGTACCACGGGATGCCCTCTCGTCCTGATGCTCTATTACGAGCCGACGAGAGGCTTTGTTTTAGGGGGAATGAAGGATGGAGAAGTGTGGAGCTGACATTCTTGTTAAATGCCTAGAGACAGAAGGAGTCGACGTAGTGTTCGGCTACCCGGGCGGGGCTGTCCTGGCAATCTATGATGCACTGTATGACGCCGATATCCGACATATACTCGTTAGGCACGAGCAAGGAGCAGCTCATGCTGCGGATGGCTACGCGAGAGCAACCGGCCGTCCAGGCGTCTGTATAGCTACGTCTGGGCCTGGGGCTACCAACCTAGTCACCGGACTTGCTACTGCCTATATGGACTCTGTGCCTGTCGTCGCATTTACGGGACAGGTAGCGACCAGCTGGATCGGCAAGGACTCTTTTCAGGAAGCAGATATAACTGGAATTACAATGCCAATCACTAAGCACAACTACCTCGTGAAGTCGACAGAGGACCTACCTAGAGTGATAAAGGAAGCGTTTTACATCGCTACTACTGGCAGGCCGGGTCCGGTCCTGGTCGACTTACCAAAAGACGTATCGATAGGCAAGTGTGAGTTTGAGTATCCAAGTAGTGTCGATCTTCCAGGTTACAAACCAACGTACGAAGGTCACCCAAAGCAAGTTAAAGAGCTGGCCAAGGCGATCACCGCGTCGTCTAGGCCCGTGTTGTACGTGGGTGGCGGGGTGATCTGGTCGGGCGCTTCAGACGTTCTGCGGGAGCTCGCGGAGTTGTGCGACATTCCAGTCACCACTACCCTGACCGCGCTTGGCGCTTTTCCGACAGCGCATAGGCTCTCGCTGGGCATGCTCGGGATGCACGGCACTGGCTATGCAAATCTATCGGTCAACGAGTGCGACCTCCTTATAGCAGTAGGCGCAAGGTTTGACGACAGGGTCATAGGCGATCCGCGGACCTTTGCTCCCAACGCAAAGGTAGCACATATAGACATCGACCCTGCAGAGATCGGAAAAAACGTAAGGTACGACATCCCGATCGTCGGAGATGCCCGCACTGTGCTGGAGTCGCTCATTCCACAGCTGTCGCCTATGAAACGGCCCGAGTGGTTGGCACAGATAGCGCAGTGGAAGAAGGAATGGCCGCTCAAGTACCCGCGGTATGCTGATGGGATCGCACCTCAATACGTGATCGAGCAGATCTCGGATCTCACAGGTGGAGAAGCCATTGTTACCACTGAGGTTGGTCAGAACCAGATGTGGACCGCTCAGTTCTACAAGTTCAAGAACGCCCGCAGCTTCATTTCTTCCGCCGGGCTTGGCACGATGGGATTTGGATTCCCTGCCGCTATAGGCGCACAGATAGGCCGGCCCGACAGCCTTGTCATTGACATAGCCGGTGACGGCAGTTTCCAGATGAATATCCAGGAGCTCGGGACAGCGGTCCAGTACAAATTGCCTGTGAAGGTTGTCATCCTGAACAACGGGTATTTGGGCATGGTCAGGCAGTGGCAAGCGATGTTCCATGACAAGCGGTATTCGTCGACAGCGTTGGATTACAACCCAGATTTCGTCGCAGTTGCCGAAGCGTACGGAGCAAAGGGGATTCGGGTCGAGACTGAGGACGAGGTCCGGCCGTCACTCGAGCGAGCGTTTGCAGAACCGGGCCCGGTGGTTGTGGACGTGAAAGTGTCCCGTGAAGCGAACGTGTTCCCCATGGTTCCGCCAAATATGCCGATCAGCCGGATGATTCGAGGTGATGAGTCATGAAGCGCACGCTATCCGTTCTCGTCAACAATCGGTCGGGTGTCCTCGCTCGTGTTGCCAGCCTCTTTAGCAGAAGAGGGTACAACATCGAAAGCATCGCTGTGGGAGTAACGGATGATCCCGAAGTCTCTAGAATGACCATACAAGTCATCGCAGACGAGGCTACCTTTGAGCAGATCACCAAACAGCTCCACAAGCTTATTGATGTTATCAAGATCAGTGACATTACTTCAGACGAGAGGGTTGACAGGGAGTTGGCGCTGATACGCATAAGTGCCGACAGTTCCAACCGCTCAGACATCCTGCAAGTTGTCGGCATATTTAGGGCGAAAATTGTAGATGTAGCCGAGAAGTCAATAATAGTTGAAGTGACGGGCGACGAAGGCAAGATCGACGCGTTTGTGCAGTTGGCCAGGCCTTACGGCATCATAGAAATAGTCCGCACTGGTAAGGTTTCAATGGTTCGTGGTTCGAAGTAAAAGCCTATTGGGAATAGCAGGGAGGATGAAGCAGATGGCACGCATGTATTATGACAAGGACGCTAATCTAGATCTCTTGAGCGGCAAGAAGGTCGCTATTTTGGGGTACGGCAGCCAGGGCCACGCACAGGCCCTAAATCTGAGGGACAGCGGCGTAGACGTTATCGTTGCCAATCGCAAAGGAACAGCCAACTATGAGAAGGCAGTCAAAGATGGTTTCAACCCTGTATCGGTGGCAGAGGCTTCTGCCGCGGCAGACATTATTCAGGTCTTGCTGCCCGACGAGGTCCAAGCAAAGGTTTACCAAGCGGAGATCAAAGACCACTTGACTGAAGGGAAAACACTCGTCTTTTCCCACGGGTTCAACATTCACTTCGGACAAATAGTCCCTCCATCAAATGTAGACGTTATAATGGTCGCTCCTAAAGGCCCAGGTCACTTGGTCAGGCGAGTGTACACAGAGGGCGGAGGAGTGCCCGCTCTGATAGCCGTAGAGCAAGACTACTCAGGCAGGGCGAGAGATATCGCACTTGCGTATGCAAAGGGAATCGGTGCCACTAGAGCGGGCGTTATAGAAACGACCTTCAAAGAGGAGACTGAGACAGACCTGTTTGGCGAGCAGGCAGTGCTCTGCGGAGGAGTCACTGAGCTCGTCAGAGCGGGATTTGAGACCCTTGTAGAGGCCGGGTACCAACCTGAGGTCGCGTATTTCGAGTGCTTGCACGAACTCAAACTCATTGTCGACCTCATGTATGAGGGCGGTATCGGCGGGATGCGCTACTCGATCAGCGACACGGCAGAGTACGGCGATATGGTCAGCGGCAAGCGAGTGATCAATGTCGAGAGCCGTAAAGCTATGAAGGAGATCCTCAACGATATACAGACGGGCAGATTTGCAAGAGAGTGGATACTCGAAAACCAAGCCAACAGGCCTGTGTACAATGCTATCAAGCGCAAGGAGTCAGCACACTTGATCGAGGTCGTCGGCGCGAAGCTCAGGAGCATGATGACCTGGATCAACAAGTAAGGATGCCGGCGCAAGTGCCTGTGGAAACCAACAGGTAGGAGGGAGACTGGTGTGAGTCGAGTCATTAAGGTTTTTGACACCACCCTTAGAGATGGTGAACAGTCACCCGGTGCGACGCTCAACGTTTTGGAAAAGCTCGAGATCGCGCGCGCTTTAGAGCGCCTCCGTGTCGACGCGATGGAGGCCGGCTTTCCGATTGCTTCTCCAGGCGACTTCGAGTCGGTTCGCACCATAGCCGAAGAAATCCGCACTGTCACCATTGTCGCGTTGGCCCGTGCTGTAGAGAAGGACATAGATCGTGCATGGGAGGCCTTGAAGCCTGCAGCCCGTCCGAGGATTCACACATTCATTGCCACGTCGCCAATACATATGGAATACAAGCTCAGAAAGACCCCAAACGAGGTTCTCAGGATGGCGACAGAGGCGGTGAGATATGCAAAGCGGTTTACCGAAGACGTGGAGTTCTCTGCTGAGGACGCAACCAGGTCAGACCCTGAGTTCCTCTGCAAGGTATTCGAAGAGGTCATAAACGCAGGAGCCACTGTCATAAACATACCCGACACAGTCGGGTATACGACTCCAAGTGAGTTTCACAACTTGATTAGGTATGTCATAGAACATACACCGAACATCGACCGTGCTGAGCTCAGTGTCCATTGCCACGACGACCTCGGAATGGCAGTTGCAAACTCACTGGCAGCCGTTCAAGCCGGAGTGCATCAAGTCGAGGTGACGATCAACGGGATAGGCGAGAGGGCTGGCAATGCCGCACTAGAGGAAGTTGTGATGGCTCTCAAGACTCGGAATGACTTCTTCAACGCGACTACATTGGTTGACACCAGACAGATATACAGGTGCAGCAGCCTCGTTTCAGCCCTTACCGGCCTCCACGTGCAGGTCAACAAGTCGATCGTCGGCAAGAACGCGTTCGCACACGAATCCGGGATTCATCAAGACGGGGTCCTCAAGGAGAGGGCGACTTACGAGATCATGTCACCAGAGGACATAGGTCTGACTGCAAACAGGCTGGTCCTGGGCAAGCATTCAGGAAGGCACGCGTTCCGCAAGCATCTGCTGGAGCTTGGCTATGACTTGCCTGAGGAGGAACTCTCACGAGCTTACGAAAGTTTTATAGAACTTGCGGACAGAAAGAAGGAGGTCAGTGATCGCGATATCGAGGCACTGATCCGAGGAGAACTGACTGCAGTCGAAGACCTGTACTCACTTGACTACCTGCATGTGTCCAGCGGGATGACATCCATTCCTACGGCAACTGTCAGGCTTGTTAGAGAAGGCCAGGTGTTTGAGGAGGCGGCTTGCGGAGACGGACCTGTCGATGCAGCTTACCGTGCCGTCGACAGGGTCGTCCAAATGGATGCGACTCTCGAGGAATATCAGTTAAGAGCGGTTACGAGCGGGAAAGACGCGCTGGGCGAGGTCTCAGTCAAGGTCAGAGTCGGCGAACGCGTCTATACTGGCCGCGGGGTCAGTATGGATATAATCGTAGCAAGTGTCCGGGCTTACCTCAATGCATTGAACAAGGCGGGAAGCGATCTGATGAGACAGCTGCCAAAAGATTCTGTTTGTGAATAGTGAGGGATCAATCCGTGGGTATGACGTTAACCGAGAAAATACTTGCTAAGCACGCGGGGAGGGACCGGGTGCGCCCCGGCGACTTCATTGTGGCAAGAGTCGACCTGGTGCTTGGCAATGATATCACTGCTCCTGTGGCCATAGCTGAGTTTGAGCGTATAGGTGCGACGCGAGTGTTTGATCCCGACAAGATCGCACTCGTGCCGGATCACTTTACACCCAACAAGGACATCAAGTCTGCAGAGCAGGTCCGGATAATGCGGGAGTTCGCCAAGAAACACGGGATAACCCATTTCTTCGAGATTGGAGAGATGGGTATCGAGCATTGCCTGCTTCCAGAGAAGGGAATGGTAGTTCCGGGTGACTTGGTGGTCGGGGCTGACTCTCACACTTGTACGTACGGCGCACTCGGCGCTTTCTCCACTGGAGTAGGCAGCACGGACATTGCCGCGGCAATGGCAACTGGAGAGTTGTGGTTTAGGGTGCCGGAGACTATTAGGTTCGTCTTCAGAGGATCCCTGAAGCCCTGGGTAGGGGGCAAGGACCTGATCCTTTACACGATAGGAAAGATAGGAGTTGACGGCGCCAGGTACAAGGCCATGGAATTCGCAGGTGAGGCTATCTCATCGCTCTCTGTCGAAGGCAGGCTCACCATGGCCAATATGGCAATAGAGGCGGGCGGAAAGAACGGCATATTCATGCCTGACCAGAAGACCGTCGAGTATCTTCTCGAGCGCACAGATCGGGAATACGAGTTGCTCGAGAGTGACGCAGACGCCGAGTACAGCGAGGTCTACGAGTTTGACGCCAGTGAGATCGAGCCACAGGTAGCTTTGCCCCATTTGCCGGAAAACGCCCGTCCGGTGAGTGAAGTAAAGGGAATACAGATTGATCAGGTCGTGATTGGCTCATGTACCAACGGCAGGATTGAGGATCTTAGAGAGGCCGCGGCGATCTTGCGCAACAAAAAAGTGGCCAGGGGTGTCCGTTGCATCATAATCCCAGGCACTCAAAGTGTATACTTGCAGGCAGTGCGCGAGGGACTTGTCGAGGTGTTCGTCGAGGCGGGCGCTGTGGTCAGTACACCGACGTGCGGGCCGTGCCTGGGCGGACATATGGGAGTCTTGGCTGCTGGAGAGAGAGCGGTTTCAACGACCAACAGGAACTTCGTAGGCAGGATGGGCCATCCAAAGAGCGAGGTCTATCTGGCCGGGCCAGCAGTCGCAGCGGCATCAGCAGTTGCAGGCGAGATAGTTGGCCCTGAGGAGGTCGTATAAGATATGAAGGCAGTAGGAAGGGCATGCTTGTTTGGTGATAACATCGACACAGATGCTATCATACCCGCTCGCTACCTCAACACATCAGATCCTGAGGAGCTCGCGGCGCATTGCATGGAAGACGCTGATCCTAACTTCGTCTCCAACATGTCTAAAGGAGATCTGATCATAGCCGGGTCAAATTTCGGTTGTGGCAGCTCCCGCGAACATGCGCCGATTGCGATAAAGGCGGCAGGAGTGTCTTGTGTCATCGCGAAATCCTTTGCACGCATCTTCTTTCGCAATAGCATCAACATCGGGCTGCCGATCTTCGAATGCCCTGAGGCAGTTGAAGAAGCAGAGAACGGTGACGAATTTGAAGTCGATATGAGTGAAGGCAAGATAGTCAACCTGTCAAAAGGCAAAGAATACAGGTCACAGCCGCTGTCAGAGGAGATTCAGGAGATCATAGCAGACGGCGGGCTAGTGGGGCATGTCAGGAAGAGAGTGATGGCTGGTGGCTAAGATAGCATTGCTGCCCGGAGATGGGATTGGAGTAGAGATCACCAAACAAGCAGCACTGGTGCTTGAAACGGTCTCAGCCAAGTATGGCCTGGATTTGGAGCTCAATGAAGGCCTTTTTGGAGGCGCTGCATATGATCAGACCGGAACAGCGTTCCCACCTGAGACAATCGAGCTCGTTCAAACGAGCGACGCTGTACTGCTTGGGGCAATAGGAGGACCTAAGTGGGACAGCCTGCCTGCGGACGAGAGGCTTGAGATCGTGGGCCTTCTTCGACTCCGCAAAATGGCAGGAGCATATGCCAACTTGAGGCCGGCTGTGATGTATCCTTCTATGGTGGATTCCTCTACTCTCAAGCCTGATGTGGTTAGCGGCATAGACATAATGGTCGTTCGCGAACTGACAGGCGGCCTCTATTTCGGCGAGCCGCGGCTGCGCGAGCCTCACCCCACGGGCGCTCGAGCTGTAGATACATTGGAGTATACGACTCTGGAGATAGAGAGGATCGTTGATCTAGCATTTCAGCTGGCCAGAGGCCGCAGAGGGAAGGTCACTTCTGTAGACAAGGCAAACGTGCTTGAGTCATCAAGGCTCTGGCGCGAGGTCGCCTGCGCGGTTGCGCAGAAGTACCCGGATGTTGAGTTTGAGAGCATGCTTGTTGACAACTGTGCGATGCAGCTTGTGCGCAAGCCGAAGCAATTTGACGTGCTCGTCACAGAGAATATGTTTGGAGACATCCTTAGCGATGAGGCTGCCATGCTTACAGGCTCTATAGGCATGTTGCCGTCTGCAAGCATTGGGGGAGACGTGGACATTTATGAACCGATTCACGGGTCTGCGCCAGACATCGCAGGGAAGAACATGGCCAATCCGATTGGGACTATCCTTTCCGCTGCAATGATGCTCAGGTACACATTTCGTTTGGACGAGCCCGCAAGAGCCATTGAACGTGCAGTTGAGCGAGTGCTGGAGGCTGGCTATAGGACAGCCGACATAACGTCTCCAGGTTCAAGAACAGTAGGCACGGACGAGATGGGAGAATTGATCTGTAGGGAGGTTGACGCATGAAGCCCGTTATGCTCTATGACACGACGTTGCGGGATGGGGCACAGGCAGAGGGCGTCTCGTTTTCCTTGGAGGACAAGATCCGGATAGCGCAGAGGCTTGACAAGCTCGGCATAGACTACATCGAAGGCGGCTGGCCTGCCTCCAATCCCAAAGACATGGAGTTCCTCCAGCGTTCTAAGGAATACGGACTTCAGAATGCGAAAATCACCGCTTTCGGATCGACTAGGCGAGCGGGGCTGACTGCGTCCGAGGATGCGAACCTGCAGGCGATTGTTCAATCCGGAGTAGAGATAGCAACCATTTTCGGAAAGAGTTGGGATTTCCATGTCGAGCACGTGTTGAGGACGACTCTTGAGGAAAATCTCGAGATGATAGAAGACTCTGTAAGGTTTCTGCGCTCCAACGGCATGAGGGTGTTCTACGATGCTGAGCACTTCTTTGACGGGTACAAGCGCAATCCCGAATACGCCGTTGAAACTCTATCCAGAGCCGTGTCAGGCGGGGCTGAAGTCATTGTGCTATGCGACACAAATGGAGGATTGCTGCCTCATGAGGTTGCACCGATCATGCAGGATGTGAAACAGAGATTTCCCGATGTCGAAGTCGGAGTCCACATGCACAACGACTCTGGGATGGGCGCAGCAAACACACTCATGGGCGTGCTTGCAGGGGCAGTGCAGATTCAAGGCACTATGAACGGGTACGGCGAACGTGCGGGCAATGCGGACCTGTGCACAATAATCCCCAATCTCAAACTCAAGATGGGAATCGATTGCGTAACAGACGAGCAGCTTGCCATGCTCACAAAGGTCTCCAGATACATCGATGAGATAACAAACAGGCGTCCGGATTCTCGCCAGCCGTACGTGGGACGCAGCGTGTTCACACACAAAGCCGGGGTTCATGTGAATGCACTGCTCAAACATCCGGAGACCTATGAGCACATCGATGCCTCTCTGGTAGGAAACAAGCGTCGAGTGGTCGTGTCGGAGCTGTCTGGAGCTTCGAATATCCGGTACAAGATGCGAGAACTCAACATCGGCTATGACGGTGACAGAGATCGAATCGCCTCGATTCTCGCAGCTGTGAAAGACCTCGAGTACCAAGGGTACTCGTTTGAGGGTGCAGAGGCGTCATTCGAGTTGTTGCTTAGGAAATCCCTCGGCCTGCACGAGAGCTTGTTTGAACTCGAAGGGTTTAGGTTGACGATCGACAAGAAGGGATCCAACGGCGAGCCCGTGTCTGAGGCTACGGTAAAGGTCAAGATCGGGGACGAGGTCATTCATACAGCTGCTGAAGGCGATGGCCCTGTCAACGCACTTGACAATGCTCTGAGAAAGGCGTTGGCGCAGGTGTACCCTGAGATACGGAACATCGTTCTCACAGACTACAAGGTCCGCGTTCTTGATGAGGGCGCCGGAACAGCTGCCAAAGTGCGTGTTCTGGTGGAGTCTCGCAACGGCGAAGAGCCCTGGGGCACTGTTGGCGTGTCTACGAATATTATCGAGGCGAGCTGGCGTGCTCTGGTGGACAGTATAGAGTACGGGCTGTTGAAATAGAGGTGGCGCAAGCGTGGGACCGACTCTGTCGAGGAGTTGGCCGCGCTGCGCTGTCTTAGTATAGCTTCGCAAGGGAGTGCACGACGTGCAGCTGGTCAGATACATGCTTGATGGCAAGCAGAGCTTTGGGGCACTCGAAGGGGACGCCATCAGGCCTATAAAAGGGGATGTATTTGAGGACTTCGAGATCTCTGACATCAGGGTGCCCTTATCCAGTGTCAGGCTGCTTGCTCCGACTGTGCCGTCCAAGATCGTGGCTGTAGGGCTCAATTATAGAGACCATGCGATCGAGATGGGCGAGGAGTTGCCGGAATATCCAAAGATCTTTCTGAAGCCTTCAACAGCGTTGATCGGGCCCCATGACAGCATCGTCCTGCCCCAATCGTCTCGACGCGTTGATTATGAGGCTGAACTCGCTTTGGTTGTGAAGCGCTTGGCAAAGGACGTCGACGAACGGCAGGCGAAAGACTACATCCTGGGGTATACTTGCTTCAACGACGTTACTGCAAGAGACCTGCAGCAGGTTGACGGACAGTGGACCAGAGCCAAGTCGTTTGACACGTTTGCGCCCATAGGCCCTGTAGTGGATACCTCGGTCGATCCGCGTTCACTCGAGATATCATGCAAGGTAAACGGCGAGCTAAAGCAGAATTCGAATACGAGCAATCTCATATTCGGTCCTGAACAGCTCCTCAGCTTCGTGTCTCATGTCATGACTCTGTTGCCTGGTGATGTTATCGCAACAGGCACGCCGTCGGGTGTAGGCCCGCTGCACTCAGGTGACACGGTTGAGGTTATCATAGAACAGATAGGGGTCTTGACAAATTCAGTCGTGTGATGAGCCGTCGCGAGTTACCTAAGGCAATCTACTAGAAGCCCTTTGATCATCTCCAACTTAGACAACAGGACGATTCTAGGGGCCTCTCGGGTCAGCACCACTTCAGTGAGGTCAGCGAGTGCAGTATCTATTGTCTCTACCAGCCGAGACCAGCCACCGGAGAGCCTGCTGGCCTTTCGCACTCTGAACGCGCGGTTGACTGCGTACTGCACGAACCTCTTGACAGCGGCTTTATACTGCTCTAGGTCCTGCAGAGTCCGCTTCTCAAGCAAGTTATCACCGAGCCGCACCACCTCTTCGAGCATTGATTGGAGGTTGGTGTGCTCTTCGCTTTGCAGGAGTTGCTCAAACGATTCCTTCGGTGTTTCCGTAACCCGCCTGCGTAAGACGCTGTCGGGTGCTACGACCGATCGAGAGACAGTCGGCCGATTTCTCCGCTTTTCGATCCGCATGCACGAATCCTCTCTGACCCATGTGCTTGCACGGCCCGTTAAAATGCCTTACGATACATTATAGCACAACGCGCAATTGAGATCTCGGGCACCGGCAGCATTTTGATTCCGGGAGGCGATAATGTGCAGAGAACTACCGACGAGTTGCTCGCAGACGTAGCGTGCAGCCTTATGCGATCTTATTCAGATAACGAGGATTTTGGACGAAGGACAAAACCAATGCCCGATCCTGACGCAGTTGTCCAGCTGTTCCTGGACATTCGGCGGATCCTATTTCCCGGATACTTCGATGGGGGCGTCGGCTGCAACGCCGATACGGACGTGTGTCTATTGGAATACATCGGAACGGTCTACTGGCGTCTCGCCCGCCAGATCCACAACACATTGCATGCAGAAAACGGAGGCACTTGTGAATGTGGGCCCACCGGCTGTGAGACCATGGCGCTAAGCTGCAACTATGCGCGTGAGATAATATCCGCTCTACCTGAGATTCGGCGCAAACTGTTGCTGGATGTAAAAGCTGCGTGGCGACGGGACCCGGCTGCAACAGGGTATGATGAGGTCATTCTCTCGTATCCCGGCCTGTTTGCTGTAGCAGTCTACAGGGTCGCACATGAGCTGTACAAACTCGGCCTCAAGTCTATGGCTAGAATTCTGAGCGAGTACGCTCACAGCAAGACGGGAATCGACATTCACCCTGGTGCCAAGATCGGCGAGTCGTTTTTCATTGACCATGGCACGGGTGTAGTCATTGGAGAGACAACCGAGATAGGCAATAATGTGACCATATACCAAGGGGTCACCCTAGGTGCTCTCAGAATCGACAAGGACGCCGACGGCGGAGTTGTGAGAGGTACGAAACGACACCCAACAATTGAGGACAACGTAACGATCTACGCCGGAGCGACTGTTCTCGGAGGGGATACGGTAGTAGGCCGCGGCTCGGAAATTGGGGGAAATGTCTGGCTAATCGAGTCGGTCCCGCCTGGGAGCAAAGTGCTCAATGTGCCTCAGATCAGAAAGAAATAGCGAGCAAGTCGCAGAAGGGGGCGGCGTACCGCCCCCTTCTTTTCATTTCTCGATGATCTCGTTTACGCGTAGATAAGGCGAGAGCGCTGCGAACACTAGGTAGCTCAGCACGGAGTTGATTCCCGACTTTATAAGGTTGAACGGAATGATCGCCGGGGCCAGCAGTTTGACGACCTGCTCGACTGGTACTCCCATATAAAGGGGCGTTACCAGTAGGTTGAGCCCGACCATGACCGCTGCAGAACCAATAGTTCCTACAACGGCTCCGAGCACATATCTGTACTTGTACAGGGCGCCGATAGTCGGTCCAAACACCTTTCTGTATCTGTGCTCGGGCGTATGGTAGAACGCAGCGATCAGCACAACGAGCAAGCCTGTGGATGCGATGTGCATGAATGCGCCGATTATCCCGGCTTCGTACAGGCCCATGATCAACGACACTGCAACGGTTATGAGCAGGCCGTGCCCTGCTCCCATGAGAAGTGTTCCGATTATGATCGGTACGTCCGCCGGGTCATACAGCAAGAAGGGAGCCACACTAAACAAACGGATAGGGAAATAGACTGCGAGCATCCCGAGTACGACTGCGACTGCAGTCAGCAGCCCGCAGTACACCAGCTTCTTTGGACTGGTGAAACTGTGCAGCCTTGACGCTGCTTTGTGGTTGTGAGAAGTGACTGACAAGTGCATTACCTCCTTGTTGATACCTGCCAGGCAGCCTCCGGCAACTCACATCTCATGGGCCAACGAGCGAGTGACAACGAAAAGCCCCCGAGAGGTCTAAGCCTTCGGGGGCTCAAAGAACATGCATGAGACATGGAAACCTTCTCTCATCCGGACTGTACCGTCGGTTCTGGAATCTCACCAGATCAACCCAGATCACTGGACTCGCGGACTTAGGCCAAGGAGCCATCACCGCCGGTCGGGAGTTGACTTCTAAGTCTCACCCTGCCCCGAAGGTACCTGCAGTTTATATTATCGACTTATATGATACAACAGCAGCTTGCACTTGGCAATACCTGAAGCAAGCAGGTAAATATTACATCAATGTCGAGCCTTCCTTGAGGTGACTCAGGATTGCTTCCTCACTTGGCGTAACGTACACCGTCGTCTGAGAGTCATAGATCACCATCCCCGGTTTTGCTCCGGTCGGTTTTCTGACGTGTTTTCTCAAGGTGTAGTCGACAGCTACGTTTGAAGACCCTCTAGCTTTACTGTAAAAGGCCGCAAGAAGAGCCGCTGCAGCAAGTGTGGAATCGGGGATCTCTTTCACACCTTGCGAGCGAATTATAACGTGAGAACCGGGGATATCTTTCGCATGAAGCCATATGTCATTTGGAGATGCGATCTTCAGCGTTAGCTCGTCGTTTTGACGGTTGTTCCTTCCTACAAGTATTCGTATGCCGTCGCGAGAGACGAACTGCGCAGGCGAAGACCTTTCTTTGGTCCCACTGCCGCGCCTTCTTTTTTCCGATCTGGATCGCAATACGCCTTGATCCGCAAGTTCTGAGCTGATCTCTTCCAGCTCTGCGACTGTAGATGACGAATCGATACTAACTTCGACCTGCTCGAGATACGCAAGATCTGATCGGGTTGATTGTATGAGCGATTCGACTATGGCCTTGCTGCGCTTCGCCTTCGAATACAGCTTGTAGTAGTGCCTGGCATTCTCAATGACGCTCAGGCTAGGATCAAGCTCGATTGCTACTTCGTTAAGGCCGGGATCGAAGTAGTTGGGTACGGTCAGTGATGTCAGGCCTTTTTGCGCCTGATTGCTATGCGTCATTAGGAGGTCGGCTTTGAGCCTGAACTCATCGGCGTTTTCCGCAACCTCGAGTGATGACTCGAGCTTACTCAATCTCTCCCTTGACCGTTGGATTGCATTGGATACCACGGACGCCAATTCCGACCTAAACGCAGACTGCCGGGCGTCTTGCTCCTTGACCGCTAAAGCGTAGTCAAGCATATCTCCGAGTGTAGAGAATGTTTGCTCAAAGCATCCCTGGTCAGCAAGATGTGTCAATCGCATGAACGAAAACGCCTTGAGTTGGGGGCTGCCATCTGTGGTTAAACTGTAGGTTACCGGAGTAGTGCGGCCTTCCCTGAGGCTCTGCAAGATGTCGCACAGCACTAGCGCTATTTGCTCCATCTTGGAGGGGCTGACGTGGCTGAAGCTACAGTCGGGATCGACTCCAGCACGATAAAGCACTTCCGTCGCAGTCAAGGGCCCAAGACCTTGAACTCGGTTGATGAGGCACTTGTGTGCTGTCTGTTCACACTGATGGGACGCGAGCACCTGTAGAACGTCGTCAGGGGAGAGGTTCGCAATGAGCTGCAAGTCGGCCTTTCCCTGCGAAGGGGGCAGGACATACGGCTTATTGGGTAGAAGTTCTCTATATCGGTTTACCCGGCTGCTGACGTGTTTGGCGCAGTCAATGATCACTGAGGCGTCAGAGTCTACGAGCAGCAGGTTGCTGTGTTTGCCCATGATCTCTACAATGAGGTCCTTAATAGCCCTGCGTCCGTATTCATCTCTGGCTTCGACCTGGACCGTGAGGATTCGTTCGGATCCTGGTTGGTGAACAGAGAGGATTCTTCCTCCCAGCAGGTGCTTGCGCAGGACCATGCAAAACATAGGCGGTTCAAGAGGGTTTTCGGGATTCGTCCTCGTCAAGTGCAGTCTTGCGTATTGTGACCGCGCAGATGCAAGCAGCCGATGGAAAACACCGTTTCGGCGAACTGAAATAGCTGCTTGTAGTCTATCAGGCATTGATATCTTGTCGATTCGGCCGCCGACGATACAATCGGACAATTCCCGGCAAAGGGCTGTGACGAAGAAACCGTCAATTGACATGATAGCAACCTCAGACTCGTATACTTGTACAGTGCCACAGAGAGTATAGCACCCTGCATGCTATGGGTCAAATTCGACATCTGGGAAGGGTGATGTCCGCCATGGCAACCCCCAAGTGCGGCAGTATCTCCGGTATAAACAGAAAGCTTCTTGCAGTGTCAGCAGCAGTGGTTGTCTTAGCATTCGTACTGGGAATGATAGCTCCGGTTGCAGCCCAGTATGCTCAGTCTGAAAGCGACCTCCATGTAAGCATGGGTATATACTACAGGTCCTGGGGCATCGGGCGCGCTTCCGAGGACCATTTCCTCAGTGCTTGGGAGAAGTCGAATCATGACCCGGAGATCGCGATCGTGGCGGCTGTTGCTGCTTATAGAGACCGAGATTACGGGACGGCTCTCCAGTGGCTCAAGAGAATTCCTGATGATTTCGGGCAGCGCGCTGTCGCTCTCTGCCTCGAAGGAGCTATATACCTGCGGCAGGCGAACATGGCATACACCGCTGCCAGTGGCCCGCGGCCCGAGACCTATTACTCAGCGGCTGAACAGAGATTTACGGAGGCACTTGCACTGCAGAGTGACTTCGCATACGCCAAGCACATGCTCGCCTTCATCTATGCTGCTAGGGGAGAGTCTGTGAAGGCTGGGATCCTGCTTGCTGAGATCCCCGAGGCTGACCGCATTGATGCAGTCACGGACATGATGAAGCTGCTCAACCAGAGATAACGACAGGTTTCGGCAATATGCACAACAAGCAGGAATCCTACACAGTTGGTTGAATAAGCTAAGAAGGCCGACTGGCATAGATGCTAGGTAGTCATGGGACAGGCTAGACAAGGAAGTGTTTCTTTGTCCGCAATATACAGTATGACAGGATACGGCCGGGGACAGGCGTCCCGGCAAGACAGGGTGTACGCAGTTGAAGCCAGGTCAGTCAACGGGCGGTACTTGGATATTGTGTGCAGAGTGCCCAGAGAACTGGCCGCATTGGAAGATCTGATCAGGGCACGTGTGAGCGACAGGATTCATCGTGGAAGGGTCGAAGTAACCCTGTCAGTCGAATATCCAACCGGAAGTAGCAGGAATTTCATTCTCGACGAAGAAGTAGCTTTGCAGGCCTTTGAGGCCATGAAACGACTATCCAGAAGGCTGGGCATAGACGAGACACCGAGCTTGCGAGATTTACTCACAATTCCGGACGTTTTCCGGCTCGAAGAGCCTGCTGACAGCGCTGAGTCCGCGTGGCCCGCGGTCCAGGTGGCCTTGGATAGCGCCCTGGACGAATTGCTGGAGATGCGCAGACTCGAAGGCGATCGCCTAAGGGCTGATCTACTACATAGAATCGTCGAAACTGAACAACTTATTAGCGAGATACAACTGCGCAGTCCACAGGTTCTCGACGATTACAGGCAGCGTGTGGCAGAGAGGGCTCAGGCGCTATCAGAAGGCGTTAAGCTAGATCAAGGTCGTCTCGAGGCTGAAGTTGCTCTGTTTGCGGACAGGGCCTCCATCGACGAAGAGCTGGTTCGATTGTCAAGTCACATCGAAGCCTTGAGGGGGACGCTTCAGTCGGGGGGTGTGGCCGGTAGGAAGTTGGACTTCATCCTGCAGGAGTGTAATCGCGAAGCCAATACCATCGGGTCCAAGGCTAGCGATTACGACATCGGACGTTTGGTGATCGAAATCAAGAGTCAGTTGGAGAAGCTAAGGGAGCAAGTTCAGAACATTGAGTAGGAGGTGGCCAGTATGACACTGCCCAAGCTGACCCCGGCAGAAAAGGCTGCAGCTCTAAAAAAGGCCCAGGAAGTCAGGTCAAAGAGATCTCAGATGAGGGCAAAACTAAAGTCTGGCGAGCTGACACTTGATCAGGTGCTAGCTGCTGCAAAGGACGACGAGGTCATTGCTCGCATGAAGGTTGCCTACCTTCTTGAATCTCTCCCGAGAATCGGCAAGATCCGAAGCCGCAAACTCATGCAGGACATAGGTATTGACGAGTCGAGAAGGGTCCAGGGGCTCGGTGTGAGGCAGAAAGAGGCGCTGCTGCAGCGTCTGGCGAAATAAGGGAGGTTAGGCCTTGGACATCAAGTTGGTCAACATAGGCTTTGGCAACATTGTCGCAGCCAATCGGATCGTAGCTATAGTTAGTCCAGAATCCGCACCAATCAAACGAATCATCCAAGACGCCCGCGACAGAGGTGTGTTGATAGACGCTACTTATGGTCGAAGGACAAGAGCCGTGGTGATGACTGACAGTGACCACATCATCCTTTCGGCGGTTCAACCCGAGACCGTTGCACATAGGCTGAGCGGAAAGGAAGGCGTCTCAGAGACCAGTGACTAGAACTAACTGTCCGATTGACCGGGAGAGTGACTTTGCCAACCAGCTGCGCCGGAGAGGTGTCCTCATCGTGGTATCCGGTCCATCCGGATCCGGCAAAAATCGCGTTATCTCTGAAGTCATGCGCATTAGAGACGATCTCAGATATTCGATTTCTGCTACGACGAGACCGATGAGACCGGGCGAGCAGGACGGCGTTAACTATTATTTTGTCTCCCGCGATCGATTTGAGGATATGATAAGGCAGGGCGAACTTCTAGAGTATGCCGAGGTCTATGGCAACTTGTATGGCACTCCGAGGAAGCCGATAGAGGAGATCCTGGCAGCAGGTCAAGACGTCATACTAGACGTCGACGTGTTAGGCGCCCGTCAGATACGTGAGCGGTGCAGCGATGCTGTCCTGGTCTTCTTGTTACCTCCGTCGATTCGGGAGTTGGAGCGAAGGATTAGGGGCAGAGGTACCGATGACGAGGCGACAATACAGCTGCGGATGAATTCTGCCCTCGGAGAGATCTCTGCTTTGCGGGAATACACGTATGTGGTCGTCAATGACGAGCTGGACGAAGCCGTCAGGTGCCTGGCGGCGATAATTGATGCCGAACGCTGCCGTGTCAGTAGGATCACGTTTGACGCCAAGAATGGTTCGTCGTTCTCGTCGGGCTCAGACTTGTAGGAGGGGTTTTTGCTGTCATGGATAGACCTTCACTAGACGAACTTCTGCCGAAGATTGGTAGCAGGTATTCGCTGGTTGTCACAGCCGCAAAACGAGCTAGACAGATAGTCGACGGAGCGGAGCCTGCAGTATCGGTAAACAGCCAAAAGCCCGTGACAATCGCACTCTACGAAATACTAAACGACAAGGTCACGTGTGTGGAGCCCGAGAAGAGCGGTGCGAAGTCACGTAGTTGAATGCTAGGTCGTTCGCTATAGCGTTTGGCTAGTCACGGGGGGAGCACCCCCGTTTTTTGTAAGGACTATTATCATTGAGGAGGAGTCCACATGGCCAGTCCTAGGAGCAAGTGTATGGTCCTCGGAGTTACTGGCGGAATCGCTGCCTATAAGTCCTGTGAGCTCGTAAGATTGGCGATCAAGTCCGGGCTGGATGTTCGGGTTGTCATGACCAAGTCCGCGGCTGAGTTCGTCTCACCTCTGACATTTCGCACTTTGTCAGGAAACCCGGTTTCATTGGACATGTTTGAGGAGCCTGCCCAATGGGATATCGAGCATGTGTCCCTCGCACAGCGGGCCGATGTCTTGGTGGTGGCTCCTGCCACAGCGAACATCATAGGCAAGATGGCATCGGGTATAGCTGACGACTTGTTGACATCTACCATCTTGGCGTGTAGGTCTCCAAAAGTGATAGCTCCTGCTATGAATACGGCCATGTGGGAGAACCCAATAACCCAAAGGAACATTGAAACCCTTAAGTCCGTAGGGTTTACGGTGCTCAGAACAGAAAAGGGGCTCCTTGCCTGCGGCGACGTAGGCTATGGCCGAATGATTGCGCCAGATCTGATTTTCCAATATGTCCTTAGAGCCCTGAGGTCTACAGACGACTGGCGAGGTGTGCGTTGCCTGGTCACGGCCGGGCCGACACGAGAGCCGATAGACCCCGTCCGGTTTGTTGGGAATCGATCATCTGGCAAGATGGGATACGCAATCGCTACAGAGCTCTGGCAGCGTGGAGCAGACGTTGTACTGGTCACAGGGCCTGTAAGCCTTCCGCATCCGGAGGGAATCAAGACCATACGTGTAGAAACGACAGAGGAAATGCTGAACGCTTGCCAGACTCATTTTGACGAGTCCGACATCAGTGTTTTTGCAGCAGCTCCGGCTGATTTCACGCCTGCTGTAGTGGCCGACTCCAAGATCAAAAAAGGTGGCGGATCCAGTCTGACTCTCGAACTCGTCGAGAACCCCGACATATCCGCAACCCTCTGCAAGTCGAAGCGTCCGGATCAGATCGCTGTTGGATTCGCGGCTGAGACGGACGATCTGATCGCAAACGCTATGGCCAAGCTTGAGCGAAAGGGCCTTGATATGATCGTGGCCAATGATATCACAGCGGAGGGGGCCGGTTTTGAGGTTGACACCAACATTGCGACGCTTATACACAAGGATGGACAACAGGAGAGACTTGGCCTGATGAGCAAGAGCGATCTGGCACGTCTGATTGTGGATAGGATATGGTCCATGCGCAGACCTTCGCCTGGAAGGGAAGAGTGCCATTGCAGAGAATAACGACCTCAACCAGACTCTTGGCTGTCTTTGGTGACCCGGTAGAGCACTCGCTTTCACCGGTCATGCACAATGCTGCTATAGCTGACTTGGGACTTGATTTCGTATACCTCGCCTTCCGAGTTAGACCGGCAGACCTAAGAAAAGCTCTCGACGGCGTTCGCTCAATGGGGATCTCGGGAGTAAACCTCACAATCCCTCTCAAACAGGCAGCCTGTGAGCTCGTTGACAATCTTTCTGATGATGCCTTGGATGCTGGGGCTGTAAACACCGTAGTCAACGATCAAGGCATCCTGACAGGCCACAACACTGATAGCTACGGATTCATAGCCTCGCTTCAGGAGGACCTGGGCATGAGCCCATCAGGCTTGCGCGCATGCATTCTCGGCTCTGGAGGAGCTGCCAGAGGCGTCGCAGTTGGATTGGCCAAGGGTGGTGCGGCCAGGATCGCATTTGCCGCTCGGTCCATTGACAGGGCTGCAGCGCTTCAGCAGTTTATAAGCAAACGGTATCCTTCCTGCTCAATCGAGGTTTTGGACCTAGCGGACAAACAACACCTGGGCCGGGTGCTGTCAGAGTCCGACCTTCTTGTCAACGCGACACCGGTGGGGATGTATCCGTTGGTCGATCGAGTAGTTGACTTGGACATTGAGTGCCTCCCGCAGCACGCGTGCGTAGCCGACCTGATCTACAATCCCTCTGAAACCGTCTTGATTCGATCAGCCCAGGCCAAGGGTTACCGGGCAATGAACGGTATCGGAATGCTGGCGCACCAAGGAGTCAGGGCTTTTTATCTGTGGACGGGCGTGCTCCCGGATGTTAGTGTCATGAGACGAGCCCTGGAGGAGTGCCTAGCCGGAAGCTGAGACCCTCGCGCTTGAGGAGGTGCTGCTTTGATAAGAATTCTCACCTCGGGTGAATCGCACGGCCCGTCATTGGCGTTTATACTGGAGGGCCTGCCTGCAGGGTTGTATGTTGACACTGAGTTCGTCAACTCCGATCTATCGCGGCGACAGAGAGGGCATGGCCGCGGGCAGAGGATGCGAATCGAATCTGATCGTGTCGAGTTCGTAGCAGGGCTGCGACACGGATATACGATTGGCAGCCCTTTGTGTGGACTTATACGCAATAGAGATCATAAGAGCTGGAGCGATGTTATGTCGGCCGATCCGCTGCCCTCTTGCTCGGATGCTCGGCCCTGGACAGGACGAGAGGTTTTCGCGCCTCGGCCGGGCCACGCTGATTTGGCGGGGCTGGTCAAGTACGGGTTTCCCGATGCCCGAAACGTCTTGGAACGCGCGAGTGCTCGCGAGACGGCGACTCGTGTGGCAGCGGGTGCTGTCTGCAAGTTATTGCTTGCCGAGCTGAACGTCCGTGTATACTCGCATGTCATCAGCATCGGCGGTATAAGTACAGATCCGACTCCGGAAAAAGTGATTGCGCACTACGACCAGGTTGAAGCATCTCCAGTAAGGTGCCTAGACTCTGATGTTGCAGAGAGAATGATCGAAGAGATTGAGTCGGCCCTATCCGAAGGGGACTCAATCGGCGGAGTGTTCGAAGTCATAGCAGTGGGAATCCCGGTTGGTGTAGGAAGCTACGTTCACTTCGATCGACGACTGGATGCGGCGATCTCAGGTGCACTGATGAGCATACCCGGTGTCAAAGGCGTTGAGTTTGGAGCAGGGTTCAGGGTTGCCGAGCTGCGCGGGTCCAAGGTTCACGATGAGGTTGAGCCAAGTGACCTCGATCCTCGCGGCTACAGACGTCTGTCAAACAACGCGGGAGGTATTGAGGGCGGGGTCAGCAACGGCGAGCCAATCGTTGTGCGCGCAGCAATGAAGCCTATACCCACGCTGAGAAAGCCTCTTCGCACACTGGACATCCGTGACGGTTCGGCAGTCACAGCTAGCTATGAGCGCTCAGATGTATGTGCCGTTCCTGCCGCTGGCATCGTGGGTGAGGCTATGGTTGCCCTGGAGCTGGCCAAAGCAGTTGTTGAGAAATACGGAGGAGACAGTATCGACGAGTTGAAAGCTCATCTACAATCCAGCCAGACGAGCCTGCCGCGGCCAAATGAGGGATCGAAGCTATGAAGAGTATCGCCCTGATAGGGTTTATGGGTACGGGTAAGTCCACAATTGGTCCTATGCTAGCAGAGAGATTGGGCATGTCCTTTGTTGAGACGGATGCCTTGATCGAAGAGACTGCGAAAAAAAGCATTGAAAGGATATTCTCTGAGGACGGCGAGCCTGCTTTTAGAGAACTGGAGCGGTCTGTGATCCAGCGCGTATCTTTGCTCAGAGACACAGTTATCTCGTGTGGCGGAGGAGCCACAATTGACCAAAGGAACTTGAGGCTTCTCCGAATGTGCTGCAGAGTGATCCTGCTGACTGCTGACCCGAACGTTTTGTTTGAGAGGATTTCTCAGTGTCAATCGAGGCCGCTTGCCAAGGGGATCACCCGTCCGTCGGACCTGGTCCGTTTGCTGGAGCAGAGGAGAGACGCGTACGCGGATCATGATTTTTGTGCTGACACAGGTATGTTGACAGTACAAGAGGTAGTAGACGCCATTGTCGAGTGGGTTGGCGAACAAGATCCTGCAGACGATACTCTGCGAGTGCCTGTCTTCCTAGGCAACCGGAGCTATTCGATAGTGGTAGGCTCGGGGCTGCTGTCCCGCATTGGGACAGAAATGCGAAAAGCAGGGTCAAGAGGCAAGGTTCTGTTGTTCTCCAATGACACAGTGGACTCTTTGTATGGTCAAGCAGCGCTCATAGCGCTGTCCGAAGCAGGGTTTGAGTGCTCCAAGTTTCTGATGGCAGACGGTGAGTCTTACAAGACCCTTGAGACAGCGGGGCGGGCTTATGCCGCCTGCAACCAGTCAGGTCTTGAGAGGCGGTCAAGCATTGTCGCTCTGGGAGGTGGGGTCGTAGGAGACGTCGCTGGTTTTGTTGCAGGCACTTACATGCGCGGGATTGGCCTGGTTCAGGTCCCAACTACATTGCTGGCTATGGTCGATTCCAGTGTAGGTGGCAAGACCGCTGTAAATATGCCGTTTGGCAAGAATATGGTGGGGGTTTTCCATCAGCCGCATCTTGTTGTCGCAGACCACGAGACTCTCGAGACTCTGCCGTTGCGAGACTACAGAGCGGGTATGGTTGAGCTAATCAAGCACGGACTCATACTAAATGCGGCTTTGCTCGATTATTTGGTCAAACGGCCTGATATGATCCTGAGGTACGAGCCGACAACGGATCTCACTTACGCCATAGCGCATTCGTGTGCCGTCAAGGCGGAAGTAGTCGAATCTGATGAGACAGACATGGGCAGGAGAGAGATCCTCAATGTCGGGCATACAGTAGGCCATGCGCTTGAACTGGCGTGCGGGTACGGACGGCTGAGGCACGGCGAAGCCGTAGCCCTCGGTCTGCTGGCAGAGACCACAGCTGCCAACATGGTAGGATTGGCATCAGACGAATGCCTTGCAACTCTCAAGGAATGCCTGAGTCCTCTGCTAAAGGACGTGCACCTGTCTGACATCGATCCTGCAACAGTGTGTGAAGCGCTTGAAAGCGACAAGAAGAAACGGGATGGCAAAGTCAAGTTTTCTGTACTTCAGCGAATTGGGTCTGTCAGACTTGGAGTCGAGTTTGACCGCATGGTGCTTCAAGACGCGATTGCCAAGGCTACGCATCTGTAGTAGCCCGAAGACGTGCCGGGAGGTGTTTCCTGTGTCTTCTATCCAGCGTGTGCTTGTCGTCAACGGGCCCAATCTCGACATACTGGGCAGGAGAGACACCGGTATATATGGCTCACTGACTCTGCCTGAAATCGAGGACAAGATACGCACCAAAGCAGCAGAACTCGGTATTGAGGTTGAGTTTTTTCAGTCCAACAGCGAAGGGGAGATAATCGACAGGCTGCATCAATGTGATTGTGACGCTGTCGTCATCAATCCTGCGGCGTTTACGCATTACAGCTATGCGATTAGGGATGCGTTGGAGGCTTTGGATGTCCCGGCTGTTGAAGTCCACCTGTCGAACATCTTTGCCAGGGAAGAATTTAGAAGCCGCTCTGTAACCGCAGCGGTAGTCATGGGACAGATCTGCGGTTTTGGCTGGGTAGGTTATCTGTTGGCCCTTGAGGCTCTGAAGTTGATTGGGGGTAAGGATCAGTGAACGACCGTGTGCAACGACTCGTGTCTACGTACTCACAGCTGGGAATTGATGCGCTCGTTATAACAAAGCGAGAAAACCTGCGCTACATCGCAGGATTTTCGGGCTCGACCGCGGCATGCGTGGTCCTAAAGGACGGATCAGGGGTGTTTGTCACTGATCCGAGATATGAAGTGCAGGCGGCCGAAGAAGTTCATGATTTTGACATCATCATAAGCCTGGAATCCGCACTCTCTGAAGCAGCCAAGTGGGCAAGTCAGGCGCAAATCGCCTCGCTTGGGATAGAGGCTGCGAGCATGACCGCTGCCTCCAGGACCAAGCTGTCAGAATTGGCGCCAGGGATTCGGATAGTTGAAACAGACCAGGTGATTGAGAAACTGCGTGCAATCAAGGACGAATCCGAACTGATGCTGCTGAGGCAGGCCGCCAAGATCGCAGATGACGCCTTGGCGACTGTCATAAGAGATGTCATCAAAGAAGGAGTTACAGAGCTCGATATAGCAATTGAACTGGAGTATCAGATGCGCAAGCTCGGAGGTGACAAGCCTGGTTTTGACACGATTGTTGCATCCGGACCACGTTCGGCTATGGCTCATGGAGCACCGACTGATAGAAAGGTGAGGCCCGGTGATCCTATAGTGATAGATTTTGGCTGCAATTATCGTGGATACACTAGTGATATGACACGCACCGTGTTTATTGGCGAGCCGAGCGAAGAAATACGAAGGATCTATGAGGTCGTACTCGAAGCTCAACTCAATGCTTGCCGCAATCTGCGCGCAGGTATGACCGGCAGAGAGGCTGATGCACTAGCGCGAAGCGTGATCGAGAGTTATGGTTACGGAGACAGATTCGGTCACGGTTTGGGCCATGGAGTAGGTCTCGAGGTGCATGAGTTTCCTAGGCTCTCTCCTCGCAATGACAGTCCTCTGGAGCTGTCAGCAGTGGTGTCTGTCGAGCCCGGAATATACCTGCCTCAAATAGGTGGAGTCCGGATTGAGGACATAGTGGTTCTCAGGCCGGATGGGATAGAGAATCTTACCAGTTCACCCAAGGAGCTGATCTGTCTGTAGGCAGGCGTTCAACTGCCGCGAGCAGGCCGGCTGTCTGAGAGGAGGATGTCTTGTGATTTCGACTAACGATTTCCGCACAGGGTTGACTATCGAGATTGATGGCGAAGTGTATCAGGTTGTTGACTTCCAACACGTTAAACCCGGCAAGGGGGCTGCATTCGTGCGCTCCAAGCTCCGCAATATGAAAACAGGCTATGTCCAAGAGCGCACGTTTAGAGCAGGCGAGAAGGTTCCTACTGCACGGGTTGAGTACAAAGAAATGCAGTACCTCTACAAGACCGGTGCGGACTACTGTCTAATGGATACCAGCACCTATGAGCAGACTATGCTGCCAGAGAGTGCCATAGGCGACGGTGTCAAGTTCCTTAAGGAAAACATGATCATCAATGTAGCGATGTACGAAGGAAACCCCATCGGCGTCCAGCTTCCCAATTTTGTCGAACTGGAAGTGACAGAAACTCCGCCAAGCTTCAGGGGTGATACAGCCACTGGTGGTAGCAAGCCTGCTGTACTTGAAACCGGGGCTACGGTGCAGGTCCCCTTTTTCGTCAACGTAGGAGACAAGATCCGAGTCGATACACGCACTGGTGAATACCTCGAGCGTGTGTAAGGCACTCGGTAACAGAGACTGCAAGCATTAAGCCGATCCATAGGCAAGATAGCCTGGGATCGGCTTTTGTCGTACTTGGCAGGCAAGGGCGAGTAATAATTGTACAAGTTCGTAATATCTATAGATTGAGGTGAGGACTGGCATGAAGGTCGTTCGCAGCTCTGTCGGTGTAGGACAGACGAGCCTCGACGGGTTCTTGGGCTACTTGCCTCAGGCGATTAGATACTCGCTGTGCAGAGCTTGCGAAGGCGTCCTTGATAGGCTGTTGGAAATCCGCCTGCGGCTGGGCAGGCCGGTGATGCTGGTGTTCGAGGACTGCGAGAGGCCGCTTGGCCACAGCGGGCTGTGTCGCGGCGGTGAAACGCCTGTGGTCTTTACCCGAGCTATGAGAGACGAGACACTGCAACTGCTCACTGACCGCTCAATCTATGCAGCAGAAGAAGAACTGAGGTCCGGATACTTGACCATAGCAGGCGGACATAGGATAGGCGTCGTAGGCCGTGCCGTTGTCAGCAATGGAGTAGTTGAGTCGATCGTAGACATATCAGGGATCAATTTCCGAGTTGCCAGGGATGTCAAGGATGCTGCGGTAGAAATAATGCCCCACGTGCTGGGCGGGCCGCTGGGAGTGCGGACCACCCTAGTTTATTCGCCTCCAGGCTGCGGCAAGACGACTCTTCTTCGAGATCTCGCAAGGCGGCTGAGCGATGGCATAGGGATCCCGAGGCCTTTTAGGGTGTCACTAGTTGATGAGAGGTCTGAGTTGGCCGGGTGCTATCGAGGGGAACCGCAGAGAGACGTCGGGGTGCGTACTGATGTCCTCGACCGGGCGCCAAAGGCGGTAGGGATAATGATGGTGATTAGGTCCATGTCGCCTGAAGTGGTGATAACAGACGAGCTTGGAAGGGCCGAAGATGTGTACGCAGTTGAAGAATGCATGAATGCGGGAGTCGCCCTGGTGGCATCCGCACATGCCGGTTCTCTGCAGGAACTGGTGAGACGGCCTGCACTCGAGGCCATGCTGTCCAGAGGCTATTTTGAGCGGTACATAGGGCTCAGCAACGAGCCCAGAGTGGGTGCAATCGCACAGGTGAATACGGGCAACGAGGTTGCAAGCCTGTTTTGCTCCAATGCTAAAGCCTAGCGTAGCAGGGCAGGTGACACTGATTGAGCGCGAAATTGGCTGGATTCGTCATGGTCTTTTTGTCCGGGTTGTTGATAGGCGATCTATGGGCAAGGCGGTACAGAGCCCGCTATAGAGATCTGTGCTCGTTGAGACACGCCCTGACTCTGCTCGAGACCTATGTGTCCAGGACCTCGCAACCGATTCCCAGAGCGCTTGAGTCTGTTGGCAGGAGCACTCGCGGGCCTGCAGGTCTTCTCTTCTGCAGGATCTCTGAAGTTCTAACTGACAACCCCAACCTCACCTTGTCGCAAGGTTGGGACCTTGTTCAGGCAGAGATGGGCGGGCCTGAATACCCTGCCTATTCAGCAGACGACCTTGAGATCTTGCAGCGTCTCTTCGGAGTCCTCGGCGGCTCAGGCCGAGGCGATCAGGTCACTCACATAAGACTTGCAAGGGACGCCTTGGCGATAAACGAGGGAGCTGCCAGGAGAGACCTGGACATCTACCCCAAGCTCTTTCGTTACCTGGGTGCCCTGGGAGCGTCAGTCATCGCTCTAGCGATTCTGTAGGAGCAGGCAACAGAGGAGTTGTGCGGTATTGGACGTTATACTCACGATAGCTGGTATAGGGATACTGGTGGCGGTCATTCAGGCCGTCCTAAAGCAGGCGGGCAAGGAAGACTACGGCATCTGGGTAGTGATTGCCGGGAGCGTCAGTGTGCTGCTTTTGATTGTCCAACGTGTCGCAGAGCTTATCAACCAGGTCAGAACCACATTCCACCTCTGGTGAGGTGAAGGCAATGAACATACTGTCTCTGGCAGGCTTGGCGATTGTGGGCCTGCTTGTACTAGCTCTGGCCCGGCAAGTTGTGCCGGAGATGGCAACGTTGATCACCATAGGCCTGGGTGTCGTGCTGCTCGCACTGGTTGTTGATTCGCTGGGAGATGCTGTAGACGTTCTTCAAGGATTGGCTGGTAATGCCGGTATCAAGAGCGACTACATCCGGGTAGTCCTGAAGGTCGTCGGAGTGTCGTATATTACCGCGTTTGCCGCTCAGATGTGTAGAGACGCCGGGGAATCCGCGCTTGCGGCAAAGGTGGAACTCGCAGGAAAAGTCATGATTCTCTTGACGGCGCTCCCTGTGTTCAAAGCCTTGGCAGAAGCGATCGAAGGACTCGCAACAATGGCGCTGTAGGTCGAGGCTGACGTGACGATGATGCGGGCTTCGCGGGCTTTGGGGGTTGCATGACATTGAAGTACTCGCTGCTGCACCGTACATGTCCGAAAACCGTAGCTTTGAGTTGTGTTGCTGTATGCCTTGCCACGGTTGTGATTGTAGGATGGACAGGACTCGCCAGCTCTTCAGAGGACCCTCTTGAGGCGGCTTTGGAATATCAGATAGACGCGGTTGACTTGGACCTATTGCAGGCGGAGATGGATAGCCTGGTTAGGCAGTACGGAGAGGTCGGTATTGATCTGAACCTGTACCAGTGGTTGGTCTCTCGAGGACAGATCCCTTTGAGCCCTTGGGGGTTCATCAAAGGAGTGGTCACTTACTTGTTCAGAGAAGTCGTCCAGAATACGAGCCTCCTAGGGCAGCTTTTGTTGATAGCAGTGGTGGCAGCCATTGCCCGAAACCTGGCAACTTCTCTGGACGAAGACACAGTCTCTGGAGTAGTCTCTGCAGTCCTGTACCTGGTAATACTGCTTGTCGGCTTGTCTAGCTTCAGGACTGCCGCTTCCATAGCGTACAGTTCTGTCGACTCCATGACTGCGTTTGTTCAGTCTCTCACTCCAACTCTGTTTACTTTAATGGTGGCTATGGGCGGAATCTCGACTGCCGCAGCGTTGCACCCCATCGTCTTGGCGGCGGTGATAGGCTTTGCTTCCCTTGTTGGAGGAGTCGTCGTTCCACTAACTCTCTTTTCCGTAGTGCTTGCAGTAGTTACGCGCCTATCAGGTAAGCCCAGCGCGTTGCGCTTGTCAAAGCTGTTAAGGCGAGCCGCGACCGCAGCAATGGGCCTTCTCTTTGGAGTCTTTCTCGCGATCATGAGCGTCCGAGGCCTGGTGGGCTCATTCGGAGACGCGGTTACTATGAAAACAGCCAAGCTCACAACCTCTACCTTCGTCCCTGTCGTCGGAACGGCCGTAGCCGAAGGGATGGAAGTAGTGGCAGGCGCGTCTCTCCTCATCAAGAACGTGGTTGGTTTGGCGGGGGTCCTTACTGTCGCGGTGATCAGTCTTTATCCTGTTGTCAAGATCGTGGCCATAGTGCTCATGTACAGATTGGCTGCAAGCCTAGTAGAACCTCTTGGTGACACGTCGGTCTCCGACTGCCTCTGCGACCTCGCAGACGGGCTGTCACACTTGGCTGTATGCACGGCTGTTACTGGAATCATGTTTGCCGTACTGCTGACTGTGATATTGAGCATAGGGGCTCTGCCCATGATGTTGAGGTAGGTGTTTTCGGTGATAGAAACGATCGGGTCCTACGTATATGTCATTGCCTCTGCGCTGATTGTGATAGCGTTCATTGAACTCCTGGTCCCACGTTCTGCAGCCACGGGTCTAACCCGGGTTGTGACAGGGCTCTGTATCATAGCGCTGGTCCTTGATTTGGTATTGAGCCTGTTTTCTATCGGACTGCAGTTTGATATCGGAGATGGTACAGCGGAGCTGCTTCTTGCAACGTGGGATGAGCAACACCTGGCTGCAGGCCAAGCGTTGGCAGAAGAGACGTTGTCAGCCATCAAGCAGGCAGACGAGGCAGGCTACAGTTCAGGCCCGGCAAACCCGAAGCCAGGAGTCAATGTCTCAGTGCGAGTGTCCGCGTCGGTTAGGCCAGTCAAAGTGCCAGCCATACCAAGGGTGAAGGTGGGTGAGTCGGATGGTTGAGCGGTTAAGGAAGCTGCTGCGCCTAAACAGCCAAAACTCCGACTCCACTGGAGCGGGAAGCCGGAGTCGAATAGACATCATCCCCCTGGCCATTTTAGGGATACTGGGAATCATCCTGATACTGATCGGATCCGCGAGGTATGTGCAGAAGCCTGGCCATGTAGAGCCGAGCCCTCCTCTTGGCTTGAGAGACACTGAGATTGGTGCGAGCGACTACGTTTCAGACCTCGAGTCAAGCCTCGAGCGGGCGATCAGTCAGATGCGCGGCATCGGGTCAGTCTCTGTTGTGGTTACACTCGAAACCGACAGGCAGACTATCTATGCGACTTCTAGCAGCAACGACACTGAGAGGATAGAGGAGCATGACTCTAGCGGCGGAGTCAGGACGACTCAGCGCAGCACAACTACTACCGAACCGATTGTGGTTCGCAAATCGGGCGGAAACGAAGAACTAGTGATGGTAGGCGTAGAGCCTCCTAAAGTCCGCGGAGTGCTAGTTGTAGCTGAAGGGGCTTCAACACCCGAAGTGCGGCTTGAGATAGCCCAAGCTGTGTCCTCAGCACTCGGAGTCGCTCTTCATCGAGTAGCGGTGGTCGAGAAGGAGGTATGAGTCACGATGCAGACGAGAGTAGTACTGATCAAGAGGAGAACCATATATTTGTTGATGGCACTTGTTTGCTTGATTGGCGGGGCTTCGTTGGCGGTTATGCTCAAACTGAGGGAATCGCCTGCACTAGGCGATTTGGATTGGCCGACGATTGTCACGACCACTGGAGGTGAACTGACAGTCGCGCAGCCGGAACGAGGTATTGATCTAGACGTGGACCTTGCAGACGACTCAAGACAAGAGGAGCCTGTGACTTCTGCCTTGCAGGCGGCTGCTGAGCATGAGCAGGCCCTGCTCTCAGCAAGAATCGAATATGATTATGGAAGCAGCGGAATAGCTTCAGCCAGGCTTTCGAGAGACTACACACGCAGCAGGGAGTTGGAGCTGTTGAGAGAGACACTTGACAGGCTCGGAGGCGAAGGCCGAGGCACCGAGGCAGAGCGCAAGCTCCTCGAGCTTGTGGCAGCCATGGAAATGGAGAGTTCAGCAGAGGAACTGATCCGTGCAGGCGGGTTCAAAGACGCGTTGGTCATCGTGGGTGAGCAGACCGTTGAAGCTATAGTTGCCAGTGATGGTCTTGACAAGGATGATGCTGCAGTGATAGGAGGAATTCTTTCTAGAGTGACAGGCCGCAAGCTGCATGAGATCCGAATCAAGGAGTACCAGGGAGGTCTCTAGTAAGAAGGATAATGGTTCTATGTGGTGAATAGGACTGATGAGTCTTTGATGGACAGTGAGCAGGTAGTAGCGGGGCCACGAGAGGAAGGTGAAAGACCCCTTTGGCGTGAGAGGTTTCCAAACGCCGAGGACGCATATGAAACTCAGTGAGATCAAGGAGTTAATCAGCCTCATAGACGAGAGCGGGCTGGTTGAATTTGAATACGAGTCAGCAGACGGCGATAAGCTCATCATGAGAAAGTGGGGAGAAACTGTCCAGAAAAAGGACGCAACGGCCCCGAGCGATCAGGGCGCTCCGGAGCCTGATCTGGCGTCAGGAGAGTATGGCGAGAACGCCGATCAGGCAGACTCGCTCTTGCCCGATCAGTTCACGATTGTGTCGCCGATGGTGGGTACCTTTTACAGGGCTCCTGCGCCTGGCGCAAAGCCTTTTGTTGAGGTCGGCGATATCGTCGAGCCTGGTCAGACAGTCTGTATCGTCGAGGCTATGAAGCTCATGAATGAGATTGAGGCGGAACGCCGTGGCAAAATCATCAAGATCCTTGTGGACAACGAAGAGCCGGTTGAATATGGCCAGCCTCTGTTCGTTCTGCAGGACGCCTGAGGTCCTTGATAAGCAGTCGATCGGAGGTGGTGCTTCGGGTGTTTAGAAAGGTCCTAATCGCCAATCGTGGTGAAATCGCTGTAAGGGTAATCCGTACGTGCAAGGAGATGGGCATATCAACTGTTGCGATCTACTCGGAGGCAGATCGAGACTCGTTGCACGTGTTGATGGCTGATGAAGCCATCTGTGTAGGCCCCCCTGAGAACACAAAGAGCTATCTCAATATTCCTAGCATAATCAGTGCTGCTATAATCAGCGGCGCAGACGCTATTCATCCAGGATACGGCAACTTGTCTGAGAAGGCTCATTTTGCGGATATCTGTGAGGAGCACGGCATTCGATTTGTCGGCCCTCCTGCAGACGCTATGGAGAAGATGGGCGACAAGTCCGCTGCTCGGCGAATAGCCGACAAGGCTGGAGTTCCCATAGTCCCCGGTAGCCCTGGGCCAATCGAGAGTCTCGATGATGCCTTGTCTATTGCCTCGATGATAGGCTATCCTGTAATGGTCAAGGCCTCCTCAGGCGGGGGAGGGAAGGGCCTTCGCGTGGTGAGAGACGAGAGAGAACTCCGCAGGGCTTTTCTCACAGCCGCTTCTGAGGCAGAGATCGCTTTTGGCAGCCGGGAGCTGTATATCGAGAAGTTTATCGAAAACCCAAGGCATGTAGAGGTCCAGATCCTTGCAGATGCATACGGCAGTGTTGTTCATCTCGGCGAGCGCGATTGCTCGATTCAGAGAAGAGGGCAGAAAGTCGTAGAAGAGTCGCCATCGCCCATCCTGACCCCAAAGCTCAGACGGGCAATGACCGACGGAGCGATTCGGATAGCCAGAGCTGTCGGGTACGTAGGCGTCGGTACAGTGGAGTACCTTGTTGACGGGTCTGGGCGCCATTATTTTATCGAAATGAATACCAGAATACAGGTAGAGCATCCTGTCACTGAGATGGTCACGGGGATTGATCTGGTCCGTGAGCAGCTGCGGGTTGCGGCAGGCGAACAGCTGGGCAGAAGGCAGTCGGACGTCAAGTTTATTGGACATTCGATCGAATGCAGATTGAACGCAGAGGATCCTATGAACGGCTTTTTGGCGTCGCCAGGGCGAATCACTCGATACCATGCCCCAGGCGGGCCTGGAGTTAGGGTCGACAGCTCGGCATATGTTGGCTGCGTGATCTCTCCGTATTACGATTCGCTGTTCGGCAAGCTCATAGTATGGGGTCATGACAGAGAGGCCGCAATCAATAGGATGTGTAGGGCGCTTAACGAGTTCGAAGTGGGTGGCATTAAGACTACGATTCCGTTCCACCGCGAATTGATGCGTAGCCAGCAGTTCCGCGAGGCGAGGATCTATACTGACCAAGACCCTGCAGTAGTCCTCGGCCTTGATAAAGCTTGAAGTCGAGAGAAACCGACAGGGGGTGCGATCCTTGGAGAACACGGAGAGAATGGATATAGGCAACGTGAGGATTGCCGACGAAGTCGTGGCGATCATCGCAGGGTTGGCTGCGACCGAAGTAGACGGCGTTGCCGGCATGAGCGGAGGACTTGCCGGGGGAATAGCCGAGCTCCTTGGAAAGAGGAATCTATCAAAAGGTGTTAAGGTGGAGGTCGGAGACAGAGAGGCCGCTGTAGACCTGTTCCTTGTGGTCAACTACGGCGTCTCGATTCCGGAAGTGGCCCTCAGGGTCCAGGAGAACGTGTCCAGGGCCATAACCAGCATGACCGGGCTCACTGTCGTTGAGGTCAATGTCCACATCCAGGGAGTGCACTTCCAGGTTGAGGAGAAACCCGAAGAGCCGGCCAGAGTTAGGTAGCGAGGCCGCTGCCGCGGTTGTTGACAAGCCGTAGTTAAGTCTTCGGCTATCTCAGGAGGCGTCAGTCATGAAGCTGTACGAACGAGTCTCAGTGTTCTTAGCCGTACTGTTGTACTTGGTCGTAGCGTGTCTATTAGTCGCAGCCCTAATCGACGGGGGTGTCAGGGCTTCTCTGTCAGCAGCGATCGAAGACCTCAGCAGCACACATCTGTGGCCGTCGCTTGTTATTGCCCTGATTTGTGTACTTGCGTCTATCGTTTTAGTCCGGTCCATGCTCGAACGGGAGCCCGACGAGCGAGTGGTAGCCACCTCCACTGACATTGGGCGTATCAACATCTCGATGAAGGCGATCGAGAACGCGGTGAGGCGTGTAGCGAGAGAAGTCAAGGGCGTCCGCGAGAGCAGTACTAGAGTAGACGGCGACGCAGATGGCCTGATCGTGACGGTTGATGTGTCAGTGGCATCCGATGAGAGCATTCCTGCAGTGAGTCAGCAGGTTCAGGTCGCGTTGAGAGATCACTTGAGCGAGCTGGTTGGTGTCCCTGTCAAGGAGATTCACATAAACGTCAAGGACACATCTGGAGCGTCCAGGTCGCGAGTCGCTCAGTAGATTTTGTCAGAAAGCTTTGATTGGTTGTGCGTGTAGCAGATCTATGCGGGCTGAGAGTGGGGTGTACCGAATGAATGACGAAGCTCGGTCCATACTGAAGCTCGCTTTTGAGCGTCGCAGTAGGGTAATTGGGCTGCTGATAGGCGTGATTGCAGGGATCATAGCCGTCTTTTGCGGATTCGGCAAAGCGCTGGCTTTCTCTATCTGTGTGCTTGTTGGCTACGGACTGGGAAGGATAGTTGAAGAGGAGGATCTCATTCGTTCACTGCTGTCTTCCAGTCTGTTGAGGCGACGGCGTTAGATGTGACACTGACGTCCGGGCAAACGGCTCGGCGCAACGTCTCTGTGATTTGCAGTGGTGAGTGTAAGGTTGTGACCGCCTCTGGGCGGTCATTGCACATTCTGACGGAAGGGGTTGGAGGCAGTATGCGGCGCATGAACCGACGAGAAGCCAGGGAGAAGTGCATCAAAGTGCTCTACCAGATAGACCTCTCAGCCAATTCCATAGAGGAGTCGATCGCGTCTGTCCTTGAGTGCGATGGAGACACGGACGAGCCTGATGTGGATACACAGTTTCTGAGGGAACTTGTCGACGGAGTCCTTGAAAACCTGGAAGCCATTGATACAGAGATCAGAGATGCCACATTAAGGTGGAGCCCTGATAGACTTGGCAAGGTTGAACTCGCGATTTTGAGGCTCGGTGTCTACGAGATTCTCCACAGGCCTGACATACCGGAGGCCGTTACAGTCAATGAGGCTGTGGAGCTGGCGAAGGAGTACGGCTCCGAGGAGTCTGCCCGTTTTGTCAACGGTGTGCTCGCTGGAGTGATTAAGAGAAATCGCGAGTCTGGGAGGTAGCCTGGTGGCGCACTTCTACGATTCAATACGACTGCTGGCCCAGTCGGTAACAGTGACGGAGATCAACACGCACTTAAAGCAGATCTTGGACAGTCACGATGAGATACAGGGTTGTTGGGTTCGCGGGGAGATCGCAGACTTGCACCATCACACTCAGTCCGGGCACATCTATTTCAGCCTGAAGGACCATCAGTCCAGGATCAGATGTGTCATGTTCAGGAGCGACGCAGTCTCAGTTCCCTTTCGTTTGAGCGACGGTCTCAGTGTGATCGTCTACGGGGACATCAGCGTGTATACTCGCGGCGGCACCTATCAGCTTTATGCCCGGCAGATACTGGGCCTGGGAGATGGAGCCCTTGCCCGAAGCTTCGAACTCACTAGGCAAAGGCTTGCAGAGGACGGCTTGCTGGATGTGGCAAGAAAGCGGGACCTTCCTAGGTTTCCGAGAAGGATCGCAGTCATTACCTCGCCCGAAGGAGCCGCCCTAAAGGATATCATTGCAGTCATGAAAAGAAGATATCCGATTGTAGAGCTGGTAGTTGTCCCTTGTTTGGTTCAGGGAGACAACGCGGTCTCGTCCATACTGAGCGCGCTCGACGCTGCTGCGGAGGATGGCCGCTTCGATGTTGGAATACTGACCCGAGGCGGGGGAGCCGCCGATGACCTCTGGGTTTTCAACGATGAATCTGTTGCCCGGCAGTTAGCTGACATGCCGTTTCCGATGGTCTGTGCAGTCGGCCATGAGAGGGATTTCACCGTATGCGATCTAGTCGCTGATGTGCGGGCTCCAACCCCGTCGGCTGCAGCTGAGATGGTAGTCCCGGATATGTCTTCTGTTCTCGATCAGATTTTTCACATGGAATCCAGAGCGAAGAGGTCTCTGATTGCTCTGGCAGATATGTGCCAATCAAGGATGCGGGCACTCCAATCATCGTGGGTGTTCAGAAGGCCTGATATGATCACCGGGTCGCATAGGCAGGCACTTGAGGAGTTGGCACACAGATTGGAGTTGGCTCTGACAAAGATCATTGAGCCAAGGAACACCAAGCTGGGACTGATCGCAGGGCGGTTAGAGGCCTGCAGCCCGCTGAAGACGCTAAGCAGAGGTTATTCGTTGGTTACAAACATGCGGAGCAACCAACTTGTCTTAAGTACCAGCCAAGTGGCGCCAGGAGACGATATTGAAGTCAGGGTCTCGGATGGGGTGTTTAGCGCCCGCGTCAAAGGTGTAGGAGGTGAGCCCGCAGGTGGCGGTCGGCACTGAGAATTTGGAAAAGATGTCCTTTGAGGAGAGACTCGCGAAGCTTGAGAGAATAGTTGAGACACTGGAGGAGGGGAAGCTCGGCTTGGCAAAGAGCTTGGAGCTCTTCGAGGAAGCTGTTGCCCTGGCTCGCAGTTGCAGGAGCGAATTGGAAGATGCCGAGCTTAGGATCACACATCTGACTGACAAAGCAGAAGGGATGGACCGGCCTGCGGTGGGGGAGGCGGACGATGAAGCAGAGTAATACTGGCTTGCTTCAGTTCATGAAGGCCTGCAAGTCAGAGGTAGAACAGCGGCTGGATGAGCTTGTCAGGCCGAGCCGGGACGATTCGGCGCGCATCTACGAAGCAATGCGATACTCACTGCTCTCAGGTGGCAAGCGGTTGCGCGCGGTATTGATGATTGCAGTAGCAGACGTGGTTTTTGGCTCACACGCTCATGTGCTGGATGCAGCCTGCGCATTGGAGATGATCCACGCGTATTCGCTCATTCACGACGATCTGCCGTGTATGGATGACGATGACTTGCGAAGGGGCATGCCGACAAACCATCGCGTCTTTGGCGAAGCAATGGCTGTTCTTGCAGGCGATGGACTCCTGACCCTGGCGTTTGTGACACTGGCAGGAATGCCGATAAGTCCGCCGGTTACCCACGACCGGCTGCTGAGGTGTATCGAAGAAATCGGAGTCGGAGCGGGCCCTGAAGGCATGGTCCGCGGGCAGGCACTTGACATAGCCAGTACTGGGGCAGCAGATGTCAGTGTCGACCTCCTGCGGTCTATTCACGCTGCCAAGACCGGAGCTTTATTCTTGGCTGCTGTCAGGGCAGCGGCTATTTTGTCCGGTGCCTCTGATAGAGTCTTGTCCTCGCTCAGCGCTTACGCAAGGGCTCTGGGTCTCGTGTTTCAGATTAGGGACGACATGCTCGACGTTATCGGCAATGAGGCTGCTTTGGGAAAGCGTGTCGGTTCTGACTATAGCAAGAAGAAAGCGTCTTATCCGGCAGTCTTTGGCATGGAAGAGTCGCAACGGCTGATGCTCGAGGCTGTCGCAAGCGGCCACGAAGCGCTTGCTGCCGAAGGATTGTCCAATACGCTCCTTAGTGAGATACTAGACTACGCGGCGACTCGGGATCGCTAGACGGTGAGTTGGCCCAAGGAGGTGTGGTGTCTTGCATGTGTCAGGCATGATACAGAATCCTGCACTCATATCATCTACGGTATCATGGCTGATTGCACAGGTGCTCAAAGTACTGACACACTACGTGAGACACCGAAAGATCGATTTCCGTAGACTTACAGGCCCGGGTGGAATGCCTAGTTCGCACTCTGCTTTCACGTCATCACTTGCCGTGGCTATCGGTATCGAAGCAGGCTTTGACAGCGCTTTATTTGCCCTTGCTCTAGGGTTTGCATTGGTTGTCATGTACGATGCAGCCGGGATTCGGCGAGCAGCTGGAAAGCAAGCTGCGGTCCTCAACCACATCGTCGACGAACTGTTTCATTCAGGCCGCATTCGGGAGAACCGATTGCGTGAACTCCTAGGCCATACCCCTGTTGAGGTGCTGGCCGGTGCGGCGTTGGGAGTGGCAGTAAGCGTTATCATGACTTCGTAGAGGCGAGCGGATCAGACTCTATCGAGCTAACGCCGCTGTGCCACGCAGTGCAGGCTGGTTGGGCTCCTTGATGGCAAGCCGGGCCTATGTTATAATATTACTGCGTTACGCTTGGGTGGCGCAGTATTCTAGTCGGCTTCATCGGTTCTGAAGGCGGGGCTAAAAATCCGCCAGAGGGCACAACGATGAAGTCCCTGGTGCTGGCTCTTGACGCCCAGTCGGGGGTTAGTGCTGGGGGTTAAGAGGGTGGGGCGATCCGCAATGGCATGCGGGCGTTGACCCTGCCCTCGCGGAGACCCACGTTCGTGGTGAGGCCGGTGATTCACACTCTTGTGTTTCGCACGGAGGATCCACGGCGTGGGGAGAACCTACATGCCGGTCCGGCCTGAGAGGGCACCTAACAGGGCTGGGTGTAGTGTAGCCTGCCTTGAGCGGTCCCTGTGGGAACTTGGGTTCAAGCCTTGATCCTTTGGCCAGGGATCTTGGCCTATTGCCAGGTGAAGCAGGCACTGCAAAAGAGGCTAGGAACCGACAGGAGACGATGAGGAAAACTCCTAGACTGTCCGCATATTGCGGGGCATCCTGAGGATTAGGGTGTGGCTTACAGGCGATCTAGTTTCTCGTTTGGCGACAGCGGGACGCTTGGTGTAAAGGGAAACCGTCCGTTCGGCGACGACGGATACCGGGTGGGGAAAACCTACTAGACCTAATGCCACAATGTTTACTCAGGATGCTGCCACTCGGCATCACCCACTACATAACCGGCAAGGATTCTCCGTCAGGCGGGGTTCAGATGTTGATACCTGGTTGCCGGAATGGGGGTTCTTAGCCTGACGATGCGAACATCAACTTCCAAGTTGCGACGAGTCCTGATCGTTGGATCATGGACGTTTTTTTTGAGTGCCTTGCTGAACTTCGGCTCGATCTCCGCACTCAGCCAGCTAGGCCTATTCCAGTCTGTATTGGTTCTCCTTGCGATAGTTCTCATCGGCATAGTTTTTGACTTGGTTGGAACAGCTGCCGCTGCAGCTCAACCCGATCCTTTTACAGCCATGGCATCCGAGCGAGTGCGGGGTGCCAAGGAAGCTTTGAGAGTAGTGCATGCAGCTGACGCTGTCGCCAACTTCTGCAATGACGTCGTTGGAGACATATGTGGGACCCTAAGCGGCGCTGTCGTAGCAACCATCGTCTTTCAGATCGCATCCAATACACGTCAGGCTACCCTGGATGCAGTCAATACAGTGCTTCTTGCCACTACCGCGGCGGTTACTGTCGGTGGGAAGGCCTACTGCAAGAGCATGGCAATACATAACTATGTGAGAGTATTGATGGTTGTCGGGAGGGTGATCTATTTCATCGAGACCACACTTAGGCTAGGCCCGCTTGTCAACTCCTTCAAACGGAGAAAAAAGGATAGGCGAACGGGCAAGTCTAAGAACGAGAAGCGCGAAGCCCGAGCTAGCACAGAGGAGATCAGTTGATGGGTAGGATATTGGATCGTGTATCCGGTCCGCAAGACTTGAAGGCACTGGACAACCCAACTCTTGCAGCTCTCGCAGAGGAGCTGAGGCAGGAGATCATCAATACTGTAGCCGTTACAGGAGGCCATCTTGCACCCAATCTTGGGGTGGTTGAGCTTACTCTGGCCCTGCACAGAGTGTTTGACAGCCCTCGCGACCGCATCATCTGGGACGTAGGACACCAATGCTATGTCCACAAGCTTGTTACCGGCCGTAAACATCTCTTTTACACATTGCGCCAATACGGTGGCATAAGTGGATTTCCTAAACCCACCGAAAGCGAACACGATGCATTTGTCGCAGGCCACAGCAGCACGTCAATAAGCATTGGACTCGGCATGGCGAAGGCTAGGGACCTAAGGGGCGAGGACTACTCTGTTGTGTGTGTCATAGGCGACGGCTCGATTTCTGGCGGCATGGCTTTCGAGGCTTTGAACCATGCAGGCCACCTCAAGACCGACCTCATAGTAGTCCTCAATGACAACGAGATGTCTATCTCTCCCAATGTAGGTGCGCTCGCGTCGTGTCTCACCCGCATTCGTCTGAACCCTGGAGTAGTTAGAGTCAAGGAAGACATAGAAGAGCTCATCCGCCGCATTCCTGCTATTGGATCAACGATGTCGGATCTAGTCACCCGCGTCAAGGGCAGCATCAAGTATCTTGTCGTTCCTACGATGTTCGAAGAGCTTGGATTCACGTACATAGGGCCGGTGAAAGGGCACGACATCCCAGGGCTGACTCGGTCGCTTTCTGATGCGAGAAGGAGAGGTGGCCCGGTCCTGGTCCATGTTGCAACCACAAAAGGAAAAGGGTACGAGCACGCGGAGTCCAACCCGGAACGTTTCCACTCAGTCGGTCCGTTTGAGCTTAAGAGCGGGGACCTGATAGAGCTGAGCCCTCCTAGTGAGCCTACGTTTACGCAAGTATTCGGCGAAACGTTGGTGGGGCTTGCTGGCGAGTCGGAAGACATAGTGGCAATCACCGCAGCTATGACAGCCGGCACCGGTTTGGAGCGGTTTGCAGTGGAGTTCCCCGAGAGATTTTTTGATGTTGGGATCGCTGAAAGCCATGCAGTGGCACTTGCAGCAGGGCTGGCGAAGGCGGGGTTGCGCCCGGTTGTCGCAGTGTACTCTACTTTCCTGCAGCGTGCCTACGACCAGATAATGCATGATGTCTGTATCCTCGGATTGCCCGTTGTGTTTGCAATCGATAGGGCAGGCATAGTTGGAGAAGACGGCCAGACTCACCAGGGGATATTTGACATATGCTTCCTGAGACATATCCCCAACATGACCGTTTTGGCTCCGAGAGATCGTGAGGAACTGACAGCTATGCTCAAGTTCGCTCTCTCGTTCGACGGGCCCGTAGCTATCAGGTATCCCAAAGGGACAAGCCCACAGCCAAGGCGAGAGCAAAGGGCGCCAATCGTCTATGGCCGTGCAGAGACTATCATCAATGGGACAGACGTCGTTCTGATCTCACTTGGTTCAATGACGCCCGTGGCTGAGGCAGCCGCCAGTAGACTAGCTGAGTCTGGCGTGTCGTGCGCTGTGGTTGATGCGCGCTTTGCCTCGCCGATCGACCGCAAGACTATATTGGACATAGCTGCAAGGAGGATGCCCATCGTCACCTTGGAGGAAGGATGCATTGAGGGTGGAATGGGGAGTGCGATAGCCCAGATCATTGCTCAACTACCGGGCTCGAAAAAAGCCCGAGTCCTGAATCTAGGAATACCGAGGGTATTCGTAGAACATGGGAGCAGGGATAGGCTGCTGCGGGAGTTCGGGCTGGATCCTGAGAGTGTAGCTGCCAGAGTCCTTGAGCTGCTCGCTCCGTTAGGTGCAACAGCACCGGTTCACGAGGGGTTGTTGCCGCTTCAGGCTAAGGGTGAGGAAGTTGGACAAGGAACGTCTTGATATACTAGTAGTCTCGAGCGGATTGGTGAAATCAAGGGAAGAAGCAAGGCGCATGATCATAGCAGGCGAAGTGCTTGTAGACGGCGTGGCTGCAACCAAACCGGGAATGCGTTACCCTGTTGAGTCTCTCATCGAATTGAGGCCACGGTCTCCGCGGTATGTCTCGCGTGGCGGACATAAATTGGAAAAGGGGCTAGAGGTGTTCGGAGTCGATGTAGAGAATAAAGTGGCTATGGATGTAGGCGCTTCGACCGGCGGGTTTACAGACTGCCTTCTCCAGCGGGGTGCTAAGCGAGTGTACGCAGTAGACGTAGGCAAGGGCCAACTCGCGTGGCAGCTTCGGTGCGATGAACGAGTGGTCGTGTTGGAGCAGACTAATTTTCGCTATCTTGAGAGGTCAGCTATAGCCGATTCCCTTGATGTAATCACCGTTGACGTCTCGTTTATCTCTTTGTCCAAAATTGCGCACAAACTTCACGAGTTTTCATCTGAGACAACTGATCTGATTGTGCTCGTTAAGCCGCAGTTTGAGGTTGGCCCAAAACTGGTTGGCAAAAAGGGCGTAGTCAGAGATGCAAAGACACATGTCGAGGCGTTGCTCTCTGTGTTCGACTCTATGAAGCAATCCGGCCTTTCTCCTGTGTCTCTAACATTTTCGCCTATAACCGGGCCTCAGGGCAACATCGAGTTTTTGGTTCACCTCAAACCCGGAGAACACTGGTCAGAGACGGTCTCCGATTCAGACGTTGAGCAGTGTGTAGCTGCTGCTCATCGTGATCTTCTTGGCTCTCAGGGGGTGTGAATTTGCGATTTGGAGTCATGTGTCTTAAGCGCGGCAAGGCTGCAGAGGCCTCTCGAGAGCTGTACGAGTGGATGTGTGAGCGTCGGATCGACGCTGTTCCGCTATATCAGGATACCTGCTTTGGTGACCCCAACGAGCAGGCTCGCTGGCTGACTCAGCCTGCGTCAAGTCATTCGGAGGTTTTGTCCAGCCTAGATATGCTGGTGGTCCTTGGAGGCGATGGCAGTCTGTTGGCAGCAGCGCGTCTTGCGGCCTCTTTCGGCGTCCCGATCTTGGGCGTGAATCTGGGGCACTTGGGGTTCCTTAGTGCAGTCGAAGGTGAGAACGCTCTGGACGCGATCATTGCTGTGCAAAGAGGAGAGTATTACGTAGAACAGAGAATGATGCTAGAGGCACTAGTGGAAAGAGGTGGTGAGGTCGTAGGCAAATTCACAGGGCTCAATGACGCTGTGCTCAACAAGAGCGGCTTTTCTCGCATGCTCACCATAGATATATCGGTAGGGTCCGAATACGTTCAGACTGTGCCGGCTGACGGAGTTATTGTCTGCACTCCTACTGGGTCCACTGCATATTCGCTCTCAGCCGGAGGCCCGATTGTCAACCCGCTGTTTGAGTGCCTTGTAGTGACGCCTATATGCCCGCACACCTTGTACTCCCGGTCGCAAGTCATCTCTGGCGACGAAGAGGTCAGGATTTCGGTTACGACGAGTGGACAAGACACAGTGCTTACTGTGGACGGACAGGTCGGGCATAGGTTGTCCTCAGACGACCAGGTGCGGGTAAGGAGATCCCCCTGGTCAGCGAGATTTGTCCGATTTCCGGGCCACAGTTTCTACCGGATTCTTCGTGAAAAGCTGCGAGAACGGCCTAGATACCAGCCTGATTCGGATGGTGATGATCCATGAAGAGTCTGAGGCACGCAAAGATTCGAGAAATAGTCAGTTCGAAGGTTATCAATACGCAGGAGCAGTTGGCTGAGGAATTGGCCCAGGTCGGATTTGTGGTCACTCAGGCTACGGTTTCTCGGGACATAAAGGAGATGGGGCTGATCAAGGTGGCGACTCGCACGGGCGAGTATCGATATTCATTGCCACCGGCTATGGTGCACCAGGGTGATCCCGAGGACAGGGCAAGACGCGTGTTTGCGAATTCAGTATTGTCAGTTGACTACAGCGAGAACCTAGTGCTCATTAGAACGCTCCCGGGTCACGCCGGCGCTGTTGGCGATGTAGTTGATGACCTTCACTGGCCGGGTATCGTCGGCACGTTGGCAGGGGATGATACCGTGCTTGTGATTGCCAGGCCAAAGGAGCGGGCAGTCGAGCTTTTGTCCAGCTTTGATGCGCTTCGCGCCTAGAGGATTGCATGGGAGGTACGGCCTTGCTGTCAGAGCTGCGCATAGCCAATCTCGCATTGATAGGTAAACAGGCGATTGAGTTCACCGATGGGCTGAACGTGCTCACCGGCGAGACGGGTGCAGGCAAGTCCGTCATTGTGGGCTCTATCAACCTCGCTCTCGGAATGCGCGCGAGTTCTGATTTGATACGCACTGGAGCAGACAGTGCATACGTTGAGGCGACGTTTCAGATAGACTGCAACTCGCATGCGTGGAGGCTTGTGGAAGAGCTCGAGCTGGTAGGAGACAACCCGGGTGAGGTTGTCTTATCAAGGGAGATCACAAGAAGCGGCAAGAACGTGTGCAGGGTCAACGGCCTTCGTACCACCCTAGCTCAGCTGAGGCAGATCGGGGATTTGCTTGTTGACTTGCATGGCCAACATGAACACCAGTCGCTTTTGCGCAGGTCAGTTCAGAGGGACCTGCTCGACAGTTTTGCGGGGGAGAGAGCCGCTGCCCTCCTTGAGGAGATCTCCCGGCTGTACAAGGACCACGACCGACTGACAAGGACCAAGACGCATCTCGAGTCATCCGAACGGGAGAGGGTCCAAAGGATAGACCTGCTGAAGTTCCAGGTTGATGAGATAGACAACGCTATGCTCAAGCCCGGAGAGGACGCCCAGCTTGAGGAGGAGCAGCATCGCCTCGAGAACATTGAGGCAGTGAGAGAGATCTATGAGAGATCGTATTATGAGCTCTACGAGGGATATGACGGAGAAGGTGGCCTGGCGTCGAGGCTGGATGCCATAGCCGAAGACCTTTCTCGGGTTGCTCGGATCGACAGACAGGCCCATTCTGTGAGTGAGCAGTACAAGGAAGCCGCAATCATAGTCCGAGACCTGTCGAGGCAATTGCGAGACCTTGCAGATAGTTGTGACGTAGACCCAGAGCGGCTGTCAGAAGTGACAACCAGACTGAACTTGCTCAACTCGCTCAAGCGCAAGTACGGATCTACGATTGACGACGTGATTGCCTACAGAAACGAAGCAGCCAAGGAGCTCTCAGAGCTACAGCAGTCAGAAGTTGAGTTGGCGACTATCGATAGCGATATTCAGCGTATCGCTGACCAACTCATCAAGAGCGCAAAGGCCCTTTCTCAAATCCGAGTGTCAGCAGCCAAGCGCCTGAGCGCCATGGTCACAGACAGCCTAAAGGACCTTGCTCTATCGCGGGCGCGGTTTGACATCCAAGTATCTAGGAGAGCTTCGGACCAAGGTTTCGATGTTAACGGCGAGATCGTAGAGATCGGCCCGACCGGAATGGACAGCATCGAAATGCTGTTTAGCGCTAACGAAGGCGAGCCTCTGAAGCCGCTTGCGAGCGTCGCCAGCGGGGGCGAGATCTCAAGGATTATGCTAGCGATCAAGTCAGTGCTTGCCGAGTGCGACAAGATCCCCGTTGTTGTGTTTGATGAGATCGACGTGGGTATCGGCGGTGCAACAGCGCATGCGGTTGCTCGCAAACTGCGCCAGATATCAGCGAGCAAGCAGACTATCTGTGTGACACACTTGCCACAGATCGCCAGTGTAGCAAACAGCCACTACAGTATCGCCAAAGATGTAGTCGACGGCAAGACATATACGATTGTCAATCGTTTGGGCAGGCAGCAGAGAGAAGCCGAGCTGGCCAGGATGCTGGACGGTGAAGTGACGGAGATAAGCATAGCGCATGCTCGAAAGATGATGGCCGCAACAGGGCCAGATGGGAGAACGTCATGACTGTAGTAGTTCGTGATTGCATCCATGGCGATATCGAGTTGACTTCAGAGGAAGTCAGTATCCTGGACACTCCACAGATGCAAAGGTTGAGAGGGATTAAGCAATTAGGGGCTGCCTATCTCGTCTATCCGACGGCCCTGCACACCCGTTTTGACCACTGTATCGGCACGTGCTGGCTCACCAAGCGCATCCTCCGAGCCCTATCTTGCGGCTCCCAATCGATAGACGATTATGACGCGAGAGTGATCTCAATAGCTGCTCTCCTTCACGATGTGTCCCACCTTCCGTTCGGGCATACTTTCGAAGACGAGCGCCGTGTATTCGATAGGCATGACTCGCCTGAGCGCCTCGTCCAGGCGCTTGACCGAGGCGAATTGGGGAGGCTGCTTCGCAGCAAGAGGTTGCTAGAACCGGTGATCGCGATCCTTACCCGCAGCACAGCTTCAACTGTGCCGGCGTACGGCCATCAGATCATTAGCGGAGCCATATCTGCGGATTTGGCTGACTACCTCAAGCGTGACGCAGTATTTTGCGGGTTGTCTCCATCGTACGATGAGCGGGTATTTCGTTACCTGGAGCTAGACAGCAGCAGGGGACTCGTCTTCCGGGTCGGCAGGAACGGAGACGTGCGCGAAGACGCGCTCTCTGAAATAATCAACCTGTTAAGGATGAGGTATTTCCTCTCCGAACGTGTGTACTATCACCACACGAAAGTGGCGGCAGGGGCCATGATATCCAAGGCGGTAGAGGTGGCCCTGTTCGAAGGCAGAATCTCTCTGGAAAAGCTGGCCTGCTCGGATGACTGGCTACTGATTAACGAACTGCGAACATCCAAGGTTCCGCTGGCCGAGCAGCTGGCTGAAATGATCAGATACCGCCGCCTGTACAAGCGGTGCTATGTGTTGCATAGAGACGCGGAAAGCCTTGATTCCGGAGCCTTTGAAGATGTTGTCTCTCACTTGTCTGCTCTTTACCATTTTGATGCGGATAGACGCAGCAGGGCTGAATCGGAGTTGTGCCGCAACAGCGGGCTCAAGGACGGGCAGCTGATCATATACTGCCCGTCGCCCGACATGCAACTCAAGGAGGCAGATGTGCCTATAGCAGGTCTAAGAGAGGCGGAGTCTCTGAAGGATGTCACTGCCCGAAACTCCGAGCTTCAGGTCCTCATGGCCTCCCATAGACGACTGTGGCGCTTTTATGTGTTTATCTCTCCTGAGGCTTTGGAAAAGGCTCAGGCTGTAGCCAAGGCATGCGAGGAGTATTTTGGCTTCAAGAATGCGTACATGCCCCGACAGTACAAGCCTTGCTCAGGTTGATTCAACTTCTTCTCTACCACGGCATATCGCACTTGTCGCCGTCTACAACCTTCGTGCATAATAGTATAGAGTGTGCACCACTAATCGTCGGGATCGTTCCCGGACTCATGGAGGTACCTGACAGCATGGCGAAAATCCGTGTGGGCCTCATCTTTGGTGGAAGAAGCAGCGAACACGAAGTGTCTCTGCAGTCTGCCAAGAGCATCTATGAGGCCCTTGACAAGGACCGCTACGAGCCTGTCCTCATTGGGATTGACAAGAGCGGCGTCTGGCATGTAGGCGAGGCATCCGTCTTTTTCCTCAATTCCGACAACCCCAAGCTAATAGCGCTTAACAAGGACTGTCCGCCTGTCGTGCCAGCTTTGGTTGGCAAAGATAGAGCTCTTGTTGAGATAGGTTCAGGCCGCAGCCTGGGCAAGATCGACGTCGTGTTCCCAATCATACATGGAACATATGGTGAAGACGGATCGCTTCAAGGATTATTGCGCATGATGGACGTGCCTTACGTAGGCGCAGACGTATTGGGGTCGGCTATAGGCATGGACAAAGATATTATGAAGAGGCTGCTGAGAGACGCGGGGATTTCTGTCGCCAGCTGGGTAACAGTGCGCTACCGCGACCGCAACCGAGCCGCGTATGATAATATTGTCGAGCAGCTAGGATTGCCCCTCTTTGTCAAGCCGGCAAATCTGGGCTCGTCAGTTGGTGTATCCAAGGTCTACTCGATTGAGGAGCTGTCGCCTGCTATAGATGAGGCATTCAGATACGACAGAAAGGTGCTAATCGAGGAGTTCGTACAAGGCAGGGAGATAGAGTGCTCGGTGCTCGGAAATGATGATCCAGTGGCATCGCTTCCGGGCGAGATCTTGCCAAACCATGACTTCTACTCCTATGATGCGAAATACATCGATGAAAACGGCGCAGTGCTTCAGATACCTGCTGATCTTGACCAGGCACTCATCGCCAAGGTTCAGGAGACCGCCGTGCGAGTGTTCGAAGTGCTGGAGTGTTCGGGGATGGCACGAGTTGACTTCTTCCTGAAGGATAACGGCGATCTCATAGTCAATGAGATCAATACCCTGCCGGGGTTCACCCGGATCAGCATGTATCCGAAGTTGTGGGAGGTCAACGGCCTTCCGTACTCTGAGTTACTAGATCGGTTGATACATCTGGCAATAGAGCGTCACGCGAGAGAGCGCGAGCTTCATAGATCGTACAACGCCTAGACCCGGATTGGATCAGCTTGCGGCAGGCAATGATCCTGTCGCAAGGCTTTTTTGGAGGTGCAGTGGACATGCTTTCAGTTACTGATTTCAAATGGGACAACCCTCGTTTTCAGAAGCTTCTCTCCAGAAGCACTGACATCTCTCCGCAGATATGGGAGTCGACACGAAAAATAGTGGAGGACGTGCGGGCTAGGGGAGACGAGGCGCTTTTTCACTACATGCACAGATTTGACAACATCGTCTTGTCTCCGGACACCTTGAGAGTGTCCAAGCAGGAAATCCAGGATGCCCGCAAATCCGTTTCGGATACGTTCAAAGCTGCGGTAAAGGCTGCGGTGGACAACCTGTTCGCGTACCACAAGAGACAGCTGCCAGAATCCTACGAAATGGAGCATCCAAAGGGTGTGATCTTGAGAAGGCGCATCCTGCCTATACAGCGCGTGGGAGTCTGCGTGCCGAGCGCCAGCGGGCCCCTGTGCTCAAGCCTTATGATGAACGTTGTTCCTGCCCTGGTAGCGGGCGTCAGCCACATCACAGTTGTCACTGCACCCAGAGATGGGCGAGTTGACGATCATATACTGTATGTTGCCGACCACCTTGGGATTGACAACATCCTCAAGATCTCGGGCGCTCAGGCTGTTGCAGCGCTTGCTTACGGGACAGAAAGCGTTGAAAAGGTGGACAAGATCGTCGGCCCAGGCAACGCTTACGTCTCCACTGCAAAGCGGATAGTAAATGGAGTGGTCGGCATTGATTCATACGCGGGGCCTTCTGAGATCGTAGTGATAGCAGACGAGTCGGCCAATCCCAGGTTTATCGCAGCAGACCTTTTGTCGCAGGCTGAACACGGTACCGGCGAGGAGTCATCGGTCGCCTTCGTCCTGTCCGAGGAGATGGGCCGCAGAGTCGCTGCAGAAGTCGAATCTCTGGTTAGAGAGTACGACTTGGTCGACCGAGTATCCAAGGCGCTGTCTGAGTATGGCGCGATATTTGTTGTCGATTCGATTGATACGGCAGTTGCTGCAACAAATGCAATAGCGCCGGAGCATGTAGAAATAATGGTTGAAGACGATGAGCAGGTGATTGACGGCATCACCTGTGCGGGAGCGATCTACACAGGAGCCTTTAGTCCTGAGCCTGTAGGCGACTACTTCTGCGGGACAAATCACGTCCTTCCAACAAATGGTACAGCCAGGTTCTCATCAGCGCTTGGTGTTTCTGATTTCGTCCGAAGCATGTCGATAGTCCGCTACAGCGAAGAGGCGCTTGACCAAAACATGGACATGATTGTATCTCTGGCTGAGGCTGAGGGAATGAGAGCTCATGCCCTGTCCGTTAGAGTCAGAGCTGAGGACAGGAGGTAACGATCAGTTGAAAGCAACATCTGCCAATGTCGAGGCAAAACGGGCTGCAGGCCGCAAAGCTGCAGAGATGGTGCGGCACGGAATGAGAGTGGGAGCAGGTACAGGGTCGACTGCAGTCGAGTTCATCAAGACGCTCGTTGAGCGCGTTCGCTTAGAACGATTGGACGTTGAGGTAGTCCCCACTTCATTTCAATCGCGAATGCTCTGCTTGAAGAGCGGGTTGACCGTCGTCGACCCTGCCTTTGTCAGCAATCTCGATCTGTGCGTTGACGGAGCTGACGAGGTGGACCAGCGTTTCAACGCCATCAAAGGAGGCGGCGCGTGTCACACGCTTGAAAAGGTAGTCGCAGCACTTGCCGATCACTATGTGTTGGTGATAGATGAGAGCAAGCTGGTGACCAGTCTTGGCCAGGGATTTCCGGTGCCAATAGAGGTGCTGCCAGCCGCACTTGGGCTTGTAACGCGAGAAGTCGAGAGAATGGGGTTTTCGTGCTCGCCCAGAGAGGGCAGTGGAAAGGACGGCCCTGTCGTCAGCGACAACGGCAACCTGATTTTGGATGTGAATACCGGTGCTATTAGCGATCCGCTTGCCTTGAGCAATGAGCTTGATCGGATTCCAGGGTTGGTTGGACATGGCCTTTTTGTCGGTATGGTAGACTGTGTGGTTGTAGGCAGGGTGCGTGAGGGAGAGGCGACAGCCGATGTTCTCACACTGTGACAGGCCGATCGGAGTTTTTGACTCCGGAGTCGGCGGCATAAGCGTCCTTGCAGAACTGTTGCGGGTTCTTCCAAGAGAGCGCTATATCTACTTCGCGGACACTGCGAATGCTCCGTACGGGTCCAAAGATGCAGCAGAGGTGCAAGCTTTGGCGATGCAGGCTGCTGATTATCTGCTGGATCACGGAGTCAAGTGCCTTGTGGTCGCCTGTAACACTGCAACTAGTGCCGCGGTTGCCAAGATGCGGGATACTCTGGATGTTCCAATTATCGGGATGGAGCCGGCTGTCAAGCCTGCGGTCGAAATGCATAGGCCGGGAGTCGTGTTGGTCATGGCGACACCTCTTACTCTTAAAGAAGAGAAGTTCAGGACGCTTGCAAGCCGATTTTCCGAGTCCGCGGAGATTGTCTCGGTGCCATGCCCGGGACTGGTAGAACTCATAGAGAGTGGGTACATCGAAGGCGACGAGATCCTGTCATACTTAAGGGACAGGTTGGGACCGCTGCTCAAGAAGCCTGTAGCAGCTGTAGTTCTGGGCTGCACGCATTATGTGTTCATTAGGCGCGAGGTTTCTCACCTCATAGGTGACGACGTGCCAGTTGTCGACGGAAATGCCGGGACAGCACGTCAAGTAAAGGCGGTGCTTCAGCGAGAGGGGCTGTTGCGTTCAGGAGATCTCATGCCTTTCGACAATCCTACTGAGCTGCAGAATAGAGTGACGATCTTTGCCTCCGCAAACGCGGACAAAACCATACCTTTATGCAAGCAGTATCTCGCTCGTGAATTAGGCCTCGGCGCCTAGGGCAGTTAGCAAAGGATGATGGAACTAATGAAGCTTTTGACAGGTAACGAAGCAATAGCTAGAGGGGCTTACGAGTCGGGAGTAGTCGTGGCTGCCGCTTACCCGGGGACTCCAAGTACTGAAATACTTGAGGAGATTGCCAAATACGACGAGATTTACGCCGAATGGTCTCCTAACGAGAAGGTGGCGCTCGAGGTAGCAATAGGAGCCTCGATCGCAGGGGTCCGGTCTATTGTAGCCATGAAGCACGTCGGGCTGAACGTGGCGGCAGATCCTCTGTTCACAGTGGCTTACACAGGCGTCACCGGGGGCTTGGTAATCGTCTCTGCAGACGACCCGGGCATGCACAGCTCACAGAACGAGCAGGACAACCGCAACTACGCCAAGCACGCGAAAATACCGATGCTCGAGCCTTCCGACAGCCAAGAAGCCAAGGACTTTGTGGGACTGGCGTTGTCGATCAGCGAGGAGTACGACACTCCGGTGCTTTTGCGAATAACCACACGGATCGCACATAGTAAGTCTTTGGTCACTCTTGGTACAAGAGAGCCAACTCAAGCGATTCCTTATACCCGTAGGATCTCCAAATACGTTGCTACTCCGGCGAATTCACGCATCTTGCGGGTGGGCCTCGAACATAGACTTAGGCGCCTTACTGAACTGAGCAACACTATCGAGGTAAACAAGATAGAGTTTCCAGAAGGAGAGTCTGAGGCTGAAATAGGTGTGGTAGCTGCAGGCGTAGCGTATCAGTACGCCCGAGAAGCGTTTGGCGACAACGCGATCTACCTGAAGCTCGGAATGACCTATCCCATGCCTCTAGAGCTTGTGAGACAGGTGGCCGAGAGAGTCAAGACCTTGTACGTTGTTGAGGAACTCGACCCGTTCATGCAGGATCAGATACAGGGTGCAGGTATCAATTGCGTTGGGAAGCAAGTGTTTCCGAGCATTGGCGAGTTCACTCCCGAAGTAGTGTCTCAAGCTGTCTCAATCAATGCTGCAGGTTCTGCCTCGGCATCCGGCACGGGCTCTTCTTCTGCTCCAGAGGAGGCCGGACCCGATGCTGCTGCGTCACCTGCAATAGCGAGGCCTCCGAGCCTTTGTGCAGGGTGTCCTCACCGAAGCGTGTTTTACGTTCTCCGCAAGCGCAAGAACATCATGGTGACCGGAGACATTGGCTGCTACACCCTGGGTTCAGCTGCGCCGCTTTCTGCAATGGATACATGTATCTGTATGGGTGCGAGCATCAGTGCAGGCCACGGCGCATCCAAGGCTTTTTCGTTGACCGGCAGGGACACTCGTGTAGTAGCTGTTATTGGAGACTCGACCTTCTTTCACTCCGGAATCACCGGGCTCTTGGACGTCGTGTACAACCGCGGGTCTTGCGTTACTATCGTTCTCGACAACAGGACCACAGGCATGACGGGACACCAGGATAATCCCGGGACTGGTTATACTGTTAAGGGTGAGAGAACAGTCGAGGTTGACATCGGAGACATCTGTCGCGCCCTCGGAATTGAGCGCGTGACAGAAGTCAATCCGTATTCTCTCTCTGAGATTGAGAGTGCACTGGATGAGTCCTTGAGCCTCAACGAGCCGTCTGTGATAGTCGTCAAACATCCGTGCTTGCTCAAGAAGCCGAGCCCAACGGACGCTAGGAGTGCGCACATGGCAAGAACCAATGTGATTGAAGACAAGTGCAGGTCATGCAAACTGTGCCTGTCAATAGGTTGTCCCGCACTGTCTATCAAGGAGTTTGCGAGCATAGACCCTGAGGTGTGTGCAGGCTGTGGCGTATGTGTGCAAGTCTGCCCATTTCACGCAATAGAGAGGGAGACTGTTGATGAAGGCTAAGAACGAATCCAGCACAAGGACCATCCTTATAGCAGGCGTTGGCGGGCAAGGGATAATCCTTGCAGGCAGGGTGATCTCCGAGGCACTTGTGTCGGTCGGTTTTGACGTAAAGATGGCAGAAGTACACGGGATGGCCCAGCGCGGGGGCAGTGTTACAACTCAGATCAGATTCGGACGCCGGGTCTACTCACCTATCTCTGAGACTGTCGATTATCTAGTCGCCTTTGAGATAATGGAGGCCCTCAGATGGGCGTCGCACCTGCGCGATGGGGGTTGGTGCATCGTAAATGATTGCAAAATGCCGCCTGCACAGGTTCTGCAGGGCAAGGCCGACTATCCCGATGTAGCGGTTCAGGATTTCTTCCCCAACGCGAAAATCATCACCGTGTGTGCCACGGACATCGCCCGCAGGCTCGGAAACCCAAGGGTCGCAAACACCGCTATGCTTGGCGCGCTCTCTGCCATCAAACCTTTCGATCAATGCAACTTCGCCAATGCCTTGGCTGCCAATATAAAGCCGCGATACCTCGATATCAACCGAGCTGCCTTTGATCAGGGGCTGGCGAGCGTATCTGTCACGGCCGAACGTTGCACTTGAGCTGCGAGGTGGTTCAATGACTGATGTTCAGGCGGTCGTGAGGCAGCCGGTGGACAGTGATCTTGATTTTGACAATGCACGAGAGGGCACCGAGGTCATGGTGTTTGCCCACCAAGAGCCCAGAAGCGTTGTTCTCGACGAAGCCCTTCTCGAGCGATATAGCAGCTATAGAGGCTTGGTTCTTGACGAGTTTCAACGCCAAGCCATATGTGCTATTGATCAGGGATTCTCGGTGTTGGTTGCGGCGCCTACAGGGTCAGGCAAGACGGTAGTGGCAGACTTCATAATCGAAAAACTCGCCAGAGAAGGCAGGCGAGCCGTGTACACTGCTCCAATCAAGACATTGAGCATGCAGAAATTCAAGGAGTTCAAGAACCTGATTGGAGAAATAAACGTCGGTGTCCTGACTGGAGACGTTGTCATAAACCCTGAGGCACCAGTGCTCGTGATGACGACCGAAGTACTCAGAAACATGATCCTCGAAGACAGAGAGGCATTGACCGAGATCTCGTACGCTATATTTGACGAGATCCACTATATCTCGGATGAGGATCGCGGACATGTGTGGGAGGAGTGCCTGATTCTCCTGCCTCAGGAGATTAGGATACTAGGCTTGAGTGCTACCGTGCCGAACCTTTTCTCGTTTTCGGAGTGGTTGGCACATATACGCGACTATCCTGTAGTAGCTATAAAGCACAACATCCGGCCTGTCCCACTTGAGCATTACGTATTCGAAACAAGCATCGGGATTGGCACAAAAGCCGAACTCAAGCGGCAATACGCGCTGTACGAACGCTCCCCTTTGGGAAGTACAAGGGAGATGAAGTACCCTCGGACGTTCTACCACGAACTTGTGGAGCGCCTCGACAAACAGCACTTGCCCTGTCTGTTTTTTGTTTTCAGTCGCCGCAAGTGCGAGGAATATGCTTCTTCGAGTGCAGTGCGTATAGACTACCTGCTCGGAGAGGAACGCGAAGAGGTCAGAGCGGCAATCGAAGCCACCAAGCAGTTTGTCAGAGGCAGTGAACACCTTGAGATCCTTGAGAGGTGCTTGATAAAGGGCATTGCTTTTCATCACGCAGGGCTGCTTCCGCCCCTCAAACGGCTGGTCGAAGAGCTGTATGAGAAGCGGCTCATCAAGCTGCTGTTTGCCACTGAGACATTTGCTGTGGGTATCAACTACCCCGTCAAGACCGTTTGCTTCGAATCTCCTACCAAGTACGATGGCAAGGAGTTTCGCAAACTCAAACAGAGCGAGTATTTCCAGATGGCCGGGCGGGCCGGACGCAGAGGGATCGACAAAAAGGGAACAGCGATCACCCTGGTCGATGCCTATTTTCATAGTCTCGACGACCTGCCGTCGTTCTCAGAGGATTCGATAGAGGATCTGCAGGGCAGCTTCAGTCTCTCAATGAACACTGTCCTGAACCTAGCATCTCAGTACACCTACGACGAGATCTGGGACATTTTTAGCAAAGGATTTGACTCGTACAGACTGAGAGACCGCAGGCGTCACCTGGATGATCTTATCAAAGCTGCAAGGGACGAGGTATCCAGCCTCCAAGGCAGTGTGTGCACTCACTATGGGTCAAATACGTGCTTGCGCGTGTACAGGCGCAACCTCGGCAAACTCAAGCGGAGACGGAGACAGCTCGAACGGCTTGAGCAATCGCCGCCCAAGGGGAAACGGCAGGCAGCCAAGCACCGAGCAAGAATAAGGTCACTCGTGACGAGCATCAACGAACTAGCAGCTAGGGTTGATGGAGTGAAACCCGAGCGGTGCGGGAAACGGAGTCGTTCGTGTACGAGGAAATACCGCCAGTTTAGAGAAGCTCAGGAGCGGCTCAGCTTGTTGCTCAGCGAAGCTGTTAGACTAGGGTCTCCTGAGGCCAAGGCCAAGGAGTACCGCGACAGGCTTCGCCTTCTCGAAGACAAGGGGTATATTGAGGCCTCGACATTGCTTCCCAGAGGGCGTATAGCTCAACACATCCACATCCAGGAACTCCTTGTAACGGAGCTGCTCGCAGAAGGGGTGTTGGACGCGATGGACAGCAGCGAACTCGCAGCCTTCTGTGTCAGCGTAGACTACGAGCCGCGCAGAATGGAGTCGACTCCGCGGAAGCCGTTTTTCAGAGATTATCGTCTGTACGAGGTCATTGAGAGGGTCAAGGGTTGGGAAACGGAGTATCTGGGCTACACTGAGACGGTTTACAACGAGGCGCTCGCCAAGGCCGCCTTTGCCTGGTCCAAAGGGCATGACTTCGCATATGTCAGGTCGTTGACAGACGCAGATGAGGGGTCCATTGTGCTCGCGTTTCGCAGGGCTATTGACCTTCTCAGGCAAATGGCCAAAGCGATGTCAGGCCACGCTCAGCTTGTCATCACGATCAGAGAGGCTATTAAGCTGATCGACCGCGATATCGTCGAGATATTTGTGTGATGCGAATAACTCCGCGTCGCCCTGTAGCTGACTGCAACCGCGCGTCTTGCGCATAAGGTGTCTCTGGGAGGGCGATGCCTATGTTGCTTCCACAACGGCTCGACGCAGGCGACAAGGTTGCAGTCGTCGCTATAGCCTCTCCTGCGCAATCACTGAGGGACATTCACGACGCCCTAGAACTCATATCAAGTTCAAACTTGTCTGTGCACATCCCCGAACGGCGCTTGATGTGGAGTGCAAACAAGACACAATATCTCGCCGGGCCAGATTGGGTAAGAGTCTCCGAGCTCAACAAGGCGTTGTCGGACCCGACTGTGAGAGCAATTGTGTGCCTCAGGGGCGGCTACGGGAGCATGCGGGTGTTGAGGGCAGTCAACTACAGGTCGGTTGCGGCAGATCCAAAACCCGTTGTCGGGTTTAGTGACATCACAGCCTTGCTGACCGCACTGTACACCAAATGTGGATTGGTCACATATCATGGGCCTGTCTTGACCACGATCAAGCGACATGTATCAGAGGAGGACAAAGCCTCCGCCCGCATGTTCGTCAACGCTGTGTTCGGCAGGATCTTGGAGGATGACCTATGGGCACTGACGGAGTCTGCCGAATCCAGGGTGAAGGTGATTAAGCACGGCCAGGCATCCGGGGTCCTGCTTGGAGGCAACTTGTCGATGATGTGTTCCCTCCTTGGCACACCTTACATGCCCAACTTCAATGGATGCCTGCTGTTTCTTGAGGAAGTCAAGGAGCCGTTGTACCGTATCGATAGAATGCTCACTCAGCTGGAACTCGCCGGAGTGTTTCGTAAGGTTTGCGGTGTTGTCCTCTGCGACTTCACTGGTTGTCCCGGCGCTGTAGATAGGTTGATTCGGCGCAGGCTGCTCGAGCTCAACGGGCCAGCGATCTACGGAGTCTCCGCAGGACATGGCTCTCGTAACTTCACGTTGATGGTTGGTCATCCATATGTGATTGATACACAAGCTCAGATCTTCAGGCCGGCTTGACTTGAGCACGGAACACGCAGCTTCACTGCGTTCCTCGGAGCGGGCGCTTCGCTTGTAGGAGCACTATTTCAGTGGTACAATATATGAAGTCGACCCGCGGCCTTGGACTGGCAGCTCTGCTCAGGCCAGCTGTGGGCTGTATTGCTGAGAGGTGTGTTGCCGGTGCAATGCGCTAGTGCACGTTACTTCCTACAAACCTATGGCTGCCAGATGAATGAAAACGACTCGGAGAAAATTGCTGGCATGCTCGAGTCACTTGGCTATTTTGAGGCCGAGTCTCCTGATGAGGCGGACCTCATCATACTCAACACCTGCTGCGTCAGACGCAACGCTGAGCGAAAGGTCTATGGAAGGATTGGACAGTTCAAACGGTTGAAAGAACGCAATCCTGACTTGTTGATCGCTGTCTGCGGTTGTATGGTTCAGCAGGAGTCAGAACTGTCCGTGCTGAGAGATCGCTACCCATACGTCGATCTGGTGTTTGGAACACACAATCTGCACAGGCTTCCGGAGCTGTTGAGGCAGGTTCAGGCCGGCGGGACGCGAGTGATAGAAGTCTGGGAGTCTGAAGGCGAAGTCATAGAAGGTTTGCCTATCAAGCACAAACCCGGATTTCAAGCCTGGATCACAGTGATGTACGGATGCAACAACTTCTGCTCTTATTGCATAGTCCCATATGTTCGCGGCCGCGAGCGGAGCAGACCTAGGGAGAGCATACTCGAGGAAGTCCGAAAGTTGGTTGGTGAAGGCTTTTCAGAGTTCACCCTCCTAGGCCAAAATGTGAACTCGTATGGCAAGGATCTGCCGGGCGACTATGACTTCGCGTCACTCATGCGCGATGTCAGTGAGATCGACGGTGTCAAGAGACTCAGGTTTACGACTTCGCACCCCAAAGACATGTCGGAGCGGCTAATAGATGTCATAGCTGAAGGGGAAAACATCTGCGAGCATATACATCTGCCGCTTCAGGCTGGCAGCAATTCGGTGCTTGAGCGAATGAACAGGCGGTACACCAGAGAGGACTACCTGAGGCTCATTGACAAGATCAGAGAGCGGATTCCGTCATGCGCCATTACTACTGATCTCATTGTCGGGTTTCCCGGAGAGACTCGCGAGGACTTCGATGACACCCTTGACATGGTTAAAAGGGTCAGATTTGATTCGGCCTTCACGTTTGCGTATTCGCCGAGAGTAGGCACTCCCGCAGCAAGTATGCAGGACCAGGTCCCCAAAGATGAGAGAATGGAGCGGCTCTACGAGTTGATCGAGGTTCAGAACTCGATCAGTAAGGAAAAAAATCAGGAGATGCTCGGGCAAGTCGTTGAGGTGCTAATCGAAGGGCCGAGCAAGACGAACCCGACTAAACATCAGGGCCGGACCAGGACGAATAAGATTGTGACATTCGATCCAACTGAGGACTTGGCTATTGGTTCTCCTGCACTAGTCCGTATAACTGAGGCAAAGACGTGGACCCTGGAGGGAGAGTTAGTGCCAGATGGCGAAGCTCACTCCGATGCTGGAGCAATATCTCGACATCAAGGCTGAGTACAAGGACTGCATCCTCTTTTTTAGGCTCGGTGACTTTTACGAGATGTTTGGAGAGGACGCAAAGCTTGCCAGTCGGCTGTTGGATATAACACTTACCTCGAGAGAGGCTGGGAAGGGCAACCGCATCCCTATGTGCGGAGTGCCCTACCACGCCTCGCTCGGCTATATTGCGCGCCTAGTCAAGCAAGGTCATAAAGTCGCTATATGCGAACAGGTCGAGGACCCGGCCAAAGCCCGCGGCTTGGTGAAACGACAGGTAGTCAGGGTTGTGACCCCCGGGACAGTCGTAGATGAACAAATGCTCGACTCATTTGACAACAACTACATAGCTTCGGTGAGCTTGGCGAAAGAGCATATTGGGCTTGCATGGATGGATGTCACAACCGGTGAGTTCTACGTATCGCAGACAACTACAGAGTCAGAGATGTTTAGCGAGTTGTACAGGATCCATCCGAGTGAGATCATCATAGCTGATACATCCGACGCCGCTCTTTTCGCAGCAGAGCTGAAGCAGGCGATCCAGAGCGCGGTGATTACCCGGGTTGGCCCGTCTCAGTTTGATTATGAATCATGTGTTCAGAGGCTATGTGACCACTTCCAGGTGCCTGACTTGACAGCGCTTGGCTGTTCGGATCAGCCGGAGGCCGTTCAGGCTGCTGGCGCTCTCTTGAGTTATGTGTCGGATATGCAGAAGACGAGCCTTGAGCATATAAACACCCTTGTGATTCGCACGCCCGGTGAGTTCATGCAACTAGATAGGGTCGCTAGGCGGAACCTCGAGTTGACGAGTTCTCTCGGTGAAGAGCAGCGCAAAGGCACATTGCTGTCAGTGCTCGATAGGACGGAGACACCCATGGGGTCTCGCACCCTTCGGCAGTGGATAGAGCAGCCGTTGATGTCTGTAGATGACATCACACGCAGACTTGACGCTGTCGAGGAGGCTGTAAGCGACCTCTTCTTGCGCGAGGGCATCGCCGAGTCGCTCAAGGGAATTCAGGATCTCGAGCGACTGTGCGGCAGAGTGGTTATGGGCACGGCAACACCTCGGGACCTGGTCTCCCTGAGAAACTCGCTGTCTAGGCTAAGAGCGGTCAAGGACAACCTCTCGCACTGCACGAGCGAGCTGTTTTGTGAGTGCAACAACGCGATTGACCTGTTCGAAGATTTGGTCGAGCTTCTTGCGAGAGCGATAGTAGATGACCCGCCCGCTGTCGTGAGAGACGGCGGTGTTATTCGAAGCGGGTACAACGGCGAGCTGGACGAGCTCAGGCAGCTCAAGAGTTCCGGCCGCAACTGGATCGCCGGGCTCGAACGGTCTGAGAGAGAACGCACGGGTATCAAGTCCCTGAGGATCGGGTACAACCAGGTCTTTGGGTACTACATCGAGGTCACTAAACCCAATCTAGACCTGGTGCCCAGTGACTACATTCGTAAGCAGACATTGGCCAATGCTGAACGATTTGTTACACCGGAGCTCAAGGCTCAAGAGGAGAAGATCCTGTCTGCAGAGGAGCGGTGTCTCGAGCTCGAGAAGTCACTGCTTGAGGCGCTGCTCGACGAGGTCAAGTCCTACGTGCATAGGATCAGGAACGCTGCGGCTGCACTGGGTGTAGTGGACACGCTGGTGTCGCTCAGTAAGGTCGCTCTTGAGAGCAATTACTGCAGGCCCGAGGTCCACACTGGCCTTGACATAGAGATTATCGACGGCCGTCACCCTGTAGTTGAAACCATGGAGATTGAGGGGCGGTTTGTCCCAAACGACACAAAGATCGGATCTGACAGCGACCAGATCCTAATAATCACTGGGCCGAACATGTCCGGCAAGTCTACGTATCTGAGGCAGGTCGCACTTATCACCATAATGGCTCAGATGGGCAGCTTCGTTCCTGCGTCGTCTGCCTCAATCGGACTGGTTGACCGCATATTCACTCGTATTGGCGCATCGGACGACCTGGCAGCCGGCAAGAGCACGTTCATGGTAGAAATGAGCGAGGTCTCAGTCATCCTGAGTGAAGCTACGACCCGAAGCCTGATAATCTTGGATGAGGTAGGACGCGGAACCAGCACTTACGATGGTATCAGCATTGCGTGGGCAGTCGTGGAGTACCTTCATGAGAAGAAGGGACTCAGGCCTCGGACGCTCTTTGCCACGCATTATCATGAATTGACTGATCTGGAGTCTATGTATCAACGCGTCAAGAACTACAGGGTCGATGTTTCAGATGAGGGAGATCAAGTCGTGTTCTTGCACCGGATAGTAGAGGGCGGAGCCGACAAGAGCTACGGAATAGAGGTTGCCCGGCGGGCGGGTTTGCCTAGGTCTGTGATCTCCCGTGCACGACATATCCAATCTGTCATTGAGAAGCAGACGTCTGCACGGCTGGTTGACCGGCTTGCCGCCTCCGAGTCAGCCACTGCAGGCAATGTGGGCGAACCCAGGGCATCTGCGATTCAAGCATCACTGTTTGATACGGCAATAGATGAGATCATACAAGAACTCGCAAAGGTGGACTGCTCTGAACTGACTCCGATTCAGGCCTTAACGATCTTGCACGATTTCTCTGAGCGAGCTCGAGAGGGGGTCCGGTGGTGTCAGGGCGAATAAGCATCCTCGATGAGTCGGTGGTCAACAAGATAGCTGCAGGTGAAGTCGTTGAGCGCCCTGCCTCGGTTGTCAAGGAGCTCATCGAGAACTCGATTGATGCAAAGGCGAGTCGAGTCAATATCTCCATAGTTGACGGAGGCACCCGGTCAATAGCTGTCACAGACGATGGAGAGGGGATGAGCCGCGAGGACGCTCTGCTTGCCCTTGAGAGACACGCAACAAGCAAGATACGGTCCGCTGAAGACATACTCGAAGTCAAGACGCTCGGGTTCAGGGGCGAGGCATTGCCGAGCATCGCTGCTGTCTCCCGTCTAACCATGGTCACGCGAGCTCTAGGATCAGAGCGAGGAACGAAGGTCGTCGTAGAGGGCGGGCGGCCGCCAGTTGTCTCCGATCATCCATCAGCACCCGGCACATCTGTGACTGTCGATGACCTCTTTTTCAACACGCCGGCCAGAAGGAAGTTCCTAAAGCATCCGAGTACCGAGATGCGGCGCATCACCGAGGTAGTTGCTGGAGAAGCTTTGGCGCATCCGGAAGTAGCGTTTAGCCTTGTCTCAAACGGCAGGCAGACCCTGTTTACCTCCGGCTCGGGCGACCTCTTCCAGACACTCGGAGAGTTGATGGGGCTCGATACAGCGAGATCGCTCGTCAAGTTTGCTGCTGGAAGCGGCGGAATGTCTGTACACGGTTACGTCAGTAACCCGTCGGTTTCACGCTCAAGCAGGCGTGACCTGGTAGTGGTCGTGAATGGCCGGCATGTTTACAGCAACTTGATCGCTGCAGCTGTGTCCAAGGCATATGGGACCACACTGCCTTCAGGCCGTTATCCTGTGGGAGTTGTTGTCGTCGAAGTAGATCCCAAGAATATCGATGTCAATGTGCATCCGGCAAAGACTGAGATCAGATTTGCTGATGAACAGGGCCTGTTTGCGCTGGTATCAAAGGCCGTGGCATCGGCGATTGGATCTTCTGTTGCAACCTCCTCGTCCCGTTCTGGAGAGACTAAGGCTTATGACGTGCATCAGAGATCACGGAGTTCTTACGTCCCATCGGATATGAAGGCAGGCTCTCTGTTTGCAGCAGACGCACCCACGATCGTCGGCCGCAGCGCTCACAGTGCTGATGTGCAGACTGGCACCGCTTCTTTTCTGCCATCAGAAGACAGCCCGATGCCTGCGAGGCCCGTGGGCTTGTCAGTCGTAGGCCAGATTTGGGAATCGTATGTTGTGGCAGCGACAGAGGATACGATGTTTATAGTTGACCAGCACGCGGCAATGGAACGTCTGCTCTATGATGACATCGTCAAGAAACTGCAATCCAGTGGCATAGAATCACAGGAAGTCCTGATCCCGGATACCCTCGTCCTGTCTGCTGTGGAGGCCTCCGTCGTAGAGGAGAATAAAGAAAGCCTTGATAAACTAGGCTTTGTTCTGGAGCCTTTTGGCATGCGTACCTACCTGGTCCGGTCAGTCCCTGCGTTTCTTGAGTGTGACGATGCCACAGAGGTTCTGCAAGATGTCTTGTCAGCGATTCGAGACGAGCCTGCAGCTGAAGACGCCGGGGCGCTCTCTCAGGCACTCGTCAACGAAATGTGTGCCCGCCTCGCGTGCAAGTCTGCAGTGAAAGCCAATCACAGGCTGTCAGCAGACGAGATGGCGGCACTCCTTGATGCGCTATTCACGAGCGCCACCACGCTCTACTGTCCCCATGGGAGGCCTATTGTGGTGACGTTTTCTAAAGGCGACATTGAGAGGCGTGTGGGCAGGAGATGAGGATTGCTCGTGATCCAGGACAGTCTGATTCATGCAGCCTGCGACTAGTCGTCACAACCTCCCTGTCGCACGAGAACTCTTTGGAGGCAACTGCTCGCAGAGTGTCCAAGCGGCTCAGTATCCCATACGTGAGGCGGAAAAACCGCAGCCTCAGTGATGTCATCGGCTCTGCATCCGGTGCAGTCGTAGTCGAATCGGGCAGGATTTCATTGCACATCGGTGAGTCCGCTTTTTGGTTTCATCCAAATATGGCAAAGATCAGGATCATGCAGTTGACCAGAGGCCAGCGCGACCGGATGGTGGAGGTCATGGGGCTGTCGCCCGGGGACACCGTTTTGGACTGCACCTGTGGATTGGCGTCAGATGCGATCGTAGCATCCTTCGCGGTCGGAGAGTCCGGTTCTGTCCATGCTCTCGAGATTTCAAGTCTCCTTAGTGAAATCGTCTCGATCGGCCTTTCCACTCACGAAGACCCGTTGTCAGAGCTCGTAGACGCAATGAGACGAGTACAGGTCTTCAACGCGGACTACAGCGATTTTTTGAGAAAGACACCTGACAGACAGTATGATGTTGTCTATTTTGACCCGATGTTTGAGAAAACGGTAGAGACCTCAACCGGTCTTGACATTGTTAGGATATTTGCAAGCCCGGCTGCACCGGCCGACAGCGATATAGAGGAGGCTGTCAGGGTCGCGAAACGCCGAGTGGTAATGAAGGACAGTAGCTTCGGCAGCAGGTTGCAGGAACTCGGGTTTAAAGTATTGAGGGGCAAGAGGATTAGTTACGGAGTAATAGACGTCTAGCGTAGACGGAGAATGCGACTGATTGGCGACTGGAGGTGCTTGAATTGGGTGAGGACGGCAACAGGGCTGTCGTAGTGCTGACCGGGCCAACGGCTTCCGGGAAATCCAAGATCGCCCTCGAGGTGGCTCGGGAATGCCCTGTGGAGGTTGTGTCTGCCGACTCCATGCAGGTATACAGACACATGGACATAGGTACAGCCAAGGCCACTTCGCAGGAACGACGCTTGGTCAAGCACCATTTGATCGACGTATGCAACCCAGACCAGCGGTTTACTGTATCGCAGTACCAGAGACTCGCCAATGAAGCGATAGACGAGATACACGCTCGAGGAAACGTGCCGCTCATAGTCGGCGGGACGGGATTCTACATCGATGCCGTGCTGCAGTCGTTTGAGCTGCCGGAGGAGTCCGCAGGAACACGGCTGCGGTTGTCGCTTGAGCAGAGAGCAGAGAAGGAGGGGTACGAATCGCTCTATCGAGAGCTCCTGGAAGTAGACCCTGAGTCCGCAGTCCGTGTTCACCCAAATGACAAGAGGAGGATAATCAGGGCTCTAGAGGTTTACTACACAACAGGAAAGCCAATGAGCTCGCTGATGACCAAAGGCAAGCCGCGCTATGATTCAGCTATGTTCGCCCTCAATGTCGACAGGGACGTGCTCTATGAACGGATCAATAAGCGTGTCGACCAGCAGGTAGCAGACGGATTGATTTCAGAGGTGGCCTGGCTCCTCGAACGATACGGCGAACGCCTGGCGACCGCGCGGCAGGCGATCGGCTACAAGGAGATCATTGAGTATCTCGAAGGCCGTGCATCCATTGACGAGGCACTGGAAACACTCAAGCGAAACACGCGGCGCTATGCGAAGCGCCAGATCACCTGGTTTAGGCGGTACACAGACCTGGAGTGGCTCCCTGCCACAACGGAATCTGAGAGGCAGGCTGTGATCAGCAGATTGAAGCGAGTCGTGGAAGGAATAGCTAATGGCTCAGTAGAATGATCAAATCGAGTGCGATGCCGCGGGCCTGCAACCGAAGCTGAGACTCCCTACAGCCGGATCAGTGAGGAGAGGGATGCAATGATGGGTGCGAAAACGCCAATCAACCTCCAAGACGGGTACCTAAACCAGGTGCGCAAGGACTCGACCGTGGTCAATGTGTTCCTGATAAATGGGTGTAAGCTGAGGGGTGTAGTGCGCGGCTTTGACAGCTTTACCATCGTTTTGGAGTCCGAAGGAAAGCAGCATTTGTTGTACAAACATGCCGTATCTACTGTTACTCCAACCGAGTCTGTGAAGCCCCTCGACTGCTGCCGCGGGCCGCAGCCCTCAATCGACTCCGTAGAATAACCCTAGACGCGGTGCTTTTGTGAAACGTCCCGTTGCGCAGGTCTTGGCAGCCATTCCTTATACATAGGCGCACGTGCCATTGTCACACCCCCGGAGCTTGCTGCATACTATGCAGCGGTGTCTCTTTGGGGGTGGATGAGTTTCATGGCAATTGTCCCGGTAAGCAGCAGAGACGATCTCAGGTCGTTCGACACTGGGCGCCTAGCTCCGGCCAAAGTCGTCGAGTTCGTGAGAACCACCAATTCACAGACGCTCAAACCTCAATCTGATGAGGAGATAAGGAACCAGAAGATCCAAGGGGTCATGGCAGAACTTGATCTCCTCGTAGGACTCAAGAAGGTAAAGAGGATCGTAGAGGAGATACGCGCACTTATCGAGGTTCAGCAGATGAGACGAGAGGCCAGGCTGCGTACTGAGCCTCAGGTGCTCCATATGATCTTTAAAGGGAATCCTGGAACAGGCAAAACCACAGTAGCCCGGATCTTGGGGAAGCTTTACAAGGAAATGGGTGTCCTTGAGAAGGGACATGTCGTTGAGGTAGAAAGGGCTGACCTAGTCGGAGAGTACATCGGGCATACTGCACAGCGCACAAGAGAGCAAATTAAAAAGGCCATGGGTGGGGTCCTTTTTATAGATGAGGCTTATAGCCTGGCGAGGGGGGGGCACAAAGACTTCGGCAAGGAGGCCATAGATACTCTGGTCAAAGCAATGGAAGACTACAAGACATCGCTGGTGCTCATACTCGCCGGGTATCCCAATGAAATGGCCTCGTTTCTTCGCAGCAATCCCGGACTCAGGTCGCGATTTCCGTTTCATATTGACTTCCCTGACTATACTCCGGATGAGTTGATCAAGATAGCTGAGATCATGCTCAGGGAACGCGAGTACGTCTTTAGTCTACGTGCCAGGCGCAAACTGTTTGTTATGGTTCAAAACCGCAGGCTGGATCATGGAAACGCCAGGTGGGTGAGAAACCTCATTGAGCAGGCCATCCGCCTCCACGCAGTGCGCATTCTCGCAAGGTCGGGGCCTCTTTCGAGAGAACAGCTGATGACGATTGAACCCGATGACATCCAGGAGATCGACTCTGCAGGCTGGACGGGTTAGGAGCAGGAAAGCCCAAGACGCTAGTAGAACACACCTTAAGAGGCCCTATCAGCCAAGCTTGTTCCAATCAAACGTCTTGGAGGTAACGGTTTTGTCTGAGGAAATTGCACATTCTCTTGGCCTCTTGGGCATTTGCAGTGAACTTTCCGCAGTTGTTGAGACAGCTGTTTCTGATTGCCGTGACGTGTTCCTAGAGATCGAGAAGACGGCAGTTCGCAACCACCACAAGGTGGTTGCTGCTTTCGTGTCCAACAGGGTGTCTGACAGCGACCTCTTGGGCACGACAGGCTACGGGTATGGCGACTCCGGACGAGAGAAGCTCGATGCAATCTTCGCTCAGGTCTTTGGAGGTGAAGACGCACTCGTCCGAGCCCAGTTTGCATCAGGCACCCATGCGCTCGCTATAGCCCTGTCAGCGCTGCTTCTGCCCGGCCATACTCTGCTCTTTGTCGGAGGGCCGCCGTACGAGACTCTGAGGACTGTGATTGGGATTGACAACGGCAATGCCACAGGCAACCTGAAAAGCCGCGGAGTGATGTATGACGAGGTGCCTTTCTCTGCTGAAGGCACAATCGATGAGGACAAGCTTGCAGCCAAGTTGGTGCAGTCTCCGAGAGTCTGCATGATCCAGCGGTCGAGGGGATACTCGCTCAGGCCCTCGCTCAGTATCGCCGACCTCAGGCGACTCTGCACAATCATCAAACAGCACAGCCCGGACTCGGTCATTCTCATCGACAACTGCTACGGTGAATTCGTAGAGAGCCGCGAGCCCCTTGAGGTCGGTGCAGATGTGACGGTTGGATCGTTGATCAAAAACCCAGGCGGCGGATTGGCGCCCTCAGGAGGCTACGTCGTCGGGAAGTCTTGGATTGTTGAGGAGACGGCCTCTAGACTCATTGCACCGGGCATAGGGCGCGAAGTAGGGCCAACGCACGGGACAAACAGAGATTATCTCCGAGGGTTTTTCCTCGCACCGTCTGTTGTTGCTGAGGCGCTCAAAGGGGCTGTAGTCTCGGCTAGGATTGCCGAGATGCTGGGATTTGAGTCGATTCCAGACTACTGCGGCACGCGCAGCGATATTGTCCAGGTGATTCGGCTTAAGAGCTCAGAACAGCTCGTCAGCTTTTGCAAGGGTATTCAGTCTGCAGGGCCCGTCAACAGTGCGTTTGCACCTGAGCCAGGACAGATGCCTGGGTATGAGGATCAGGTCATTATGGCCTCACCTTCGTTTGTACAAGGGTCGTCAATAGAGGTGAGCTGCGACGGGCCGATTCGGCCGCCCTATTGCGCGTTCTTGCAGGGCGGGATGTACTGGCATCACACTGTCACCAATGTTGCGGCAGGCTTTCAACGCATGATTGATGACAGGAATCTGCGCATTTGAGGCTTTGGCGAAGTATTTCTGAGGAAATGGCGAGTATCTGTGACTATTCGCTGAACTTGCTTGACATCCCCTAGCATTTTGCTACAATGAGTATTGGCTGGAGCGCAGGCTCCTGAGCGTTTCTGCAAGAAAAGGGGGCGTTGAGCTGGGATGAACCATGCACTGGGGCGTCATGTCCTGTGTGAAGCTTATGGGTGTGATCCTCAGATTCTCGATGACATAGGGCTAATCGAGAAGACGATGGTTGATGCTGCCCTCTCAGCTGGTGCTGAGGTAAGAGAAGTTGCTTTTCACAAGTTTAGCCCGCAAGGAGTGAGCGGTGTAGTAGTCGTGTCCGAGTCACACCTTGCGATACACACTTGGCCCGAATTGGGATATGCTGCTATAGACGTGTTTACATGCGGTGATAAGGTTGACCCCTGGGATGTATGTGACTGCTTGACCGAAAGTCTGAAGGCGACGTCCCGCCATGCCTCCGAAGTCAAGCGGGGCCTAGTACCTCCACTGCAGGCACTAAAAAAGACTTCGTAGCATATCGAATCCAACAGCTCAGCGAGCGTGACACTGATCACGCTCGCTAGCTACTGAGCAGCTGCTGAGCGAGGCGGGGTGATTAGTTTCTCACCTTTGTACTGGGCGAAGAAGGTCAGGGTTTTGTGGCTCTGGCCGTTCAGGCATATCTTCGAAGGGAGCACACAAAATGCGAAGGGCAATCCTCGCTGTACTGATTGCAGCCTTTCTTTCTCTTTCTAGTTTCCAGTCTTTTGCACACTACCCGGACATCGAATTGCTCGATGCGCTTGACTATCTGATAGATTTCGGACAGAACAGTGCGCTGATAGATCACGTGCTCGATGATGGGATTCAGCCGCCTGCCGTGTCTGAGTCACCAGGGGATAGCGGCGTCAACCCTGTCTTTGGATTGATGTCCGAGTTCGAGTCCGAATTTCAACTGGGACCGATTGCTGATGGTGATAGCGAGACCTATGGCGCTCCGGATCCAGCGACTGAGTACCTAACCGAATCACCCGTTCCGGTTGATCTGGAGTTGGACGACACCGTCAGTTCCTTTGCTGACTCGTGCGACGACCAGTTTGATGGTTTTTTCCAATCACCGAGGGAGGTTTCGATTGCAGAAGAAGCCATCTATGTCAGAGTGATGTCTGAAGGGAGAGCCTCTGTCAGGGAGATCCGTAGCCTTGACTTGTGCGCGGGCAGAAGCACTCTGGAACTTGCCAACATGCCTACGTCGATTGTAGAAAACAGTATCTTTCTCTCGGTCTGGAACGCACCTGCTGAAGTCGAGATCAGTGGTTATCGACTAGTTCACGCAGACGATTCCGCAACACTGTACGTCGAAGTCATAGCTATGGACAACGTGCTCGGTGCGAGCCTAGAGGTCAACTACGTAACGGATGACCTCTACGCGTCCTTGAGCTATACAGGTTTTTTTGACAGCGATTCTGAGTCGTTGCTCCTGTCAGAGTGGCTCACTGTAACAAATGATTCCGGGAAGCGTTTTGAGAACGCGATGTTTAGTTTCAGCCTGGCAGAACTGGGCTTTGGGCATTCGATACCGTCGTCTGTCACACTGCCTTCAGGCGAGAAGCGGTTGTTCCTCAGCAACGACTATGCCTTAAGCCCCGCTCGGACCATTGTTACGGCTGAAGTCAATCCTGATTCAGGGTTGTACGAGGTTACCGAGCTCATAAAGGTGGAAGGACTGCAGGACCGGGGACTGCTCATTCCATTTTCGCCCGCCACCATATACTCCTTGGACCTCGACGGTTTTGTCTCTCTGTGTGCTCAGGGCAAGATTCACAAGCCCAAGGAGTACTCATGGTTTACTGTCCGAACCCTGGATCAACCCGATGTCACGGTCCAGCGTGTTAAGACCGGAGACGAGGTCACCGGCTCCGGCAGTATTCGGGACGTGTCTTATATGATCAACATAGACAATGACTCGCCTGAGCCTGTAGTTGTGACTATCTACGAATACATGGGCACCGGCAGTTGGATTGTGATCAGTGCGACTGTCGATGCCAAGCCAATATCTCATTCCCGCGACCTATCCAGGCGCGAGTACGCGACGTTTACGGTTGAGGTCCCCGCAGATTCTTCACGAGCCCTCTTTTACAAAGCTCGAATCGATGAGCGCTAGGGGAGCATCGTATCAGCATGGGTTCGGCAACACAGCAAAATGAGTGTGGCGGCTTTGACGGATGCTACCGAGTAGTCCGTTCATTTCCCCTGGACAGTCCCATAGCAGAGCCTCGGAAGCAAGATATTCTCCAAAACCTAACCCTGACTAGAGGGATAGGCCTGTACAGACAGTCCAGGCTAAAGGAACGAGGGTTTACTGACCTAGTCAAGTTGACGGAGCATCCGACCTGGAGCCAACGCGCCGCAGAAGTTGTAAGGGCGATAGAGGAGCGCGACTACGCTACCCTCGCCCTAAGCGGGGCTTCGTATTCTGAGCTCTTGAGCTTCTTTTCGTTCAGCGACATCGCGGTCCTGGACATCGAGACGCTCGGCCTAAGGTTCAACTTCCCCATTATCCTGGTAGGAGTCCTCTCTTTGTCTGAAGACGGGTACAAGACCAGACAATACCTCGCTACAGACTACCATCTCGAGGCCGCAATGCTAAAAGAGGCGATGTCAGACCTCTCGAGCTTTTCCGTGGTGGTCACCTACAACGGAAAGGCGTTTGACGTGCCTTATCTGAACTACAGAGCGGACTCTCTTGGTGTAGGCCGAACACTGAATCAGGTCAATATCGACCTGCTGCATCACGTGAGAAAGCACTACGGAGAAGAGCTTCCCGATTGCCGGCTCACCACTATCGAGCAGCACATTCTTGGATCAACTCGTGGCGAAGACATACCAGCCGGTGGAGTGCCTCTCGCTTTCAGCCGCTATCTGGAGACGGGCGACATGGGCTACCTCCAGCCCGTGATTGACCACAATCTCTTCGATCTGCAATCGCTTTTTCACCTGTTCTTGTTGTCGCTGGATGACATGTGATAGACAGTCACTGCCTCCTGTCCGTGCTTGAGCCGTCCTAGGACTTTTTTTCTGCTTGGGTCATATTTCGTCGGTCTGTTCATATACATCTACTAGCAGGCGGTCGGCTACTTCTCGTTGGCAAACGTGTGTACGGTAGGGGGTAGGATCATATGCAGACTTTTGATATCTTCGAAGACATCGCCAAGCGAACAGACGGCGAAATATACTTGGGCGTGGTCGGACCAGTCAGGACCGGGAAGTCCACATTTATCAAGAGGTTTATGGATCTTCTCGTTCTCCCCAGGATTACCGACCCTTACGACAGAGAGAGATCTAGAGACGAACTGCCTCAGAGCGGGGCTGGACGTCAGATCCAGACCACAGAGCCAAAGTTCGTGCCAAGTGAGGCAGTGACAATAGCTCTCGATGAGGCCACCGCTGCAAGCGTGAGGTTGGTCGACTGCGTCGGCTACACAGTCGAGGGGGCGATTGGATACCTCCTTGACGAAGGTCCTCGAATGGTCGTTACCCCCTGGTTTGACGAGCCGATTCCGTTTCAAAGGGCAGCAGAAATCGGAACACAAAAGGTGATTGAGGACCACTCGACTATAGGGATCGTTGTAACTACGGACGGCAGCATTACGGAGATACCAAGAAGAGCATATGTTGACGCTGAGCGGCGGGTTATAGATGAGCTCAAAGCGATTGGAAAGCCTTTTGTCGTTGTACTCAATTCGACTCGGCCAGAGGGGTCAGTTTGTCGGGAACTTGCAGAGCAGCTGTCAGAGACGTACGGAACGCCGGTAGTGCCTCTTGACTGCATGAACATGTCAGAGGAAGAAGCTATAGGGCTCTTTAAGAGCGTGCTCTATGAATTCCCGGTGAGAGAGGTAAATATAAGGATTCCCAGATGGATTGCGGAGCTTAGTGAGGATCACCAGCTCAAGCAGAGCTACCGGGCTGCAATAGAGGACGTTGTTGACAGGATACATATCGTAAGGGATGTCAGCAGTGCTGCGGCTGCTTTTGGCGAACACGACTACATTCGGTCCTACAGGGTCGATGAAGTCAATCTTGGAGACGGGGCAGCGACTATTAGCCTAACCGCACCCGAGGAGCTGTACTATCGCGTCTTGTCTGATATCTCCGGACTGCCGATAGAGGGCGAGCATCACGTCATTTCTCTGGTTCAACAGCTCAGCCTCGCCAAGAGGGAGTATGATAAGGTCGCGGCCGCCCTGACTGATGTCCGCCAGAGTGGATACGGCATAGTTACACCTATACTTGAAGAGATCTCGTTCTTCGAGCCGGACCTGATTCGTCATGGCAACAGGTTTGGAGTGCGTCTCAAGGCAAAGGCCCCTTCTATTCACATGATCAGGGTGGACGTAGAGACTGAGGTGTCACCCGTAGTCGGCACAGAGAAACAGGGAGAAGAGCTTGTTCGCAAGCTGACTGACGAGTTTGAGAGCGATCCCACTGCTGTGTGGGAAAAGGACTTCCTTGGAACCCCACTCCATCAGCTGATAAAAGAGGGTCTCGCGAGCAAGCTCGTTAGAATGCCCGAAGACGCTCAGCGCAAACTCCAGGAGGCGCTTCAGCGCATTGTGAACGAAGGAAGCGGCGGGTTGATCTGTATCATACTGTAGTCAAACCTGACTGGAATCCTGGTCGCCATTACTGCATCAAATAAAGATACACTCGGCTGGTTATGCTAGTCCTGACGGGAGGTGGAACGGCATGACCAAGGCTGAGTTGATAGCCGCCGTCGCCGAAAAGAGCGGGTTGAGCAAGAAAGACGCAGGAAGCGCTGTTGAAGCTGTGCTGGAGTGCATATCTCAAGCGCTAGCCTCCGGCGACAAAGTGCAGTTGTTGGGCTTTGGAACATTCGAGGTTAGAGAGAGAGCGGCCAGGATTGGGCGAAACCCACAAACCGGTGAAGACATCACTATTGCCGCGAGAATGGTACCTGCGTTTAAGCCGGGGAAGGCTCTCAAAGAGGCCGTCCAGGTATGACAGCAGCCGGGTGACAACGCCCCTACGTCAACCGATGTGACTGCCGTATATACTGATTGAGAACGTAGCTTGACACAGGCTACGTTTTTCTGTGTAAATAGAAGGGGCCGTAGCACCTCTGTGGAATACCCAAGAAATCAAGCGGCCGTAATCGGCCTCCGATTGGGGGGAGCTGTGATTGACTTGTTCTAAGTTTGACATTTCAATGATTGCTGATGATTCGAGCAGGCTTCAGTCTAAGGGCGATAGAGCGATAGTGACGGTCCTAGGCATTGATCAAATTGGCATCGTAGCAAAGGTCGCTTCTGTACTTGCAGACTGTGGAGTCAATATACTCGACATCAGCCAAACTCTCTTTGATGAGTTTTTCGCTATGAACATGCTCGTAAGTCTTTCGAAATGTAAGGTAGAGGTCTCTTTGCTCAAATCTAAGTTGGACGAAGTTGCAGAGGAGATGGGCCTGAGGATACTGTTGCAACGAGAGGACGTCTTCAGGTTCATGCACAGAGTCTAGGTTGAGCGAGGAGGCACTTTTCATGGATATTTCGTCAAGAGAAGTCCTAGAGACGATACGGATGGTCGAGACTGAGAATCTTGACATCCGGACGATAACCCTAGGTATTTCGTTGCGCGAATGTGCAGGGCCGTCTCTGGAGCAGACGTGTACGAGGATCTACGATAAGATCACCAGGGCCGCGTGTCGGTTGATCGAGGTAGCTGACAGCATTGAGCGAGATTACGGGATCCCGATTATCAACAAGCGCATCTCAGTCACACCGATCTCGTTAGTCGCAGAGCCTTCTGAAGCAAGGGACCTCACTCCATTAGCCCAGGTCATGGACAGGGCTGCCGAGGCTGTAGGTGTCAACTTCATCGGCGGCTTCTCCGCCATGGTCCAGAAAGGATTTACGCCTGCGGACAGGGCATTGATCAACTCTATTCCCGACGCTTTGGCTAGCACTGAACGGGTTTGCTCGTCCGTCAACGTCGCGACTACCCGTGAGGGCATCAACATGGATGCGGTGCGGTTGATGGGTGTGATCATAAAGAAGACCGCAGAAGCGACAGCAGCCCAAAATGCGATCGGGTGTGCCAAGCTAGTTGTCTTTGCGAATATCCCCGAAGACAACCCGTTTATGGCCGGGGCACTCCATGGGATCGGACAGGGAGACCTGACAGTCAACGTAGGTGTCAGTGGACCCGGAGTAGTATTGAGGGCGATCTCTGGACTAGGCAATGCAGGGTTTGCAGAGATGATTGAGGCAATAAAGCGCACCGCGTTCAAGATAACCCGCGTTGGTGAGTTGGTCGCTAGAGCAGCAGCGGAGCGACTGGGCGCTGACATGGGCATAGTTGACCTATCGCTCGCACCTACCCCGGCAGTCGGCGACAGCGTCGCAGACATCATCGAAGCGATGGGCGTTGATAGGTGCGGTGCCCCTGGTACTACCGCGGCCTTGGCAATCCTGAATGACGCAGTCAAGAAGGGTGGATGCATGGCCACGACCTATGTAGGCGGGCTGAGCGGCGCGTTCATACCTGTCAGTGAAGACGCAGGGATGGTCGAAGCAGTAGAATCAGGAGCGCTTACTATTGAGAAGCTTGAGGCTATGACCTCTGTCTGCTCTGTAGGCATTGATATGGTTGCAGTGCCCGGGGATACGCCTGAGACAACTATCGCCGGGATTATTGCAGATGAGATCGCCATTGGGGTAGTGAACAACAAGACTACGGCGGTCAGGTTGATCCCAGTGCCCGGGAAGTCAGCCGGAGATCTGGTTGAGTTCGGCGGGTTGCTCGGAGGAGCACCAATAATGCCCGTAAGTGCCTTTGGTTGCAGCAGATTTGTGACTCGAGTTGGCAGGATCCCTGCTCCTTTGCAGGGCGTGCGCAATTGAATTTGAGGTGTTGTTCGTGGAAGCAGTTAGAGTCAAGGCTCCTGCTACGACTGCAAATCTTGGTTCAGCATTTGACTGCGCAGGCATGGCTTTGGAGCTGTACAACGAGGTAGTAGTATCACTGAACGACAGGGACATAGTCATAATCGACGGTGAAGGCAAGCACGAGTTGTCTCATGATTCAACAAACCTTGTGTACAGGGCAATAGCTAAGGTTGCAGATTGCGCCGGGATTCCGCTCCCGCCCCTTAAGATCCACTGCACGAATAGGATCCCGTTATCAAAGGGAATGGGAAGCAGCGCTGCAGCGATCGTAGGAGGTGTTGTCGCAGGTAACGCCTTACTTGGTGTGGATTTGAGCTCTGGCGACCTCCTCGATCTAGCTGCCCAGATGGAGGGCCACCCTGATAACGTAGCTCCGGCACTCTTTGGGGGATTCGTCATATCGTGCAAGGACAAACAGCACAGGATCGTATCTGTCCGAGTGGATGCCCCGGACGACCTGTTTGCGGTCCTCGCAGTTCCAGAACACAAGGTTTCGACAAGGGAGGCTCGCGCTGTACTGCCGGATGTAGTTGCCCATGAGGATGCCGTCTTCAACGTAAGCCGCGCGGCTCTTCTCGTCGCTGCGCTACAGCAGCGAAGATATGATCTGTTGGCAACGGCGATGGAGGATCGTCTTCATCAGCCGTATAGGGCGCCTCTGGTCTCAGGTCTACAGCGAGCGGTTAGTGCAGCAATCGAGTCGGGTGCTGTCGGGGCCGCGATAAGCGGAGCGGGGCCGTCAGTCATTGCGTTTTGTGCGAGAGATGTGGACTCGGACGGTACTAGAATTGGTGAGGCTATGGTTGCGGCGTTCAGGGGCCAAGGGTTACAGTGCAGGGTCATTTTCACGAGGCCGACAAATATAGGAGCTTTGGAAAGCGTCGGACACTTGCCAATCTAGGTCTGATCTGCTATACTGATTGACGCAAGGAATGTGTCTTTCGGGGCGTAGCTCAGCTTGGCTAGAGCGCTTGCTTGGGGTGCAAGAGGTCGCTGGTTCAAATCCAGTCGCTCCGACCACTTTGAGGACCCAGCCTAAGGCTGGGTCTGCTTTTATATGAGTCAGGTGGTATAATAAGGTTAGAGTCTGAGTAGTCTCAAAGGTGCTTGCCATGAGCAAAGATGAGACAAGGCGGTTTATGCGGATCGGAGGCAAAGTGCATGGAGTCGGATTTCGCTACTACGCCCTCCACCATGCGAATACTCTAGGTATCAAGGGATATGTTCGCAACACGAGTGACGGATACGTAGAGGTAGATGCCCAAGGCCCGACTTCGGCAGTCGTTGAGTTTATGGCGCTCATGCGGCGGGGTCCAATGTCCGCCCGTGTGCAGAGTTTTTGCGCCTCTGCAAGACCGTTGACCAATACATACTCCCGGTTCGAGATACGGCGTACACTCTAGATGGCCTTTGCCGTCAAAGGTGGTGCCTGTTTTGTGTTCAGCCTATCCAACGCAAGAGGCTCTGAGTTCGCTCATGTCAGAGAGAGGGTTGCACGCCACCGTGAGCAGGCCGCAAGACGCGGCCCGTCGGTTGGCATCGCCTTGAGTTCGGGAGCTGCTCGAGGCCTTGCGCACATAGGTGTGCTCACTGCGCTGGAGCAAGCAGGCATCGAGATCGACCTGATTGCGGGATGCAG
>FIZI01000019.1:43256-43407 GCA_900016865.1 uncultured Clostridia bacterium | reverse complement strand
GCTATTTCTATCGGCGGCTCTATGTCCACCCACCATGCTGTGTCCGTCCATGGTGCTATGCCCGTTCACTGTGCTATGCCGATTCATCCTGCTATGTCCGTTTACCGCGGCACGGCCGACCAGTGCCTCGGAGGTGCCAAACACATTCGGA
>FIZI01000019.1:18797-43188 GCA_900016865.1 uncultured Clostridia bacterium | reverse complement strand
GTCCCGGACTCAGGCACATCGCAGCACGCCTTGATAGGCTCTATCACATGCGATATCGGTCCGCGTTGCCCGTATTTGCGGACCCTATGATCTTTGGTCTTAAACTGCGGATAATCCATCAACAGCCCGATGTTGTTGTGAAGCTTCTCGCCGGGAAAGCGGCGATTGTCTGCTATCGAGTAGCCTTCCTTTATATGGCCTATGAAATCAGCCGCATCTACTACGATGTCTGTCATGCGGAAATGAGCCCTCCTCTGTCAGCGCCAGCGCCTACACACTACTCATCCGCAAGGTCAGCGTATTTGTCCAACGCCTCATATACGTCCCTGAGCACAAGCTCGGGCATTTCCATCCCATGTCCAAGGTAAAAGCTCGTGTGAGGCGGCTGGTTGTACGCTACGTTCTGCCATGCAATCCCGAGCCTGTAGACTCGATCATGCATCAGAGTAGGGATGCGGTACTCAGTCAAATCAGTAGTCGTGTAGATCCGCAATTCTGTGCTGTCCGCTGTCTTCCACATGACTTCCTCGCGCCAGTCGCCAAATAGGTCAGCTTGCAGGCACGGGGTCGCCTTGGTCCCGTTGTTGGAGGTGCAACCCGTCGCAGTGAGCAGGTTGACCATTCTCTTTCTCTGGTAATCCCACTTGTCTATCCTGTTGCCGTCAAGGAGCTCCCTCAACAGATCCCCATCCCACCATATGGCGAAATTGATAGAGGACGGCGCTCCTTGGCTTATAACCTCTCCCTTGCAGTTATACAGAGGGCTGCCTGCTGCCCACATCTCCTCGCCTGGGTAATTGGGGTCAATGTCAGCACAGAGGCCTCTACCGACATCGTAGTTAGTAGGTATTCCCCAGATCAAATCGCCTGTAGCCGCATCTCTAAACTCTATGCCTGCCGGGTTTGGCCTTGGTTCGTGGACCTGAAAGACCTCCAGTCCAGGCCGTTCAGGGTCAAGATTGCCGACGTGCATGGCATCGCCGTGGCCGAGGCCTGTGGAGTAGAGGCCGGTCCCGTCGTGATCAATCGCACATGCACCGTAGATGATCTCGTCTTTGCCGTCAAAATCCACGTCTGCCACGCTGAGATTGTGATTGCCTTGTCCCTCATAGATCGAATTGCCCGGCGTTCTAGAGTCGAAGGTCCACAGTTTGTGTAGTTTGCCGTCTCTGAAGTTGTATGCAACCAGCACAGTCCTGGTGTAATACCCTCTGCACATGACCAAGCTGGGTGTCTTGCCGTCGAGATAAGCAATGCATGCCAGGAACCTGTCGCACCTATTGCCGTAGTCGTCACCCCAGTCTATGACCCTTCCCCTCGGGGGCTCGTAGTCGACTGTATCAAGTGCTGCGCCCGTCTCACCGTCAAACACTGTCAGATACTCGGGTCCATCGAGTATCCGGCCTCGCGAGTTGCGGTAGTCTGCGTCCGGATCGCCTATCACTTGCCCCAACCCGTCGACTGTCCCATCAGCAGTCTTGCACGCTACCTCTGCCTTTCCATCACCGTCAAGATCGTAGACCATGAACTGCGTGTAGTGGGCCCCGGCTCTGACGTTCCGTCCGAGGTTGATCCGCCACATATGCGTGCCGTCCAGCTTGTACGCATCGAGAAGGACCTCGCCTGTATATCCATCGTGCGCGTTGTCATGCGCGTTTGAGGGTTCCCACTTGAGGACTACCTCGTACTCACCATCACCGTCAAGGTCGCCGACACTGGCGTCATTTGCACTGTATGTATAACTCCCATCCGGTACAAAGCCTCCAGGCGGTTTCTGAAGAGGAATCGACAGATACGGCTTATCCCATACAGTAAACTCCTTACTCCACTCCCACTCTTGCCCGCCCGAGAGCGCACATATCTTATAGATGGATCCGATATCCCCTTCGTGGTCCAAGAAGTTGGTGCTGGAGACTATGGGCTCGAAATTGACCTTGACACCGTCTCGATAGATGTCGAATGACACATCACTAGGATCGGTTGCCAGCAGTCGCCAACCTATGTACACTCCGTCGTCTACAGCAACAGCTACCGGCGCGCGGTCGATGTCCTCAAGGTAATACGTGAGTTGGTCGAGTGACTTGTACGCGGCAGCTCTTGCATATCTGTCGACGTCCTCATTCTTGACTAGATCTACTAGATAGCGTATAGCAGCAGGTTTCCTGCGAGAGAGATACACTAGAGCTTGCATTGCTTTCCCAGTGCGGTCTTCATCGCCTGCACAGGCAGCTTCGACAAGCTGGGTTGCTATCTGATCGACTGACCAGCCTGCCTGCAGCAACATAACTACTGCCTGCTGCATTTCATACTCATCGCCTTCAATAAGCAGCCTCGCAAGCTCCTCACCGACCTCCTCCGCCTCGGCCCCGCCTATCGACACAATGACTTCGAGAAGAGCCACTCGTGACTTCATGTCCAGGCCGGGAGCGTTGAGTTGATCGATCAGATGTGGAATCGATGACTTGGCCTCGAGTCCGAGCTGCTTCAACTGCTCCAGTGCCAAGTCTCTTTTTGCCGCGTCTTCACTTGAGCTCAACTCTACCAACTCCTTTGCCACATCTGCACCAGTCCATCCAGCAGCCAGGAGGATCTCACGCGCTGCCTTTCGTTTCGCTGGCGACTCGTCCACGAGCAAAGGAACAAGCAACGGTGCTCCGACATCCGGGGCCTGAGAGACCAGAGCAATAGTGGCCTTGACTGCGTTTTCTTGGACAGTACCGTCTATGTCATCCAGGCAGTAAACGAGTGCAGAGATGCTCTGTTCGCCTGGAATCCTCTTGAGCACGCTGATTATGTTGATCCTGCCCCACTTGTCATTCGCAGTCTCCAGAGCCCTTCTCAACGCAGGCACGCACGGCTCGCCTATCTCGGCAAGCGCATCCGACGCCTTCATAATGATCTGGAAGTTCGACTGCAGCAGGCCGGATACCAACTCGTCGATCTCGCTCTGGCTGACTTCACCAGAGGCACCCGCAACAGAAACCACTAGAACCATCGCGGCCGCGAGGCTCAAAGCAATCAGCGACCTCACCATCTCGGATCCCTCCTCAGGCTAGCCAATGCCAACGTTGATTGAACTAACCAACGCCGATCTCGTTACTGAACTGACCAACACCGATTTGACTGGGGTCACTGGCATTAGTAACTAGACGTACGGCAAAATCCTTTCGCTAGTAATTGTCCATTTCCCAACACTTACACAGCGAGTAACTGCACCTGCTCGCAGAGCATCTGACTTAGACTCTGTGTGGTCCTGCTCGATCAGGCGACTCATTCCATCCCAGCCTGCTGCAATCATGGCTATGGCAGTCAGCAAACCGCCATTTGCCGGTAGGTACACCGGAAGATTCGGCCGCTGCCACACGTGGCCGTTGTTGAGATACCTGTTCTTAACGCAGTCGTACAACAACAGGTCAATAGCTGTCTCAATCTCACCCAATCTGAAGGCTGTCATCGCACACGCAGGGAAATCCCAACCCCATGATCGATCCCACTGCCAGTCCTCAATGACTCGCTGCAGGGTCCTTCGCATAGTCTCACGGTCTACGGATGGATCGTCAGGAAGGACTCCCAGTGCATACAACATAGATGGGTGATCGTAGTTAAACAGTTCAAACGTATCCGGGCAATTCTCATGTGCGAGATAAACTCCGTCACGTGTGGGCAGGCTAGGCATTTTGGCGATAACATCGTCCCACCTCGGGTCGCGCAGCAAGCCAAGGCGTTCCCGCCACTGCTGAGCCAGGAGCAATCCATACCTAAAATACTGAAGCTCAAAGGTGGGGTTTATCGTGATCTCGGGTGCGTGGTTCTCCTGCGCCGGGATCACAGGAGGCCCAAGTACATAGCGATCCCTCATCGAATCATAATGAGCGAAGGACGCCATGAACTCCGCCGACTCAAATACGATGTCCTTGTAGATCTCAAGGAATGACAAATCGGGATTTCGGCCAAGGCTTGATCTGGCTCTGTAGCACAACTCAGCCAGGAAGATCGGATGCGGCTGCTGCCATACAAGCAGAGGTGCAATAGCAGACGGGCTCTGTTCACCGTCCGGCCCAACCATCTTCGGCCAACGCGCTCCTTTGTACCCTTGCTCTGCTGCAAGAGATCTTGCCTTGGGCAATATAGACTGATACCACCACAGGCTGCGTTCGAGCATATGAGGGCGGTTCCACAGTGCGAAGTGAGCAGCGTGCCACCAGTGCATTTCGAGGTGGAACTTCCCATACCAGCTGTTGCATGTCAGGCCTGACTCCTGAGGCGGTAGAGAACCCGAGCATTGGATAGCGGTCAAGTACTGAGACAGGACCACTCTGCGTTCGAGCTCGAGCGCTGCCGAATCGTTGCTCTCTGACAGCTCGACTGCGCCTCCATCACTCCAAAACTCCGCCCAATGGCGCTCAGACGCCTTCTCCACTGCCTCATACGACGGGGGGCTCACTCGAGGATAGGCCTGTTCAAAGCAGCAGGTCAGCTCTACGACTGAAGCCTGACTGCCTGGCGTGATAGTCAACGTGTGGTCATCGTCTTGACTTACACATGTACCTGCAGGATAGCGAAGTGTCACGAAGTATACAGTGTCATCCACCACTCTGACTACGAGGGCTTCAGTCCTGGACCTGTCGGCAAGCCGAGTGGTGTGGCTTTTGGGCTTCTCCCAATCTGCAGCAGCCATTTGCTCAGACGGGTATGGGAACCTGAGCTCAAAGGAGATCTGTCCGTTGGCCATCAGCTTTGATTCGACACGCACCCCGATCGCATCTCTACTCTGGTGACAGCACGTCTTTACAGACACCCGCTCGCCAAAAACCTCGAAGCTGCTGTGCAGGATGCCGGTCCACAAGTCGAGTTCCTGCTCGATACCCTGAATGTCATGAATAGACGCACGTCTGTCATCACTCGATGGGCGTCCAGCCCAGATGCACATGCCAAACTGTCCGAGATGAAATCTGTGCGGGTTATGTCTCAAGGAGTCATAAAGCTCCTGCTGGCCATCCGCATGTACTGGGTAGTAGACTGTCCGTCCGTAAGTGTCATAACCGGAAAAACGCAGTGCTTCTCTCGCTGCCGCTTTAGAATCGGGAAAGGAGTGCCAACCCCAATTCGACATGGTGCAGAGCGGAATCCCAGACAGATACGCGTCGGGAAATGACTGAAGCCCTGTGACATCTGCACTGAAGCAAAACTCGCCATTGCCAACAGTGAACGGTGACAAACTGTCTACCTTTCGAAGCTTGGGATTGTGCCGTCTCACAAGTCCCACTCTATCTATACGCATCACGCCATCACCCCAGTCAGACTCCGAGTGAGCCCAGAGTCACCCAGCGAGCCTCCGGCTGAGCCTAGCATCACTCAGTGACACTCCAACTAAGCTCAGAATCACCCAATGAGACTCCAGCTGAGCCCAGACCACGCGGCCGCGAGGGTGCAGTGCTCTACCGGAGCTCCAGCTCAGTGACAGCTAGGCGCCACAGCTAAGCGTCACAGCAAGGCGTCACAGGTAGGCCAAACTAAGCGCCTGCGAACTCAAGCTACACTACCCCCTCAAACGAACGAATCAAGGTCGTGTAAACTCTCGTATTCAGGGTGTTCTTGCCCACTCTCAAACGATCCGTTTTCACTCGAATGCATCGCGGCTCCCACAGGACAGGCTGAAACTCTCCGCCATTGACCGAGACCTCAGTGGCTTCATGGAAGCCCGCCGGATACTTAAGCCGAAGAATTGTCTCTTCTTCTTCGGGCAAACTCGAGAGTTCGAACTCCGCAGTGTAATCAAGGACGCCTGAGTAGTACGGGATCAGGTTTTCTGCGTAATCTTCAAACACTCCGGACTCCTTCTGAGATGTTAGACAAAGCGGATCAAGCGCCACTCCGAAGGCTCCTGCCAGATAAAGACAGTTAAGCAGTCCATGGTTTGGCTTGTTGCTCTTAAGGTCGACGCTTATCCTATTGAGGCCGCGCTTGAGGTAAGGAGTTATGTCAATCCCCAAACTGCCACGGACGTGCGCTGTTGTCGGCCCAAACTGGTCCCTGCCAATAGGTGCAGAATCATTGACAGAGATCGTCCACTCACCAACAATGGACCCAGGCTCAACCACCAGTTCGACTTGCCCGTCGTATTCGTTTGAGAAGGCAAACTCATACCGGACTTTCAACTCCGGCCAGTCAAGCTTAGGGACTCCTCCAAAGAACCTATGGTTTACAGGGGTGAACCTGAAACCGCCCTTCTCCAGCTGATCGCTTATGGGGATAGCTGGCACGGTCGCAGACTGCAGTGCTTGTCCCGCCTCATCAAGCAGGGACATCTCCCACTCGTACATCCTCAAGAGGTTCTTGTTCAGCAGCTTGATCTCAACCTCAGGCGGTACCGACACATCAATGACAGGACAGTCCCTGCATTGGTCAACAGCAGCCCCCTCATCGGCAGCGCTGTCACAACTCCGGCTCTTATCCGTGCTGTCCGTTGGTAAAGCAACTGTACCCGCGTCCAGGCTCACCGCCTCGATCACTACCAGCTCGAATGGATAGATCACTCGAGTGTAATGCTTGCGGTGCTTCTCAAGCCCGCAGGGAACCGCAGGATCTAGAGAGACTTCTCGCAGTTCTACGTCTCTTGATGCCACTTCCCGTGCAGGCCACAATTCGGCTTCCAGCACCTTTTCACTTGTATTAAGGAGCAACCATATCGACCTGTCCTTGGACACTCTTCGCACCGAGTATATCTCTGCGAGCTCGGTCCCGCCCTTTTGAATGCTCAAGCTAGGCGTAACAATCTGACGCACCAATGTGAGCACTGCATCTGCACTCACCCTGTCCGAGCATTCTATCACGTGCCCGCCGGCTTCTCTAAATGCATTCAGCCAATCTCTCAGTCTTTCCTCGACCACTCGCATTCCAGGGACAATGACTAACCTCGAGGATACATCCTTGACTGTCACAGCACCGTTTGCGATGATCCCCGCCTCAAGGATGTCTGTATCTACGATGTGAAAGTCAATGTGGTTCTTGGCAAGCCCCTGCAAGATGTTTGCGTACAAATTCACGCCACTCTTATCAGGCACTCCGCTATGTGGATCAACGACCAGGACCTTCGCATCTATGTGAGTGCCCTCCAGCAGCTGTCCAATCCTATCGACCCGATCCGACAGGCGTTTAAACATCTTCCAGTACGGCATCTGGAAGAAAAACGATGGAGGCGCGTCGTGCTTGCGCAGGCCATGCGTGCTATAGAAGAACCCGTGAGGCACGAGGCAATTTACCCCCGAGATCAACAGCGCTTCTGCAATCATCTTGGCGTCCTGAAGAGTCGCTCCCCAGCCGAGACTGTGATAGCACTCGCACAACGAGTGCTCTTTTTCGTAGAAGTAAGCGGCTGACGCCACTGCTCGGGCGTTTCCTCTAATTGCGCCGTGAAGAACGTCTAGGCCGTCGCCCGCCTTCTTGTGTCCGCTATCACACCCGGGGATGTCCATGTAACTAAGCTGCGACAGTCTCATCGACGGCTTCTCGCCGCAGTATGCAATGCCGTTCTGCCTACACCATTCAGACACCGGGCGCTCAAAGCTCTGACAGAACAGTTCGTATTTGAGTTTATAAAGATCGTAGGAAACCCTAACATGGTCAGGATGATTTGCGTCTTGGAGTGCGGGCATGTAGTCGCATAGATCGTATCCATATTTCTCAGCAAACAACTTCGGGATGCTATCAGACCAGCCTGCCTCAACCTCGTCAACAAAAATCGAAGCGATCGTGGAGCCAAACTTCTGGCTGTATCGGGACTTGTACTTCTCATGAGTTAGAGCAATGAACGCTTCGACCGCCTCAGGGTTGAGGACATCAGTGAAGGTGCCCCAGTACTTATGCGTCCTAACCTCTACCTGGCAGCTCACATAGATCTTGAACCGCTTGGGTGGAAGAATCACTTCGAGAACGGGCATGGGTTCGCTTGCGAAATACCGCTTTCTGTTGTATGCAGTGAGGCCGGTCTCAACATATGAGTCCTCCGTGAGAACCATCCCTACGTGGTCCCTTAGGTCAATGCCCTGATCGAACTCGACACGCCCATTTTCTACTGGGAAAGCCTTGACGGAGAGAACCTTTCCTGCAGGGAGAGTCATGCGAATCGGGCCTCCGTCTACCTCCTGCGACCTATGAACCAGCCTTGTTGCAGCATACTTCGGATTTCCAAGCGTAACCTCTCCCCCGGCAATCCCACTGGGATAGGGGTACTCGTCATACAGGCAAACAGTCAGGCCATGCTCCTCTGCTGCTTCGATAGCTGCATCGACCATCTTAAAAAACGAGTCCGAGAGATATGGCCGTTGCAAGCCTTGGCGAGCGTGAATGAAGAAGCCTTTGACACCTTGACACGCCATCTCTGCTATCTGCCAGCGCACTTCTTGCTCGGTGATACTGTCATTCCAGAACCAAAACGGGTAGAACCCGGTAGAGATCGTTCCGCTCACTCAGCATCCCTCCTCGCCTGTTACGTGTCCAAGTATCTCCGCCGCGTGTCAGTGGTCTCCCCTAGACGGCCTCTTCTAGGTGGCTTCTTCTCGATGGCCTTTTCTAGGTGGCTTCTTCCCGGTAATCGCTCTTTGGCTGCAGCTCGTATGGCCTTTTCTCAAATCTCTCTCCGATAGTCCTCACTCCCACGCTATCTGCCATACGAGGCAATCTAAGTACTCTCTAGGTATATTCTCCACTCGATTGGCACATCCTTGAGGATTTTGCCAAGCGATCAACCTCACTTAGCGAATGCAGCGGCAGGTAGGCACATGTAGTGGATGTGTGTGCACCAGTAGATCTTCAGACCGGGCATTTTCAACTGCCAACTCACCTCTTTGATCCTCCTCTTCATTCCTTGAATATCAGGTCACACTGTGCTAACATTCGGTAAATAGAAAGGCCTTTGACTAAGAAGGATGATCTGATTTGGCAGACAGCTGCAAGAAGTGCGGCGGCTCAGACGAGACTCGCCTTGACACAATAGCGACCGAGTTCCTAGAGCAAACTGAGGCTAATACCTCAGGCCCAGTCGAAGCCGAGGCCTTCGACAAGACTAGGGCCGAGATCTTTGACAAGATGGCAGACACATGGGATAGACGTGTGAACTCCCCCTCACCTGAGTCTCTCGCTGAGCTGCTCGACTCTTTACGCATTGAAGGAAAGATCGTGCTCGATATCGGATCCGGCACAGGTGTGCTGCTTTCAGCTGTGGGCGGTCGTCGTCCAGAGAAGTGGATCGCGTGTGACCTATCTCAGCGGATGCTTGAGATACTCGGAGCTAAGCACGCGGGCAGACTGCCGTTCCTTGAGCTCCTGAGAGCCGACGCCCATTCGCTTCCTCTTGATGATGACTGCATAGACGTCGTCATCTGCAACGGCGTTTTCCCCCACTTCCACGACAAGCGCAGGGCGCTGCTAGAGATCCGTAGAGTGCTCAGGCCCGGCGGAACCCTGGTGATCAACCACTTTATCAGCAGGGAGGAAGTCAATCGCATTCATTCTTCATCTGAGGCAGAGATTCTGCGCGGTGACCTGCTCTGCCCTGCGGGTGACCTAGCACAGCTCTTGAGCTCAATTGGGTTTACGGTGACCGACTGCATAGACACTGATGAGCTCTATCGAGTCTCAGCGATCCGTGCTGCAGCTTCGCCAGAGACGGAGAGGAGCAAGTCTTGATATGGCGGCCTCAAGCAACCTAGACAGCCCCAGGCCAAACAACCTTAGGTCAGGGGACAACTCCAGGCCAACCAACCCTAGGTCAAACAACCCCGGGCCGGACAACCCCGGCAATGCAACTGATGTGAGGCCTCCGGCGATCCTGCTTGAGGGCGTATCAGCCGGCTATGGCAGCCAGCTTGTCCTGGACTCCGTTGACCTTCTGCTCCCCCGAGGGCAATCAATAGCCGTATTTGGTGAAAACGGTGCAGGAAAGACGACTCTGCTCAAGCTGATCCTGGGCCTCATCAAGCCTTGGTCGGGGACTGTTGAAGTCGCAGGCCGCAGGATCGAATCAGAGGCAGACAGACGCTGGTTGCGCCAAAGAATCGGGTATGTGCCTCAAGGAAGCATTCCAGGTAAACTCCCCATCACTGTGCAAGACGCTGTGCTGCTGGGCAGGTGGGGTAAAGCGTTCTCGTATCTCAAAAGGCCAAACAAGCACGATCGGGAGGCGGCAAGCCGCATGCTCGAACTGGTCGGCATCGCCGACCTCGGCCACAAAGACTGTCGGGAGCTCTCCGGCGGGCAAATACAGCGGATGAACATAGCAAGAGCTTTGGTTAGGGAGCCGGAGATCTTGTTGCTTGATGAACCTTCGACGTATCTTGACAAGTCTTCGCAAACGGCACTTGCTGAGCTTCTCTGCAAGATACGTCAATGCCTGCAGCTTTCGATCGTCGTCGTCAGCCATGACGAAGCTCTGGCACTTAAGTTCGCTGACAAAGCCTACAGGGTCGCCGGGTCTGTCATCGAACCCGCTTGCGTCACCGAACCCATGCCCGCCTTAGATCCTGTGCCTTTGACCGAGCCTGAGTCTGTGTGCCGCTGAGCGGGATCCGCCAGTGGCCGAGGCTAAGGAAGCGCACTGTCGGGCCTAAGCTTACCCGTGCTCAAGCCTGCTTCTACAGATTTCTAGAGATTTCTAGTGGAGTGAAATCAACTGTCAATCATTGAGTACCTAAGCTATCCTATATTCCAAAGAGCGCTGATCACATCGGTCGTAGTCGGTGCGACGTTCTCGCTGCTGGGCGTAGTGGTCGTAACACTGAACCTGACTACCATCCGATTTGCGCTGATGCATATGGCGTTGCTCGGGGCTGCGTTCGGGATGTTACTCGGACAACCTGCGTTGCCTAGCGCCCTGGTCGCTATCACCATAGGCTCGTTTGTTCTTGGGCCAATATCGGACAGGACCAAGATGGATACAGGGCTATGGGCCGCCTTGTTTATGACAGGCTCGATTGCGGCTGCGTTTATTCTGTTCCATGCCGCCGGGGTATCCGCGATGGAGGCATTTGGCCTCTTTACAGGCAGCATACTTGCGATGACTCCGATGGAAATGTGGGCGATAACGGCACTCGGAGCAATCGTAGTTGGAGTGTTTGTCGTGCTATACAGAGAAATCCAGCTGGTCCTCTACGATCGTGAACTTGCGATCACACTCGGAGTGCCCGCAGAAGCGATCCGAAACGGGCTGTTGGTGCTGACCGGCTTGGCAGTCGGCCTGTCTATGAGGATCGTCGGAGCCCTGCTCATGGATGCAGTGATACTGCTGCCTGCTCTAGGAGCCCTGATGATCGGAAAAAGCCTGCGCCAGGTCCTGCTTGCCTGTTCTGTGATAGGGACGATAGGCACTGCAGGAGGCCTCTTGCTCTCAATGACAGTAGATATTCCTAGCGGCGCTTCAATGACCGCAGTAGCCGTCGCGCTCTTGATCTCTGTTGCGCTCGCTAAGTCCATTCTTGACAAGATCAAGGCAAAGAGGTGAATGCTCGATGATAGACAAGAGGCGAATGAGGTACATAATCACTGCTATCTTGGTTGTAGTGCTTGGATTGTCGCTGACGCTGTGCACCTCAGCAACCGAGCATGGCGAACCTCGGGAGGTTGTGGCATCGACATCGTGGACCGCTGCGATAGCCAGGGCAGCAGGCGCTACGAACATCACTGTGCTGGCCCCTGCAGAACTCAGACATCCGCCGGAGTACGACTTCAAAGCAAGCGACATCGCAAAGATCGCTGATACAGCGCTGCTGGTTTGGGCGGGATATGAGCCGTTCATCCAACGCCTTGTGACGGCCACCGAGGTTCCTGAGGAGCGGATCATCAAGGTCAATACCTCAAACGACCCGGACAACCTCATCGCACAAGCCAGGTCGCTCGCCGAGCGCTTGAAAACCACAGACGCTCAGGCAGAGTGGGAGGTAAGATTTGAGGAACTCGTTGCGAAGATCAAGTCCAACGCAGAGGCGTCATCTCTCTCTGAGACTCGAGTTCTCGTGCATTACCATCAACAGCCGTTTGTCAGATGGCTGGGGTACGAAGTGATCGGCGTGTTCGGACCGGATGAGCCAAGTCCGGTCAAGATTGCAGAGCTGGCAAGCCTCAATCCTGACTTGGTCATTGACAACTACCACACCCCGATCGGCCAAGCCATAGCAGATATCGCCGAGTGCCCGAGAGTCGAGTTGAGAAACTTCCCAGCTAGCGAAGCAGATACGCTCGAGGTCCTGCTAGCGGGCAACGCGAGAGAGCTTGGGTTGCTTTAGGCGAGCGCCATGGAGTAGCCCCAAGGGATGTCCCACTCCAAGGAATGGCCGACAATGATGAGAGCGCCTAGTCTATGAGGCGCTCTCATCCTCTGCGGATATGTCACCCGCTTCCTTCGACTCTGCAACGACTACAATCGTCGCAGAGTCGACTGTCTTATTCGGAATAATATGAATATTGCCTTCGTCGTCTTGAATCCTGAGTTTTCGAATACTCATTCCGACTACTCGGCCTTCCACTCCTGCGGTCCTTATCCGCCGTCCAACTCGGATCGATTGATCTGTTATGAGTGATATGCCGCCGTATAAGTCCGAGACAACGTTGCTGGCTGACGACGCCAAGCCCAACGCTACCAAACCCAACGAACCTGAGAAGGCTACTGCTATAGAGTTGAAGCCCAATACTGCAAACACGACGGAAATACACACGATCCATCCAGCTGCAACTGCGAGCGAGGCTATGAGGTTGATGATGATGGGCTCGACCTTGCTCCTTGTCAGCATAGCTCTGAGGATCTTGGCATATCTACGGATGATCAACCATCCGACAAGTATCACGATCAACACGATCGGCAACCTTGCCGCATACATTATGACTTTGCTCCACAGCTCATTAAGCATTTCCGCTGAACTCGACACTGATGCTTGCACCTCGCTTACTAAGGCTGTGCTGTCTACTATGCCCTCCAACACTGGTCCGACCCCTCCCACGCCAAACCACTTGGCGCATCAACTGACTGGATCACAACTGGATCACAGATGAACGGACTAGTACGCCGGATTGTCCAGAAAAGCAGATATAACAAAGGTCCCAATGGCTGCAGGTATCGTCACTTCACCGAGGAACAATCCTGCCAACATACAAGGAAACAAGGGGACTTCGACACGGGTTTGCCTGACGAACGTACCCCAATACTCAAGAACATACCTGGTCGTAAAGCCTCCGATAACGAAGTTGACGACGAGCAAGATGACAATGGCGACGACGCACCCCACTTCGGACACCTCTTTCAATCCGAAAATGCGCATGAACATCCCTCCTCGCCGATCTTAACAAGGTCATCCTCCAACCAGTGCAAGGTCATCCTCCAACCAGTGCCCGGACTACCTTGCCAGCGACCTCTCTGTCATCAAAGTGAATCTTCTCATGGCCTATGATCTGGTAGTCCTCGTGCCCCTTTCCAAGAATTGCTACTATGTCCCCGCTGCATGCCTCTCTGACGGCTCGCTCGATCGCTTCGGCTCTGTCCTCGATCACAGTGTAGCGCGATTGGTCAACTCCGTCCTCGACTAGCCCTGATACAATGTCCCGGATGATCGAGGCGGGATCTTCAGTTCGAGGGTTGTCTGATGTGATGAATACCAGATCGCTGTAAGCAGCCGCGACCTTTCCCATCTTTGGCCTGCGAGTCTTGTCACGATCGCCACCGCAGCCAAACACAGTGATGAGCCTCTGAGGGTTCAGGTCTCTAAGTGTTTGGAGAACGTTCTCCATGCTCTCGGCAGTGTGAGCATAATCAACCACTACTCTAAACCCTAGATCGGCTGTATCAACGCTCTCCATCCGGCCGGGCACTCCGCGAGTCTGCTCCAACACATCCACGATGGCATCGAGCGGCACCCCAAACGACAGCGCGGCACCGGCTGCAGCCAGTGCGTTGTACACGTTGAACCTGCCCGGCAGACTCATCTTGACTCTTCGGCTTCCAGCAGGGCAATGCAGCGTAAACTCAGATCCTGCCAAGGACGTCTTGACGTCGGTTGCTCTTATCACCGCGTCCTTTGAGAGGCCATATGTGTAGCACTCACAGAGCGACGATGCACGCATGAGTGCGCCGCGCTCGTCATCTATGTTGACGACAGTAGAGCCGTCGCTTACAGCCGCCATGAGCATGCTCTTGGCCTGGACATAGTCCTCCATTGTCCCATGGAAATTCATATGGTCCCCGCCGAGATTGGTGAAAACTCCTACGCTGAACTTAATCCCAGACACCCTATGCAGCCGTAGCGCGTGCGACGAAACCTCCATCGAGACTGCCTTGACTCCGGATTCAACCATCTGTGCGAGGATCTTTTGGAGTTCGATCGCGTGCGGCGTCGTATTGGGAGACTGCTCAAGAACTCCCGGGTACCTAATTGACACTGTGCCTATCAGCCCCGTGGGAGTGCCCGAAGACTCAAGCATCTCTGCAATCAGGTGCGACGTAGTCGTCTTTCCTTTGGTCCCTGTAACACCTACGACTGTAAGCTTTCGCGCAGGTTCGCCGTAAAACCTCGCAGCCATAAGGGCTGAAGCGACCTGCGCGTCGGGAACTACTACTTGAGTCACGCCGGGCAGCTTGCCGGATTCGCGTAAAGGCTCCTCTACCAGCACGCTGGTTGCGCCTGCTGATACAGCATGAGGGATGAACTCGCGCCTATCTGCAAGCTCCGGCTCTGTCAGTGCGACAAACATGTTCCCGGGCTCTATGCGCCTAGAGTCCATGGAAAACCCGGTCACCGGAATATCTGAAGAGCCTATCACTTGCACGATCTTGAGGCAATCTATCAATTCAGAGAGTCTCATTTTTCTGATACCCCACTATCTTGCTACCTCGCTACCCAGCTAGCTCGCTGTCGCGCTGCCCAGCTACCCCGCTAGGTCGCTATCGCGCTACCCGGCTATCCCGCCACCCACTATCGCGCTACTCGGCTATCTTGCCGCCCGCCATCTTGTCAGGTGCGTCCATAGCAGGCCGAGGTCAACGGATATCAACAAAGGTTTTGTTCCGAGACAGTGGCAAGCACTTACGCGCCAATGAACATCTGGCTGAGCTTCTTTGTGCCCATTGCATAGCAAACCCAGTTGACAGCGACAGCCAGGCCAACAAACACTACGCCGGCTGCAACCTTGGCGATAAACGGACTCATCCAGGCAAACAGGCTGATGTGGCTGTAATACACCGGAAAAGTGAATGCTGCGACAAAGACAGCGACGATGATCATTGACCCCGCAAAAACTGCCATTATCTTGCCTAATCCTACATTTCTCTGTGAACCGGGTGACCTGCTGAGCTCTGCACCCAAGTCGAAGCTCGGCGACAGGATGTCTAGCAACAGTGACAGTGCTGCTAGGGCAAACCCGACCGTTATGATCACAGGGACCGAGATATAAGGCGGGTAAGTGGGAACCTGCGGTACAAAGGATATCACCAACATGACTAGCAGGCTTACTGCCGAGCTAGTCAAAAAGCTGTATAGCAACTTGGACCAGTAGTATGCTCCAGGGTGTATAGGCATCCCTTGGATCATCCACCATGACTCGCCCTCAAGGCTCACTGAGACTGCTCCTGAACGCGCACTTATGGTCGCACTCATCAGCAGGGCCATAAAAAGCAGCATGGTCTTGATCACTATAGCATCCACGGACTCGGCGTCCCCGGGTCCTCCTGCTCCGGACAGGCCTGCATCGCCCATGGTCTGTGACATGTTAAACGCCATGAACCCCATAACGATCAGAACAACGACAATGCTGTACCACATAGTAGGGGTTCGGAGCAGTACCACCAAGTCTTTGCGAAGGACGGCAAGAAAGGCACCTCCTCCGCCTTTTCCAAGCGACACGGCCGCCTCACTGTCATCTTGGGCCCGCCGCCCTTCTGCTCTCCGGGCTACCGCTGAGCCTTCACGCCTGTCGGCTGCGCGCTCCAACCCGGCATGTGAGCTAGGCCGACGCCTCCTACCCTCAAACACCTGGCTGGAGGACCATCCAGTCAGAAAAGTGTACCGCGCAAGGACCCCTGCAGTGAATATGGATATGAGACTAACAGCCGCTAGAGGAACTAGAGACTCCAGCAGACTGTACTCAAATCTACCTGTAAACACGAGGAGAGTCTTTGCCATCCAAACGTGAGGGAGGTAGTCCATCTTGCCCAGCCGCCATCTCCCAGATGCTTCTAGCAGTGCGAGAGTATCGCCGGGGGTATTCGCCCTAGAGCTCACGTACTGCACTACGAAGACAAACACCGCCGAGACGGCGAGGGAGGTAACCAGCACTACTTGCTTCATTCGCTGGCCCGGCACAAACCGCATAATCAGCATTACAAGTAAAGAGCTCAGCGCCGTGAACATGGCCGACACGAGTAGCAGTGAAATCAGAGCGACCGGATAGTACAAGACGCCGAGCCTGTATGCTGCTCCATAGCCAATCCAGACTGCACCGATAAACGGCATGAGCAACACGAAGCCGGTCAAGATGCTCTTGATAAGCCTTGCAGAGAACACCGCCTCGACCCTCAAAGGGGTTGAGAGGAGGTATGACAGGTCTTTGGACTCGTAGAAGCTCGCGTATATCTCCCTGATGCCTGTCATCAGAAGCATGACAAAGCCGGCCAACGAGACGGAGGAGAGCAGGTTGAGCTCTATCATGCTGAGGAGATCCGGGTAACCAGCAAAGGCATCTCTGGCGAACACTACTGCCTTGGATGTCCCAACACCGATCATCGACGCGACCCAGATGAGAACGCCGATCTGCACGAGTGCACCAAACTTCTTCTTGATAGGTCCGCTGAGAACCCAGCCCTTTAGTGCAAGCCAATCAGGCCTGAGGGCTATCAATAGATCCCGCATTGCTACCCCTCCAAGTACCTAGAGACTTCCTCGTACTCGGCCCCTCCGGTCAGCTCGAGGAAGAGGTCCTCCAGCGTCATTTCGGTCCCGTGCAGCTTCTCATCGCTCTTCTTGGCGAGGCTCCTAAGCTCGTCGACGGCGCCTATAGCACGAAGCCTGCCGTCCTGAATTATGCCCACGCGGTCAGCCATGCGCTCTGCAATCTCTAGGATATGGGTTGACATGAACACTGTGACGCCTCTGTCACACAACCCTCTCAAAATGTCTTTGATTATGCGTGCGCTCTTTGGATCCAACCCGACGGTCGGCTCATCCAAGAGCAGTATCTGCGGCTCGTGCAGCAGGGCGGCAGTCAATGCCATCTTCTGCTTCATCCCATGGGAGAAGCCGCCCATCTGCTCGTTTATCCGATCAGACAGGCCAAACATCTCAAGCAATTCCCTTGCCCGTCTGCTCGCTCGAGACTTGTCCAGCCTATACACATCTGAGACAAATGACAGAAACTCAAGTGGTGTCAGCTTCTCATAGAGATTCGGCTCATCAGGGACATATCCGAGGATCTGCTTGGCTCTTACAGGCTCCTTGTAGACATCGATCCCATCAAGGAACACGCGGCCTCTGGTTGGAACGAGAGTCCCGATGATCATCTTGATGGTCGTGGTCTTGCCTGCACCATTGGGACCTAGGAAGCAAAACAACTCGCCTGGATTGATCTGCAAGTCCAACCCATCAACTGCTCTGAGGCTTCCGAAGTCCTTTGTCAACCCCTCAGTCCTGATGCCTTTCGACCTTGAACTTTCCGACAAAGTCATAGCTTGTGCCAATATCACGCACCTCCTACGCCAGGTCCCTCCGCTATCTCATATGAAGTGGTAATGTTCGCGTTAAGTGAATGAAGCACCGAACAGTATTTCTCCGCCGACAGAGACACAGCGCGTTGGACCTTGGCCTCGTCCAGGTCTGTGCCACTGATCTCATAGGTAATATGTATGTCTGTAAATCGCCTCGGATCCTTATCAGCTCTCTGAGCACTTATTCTCAATGCGATACCTGATACCTGCTGGCGCATTTTCTGCAACAGGATCGCCACATCAATTCCTGTGCATCCTCCAAGTCCAAACAGCACCATCTCGGTCGGCCGAGGCCCGGTGTCCTGGCCGCCTGACTCAGTCGAGGCGTCCATTACAACCGTGTGTCCACTGGGCCCGACGCCTTCAAACCGAAGCCCGCCCTTCCACTCAACTCTTACATCCATTCGATTGCACCTCCAACAACGTCCATCGTGCTCTAGATCAATGATGCTTCTTGCAGGTGGGGGTTGCAACTTGATAATCGCCCAAATCCGCGATTAGAGCAAGAAAGCGAAAAGAATCAGCAAATGAATCCCTGGTTACCTGGTACTCTCACAGCTACAATTATACACGGGAACTCCTATACCAATCGATACTGATACGGAAACTTCCAAACAAATCGATACTGACGGGATGGAGGTCTTGATGTGAGACTGATCGACTTTGCAACAGCGCAGGATAGACGGAAGGTCGTTCCCCTCATGGCCTTTCCAGGAGTGCAGCTCAGCAAGTACTCTGTGCGTCAGATCCTCTTTAACTCAAAGGCGCAAGTAGAAACCTCACGTGCACTTGCTGAGCGTTTCAAGCCCGACGCTCTGTTTCAGGTGATGGACCTGTCTGTGGAGGCAAATGCTCTCGGCCTTCAAGTGCGGTTCCCCCTGAACGAATCGCCTTCAGTAGAAGATCATCCGGTCAAGAGCCCGGACGACCTTGAGCAGTTCTCTCGCATCGACATCCTAAAGGACGGCAGAATCATGGCCTTCCTTGAGGCAATGCGGGAGATGAAAGAAACCATAGACATGCCGATCGGCGGTTATGTCATAGGGCCGTTCACTCTCGCCGGCAGGATGATGGGTGAGTCCGAAGCTGCAATGGCAGCAATCGACGACCCCTCCGGGCTGGAGCAGATCGTAGAGTTTGCTACCGAGAGGATCTTGCGCTACGGCAAAGCTCTGGTGAGCGCAGGTGCGGACATGATCGCCATCTTGGAGCCTACAGGAGTCATCCTCTCGCCTGATCAGTTCCGCCAGTTCTCCGGCAAGTATGTCAAGCGGATACTCGATGGGCTGGACACTATGGGCATACTGCACATCTGCGGCGACAGCAATCACATAATCCCATACATGTGCGAAACCGGCGCCCAGGGATTGAGCCTCGACTCAGATGTGGATCTGCCTAAGGCTATAGAGCTTCTCCCTGAGGACGTAGTTATGATCGGCAACCTAGATCCGGTTGCTTGTGTCGCCCAGTCGACGGCAGAAGAGGTTCGCGAAGCATCGCTACAACTGCTCGAGTCGATGTCCAAGTATCCCAACTTCATCTTTAGCACCGGATGCGACCTGCCTCCAGAAACCCCTCTGGAGAACATCAGAGCAATGATCGAAGCCTGCAGGCAGCATAGTGGCGCGTAACGGCACTTGTCTAGGCGTGCAGCCAGCGATAAGGGCAGGCGCACTCGCCCGCAACGGACACTCGCAACGCCCCTGAAACGAGGTGCTTCAGGGGCGTTGTTTCATATACATAGGGTTCTAAATCCGTATGTGGTGTGTTGCAAGAGATGAGAAAAAATCTCATCGTGCGCTGCACTACACATACGAGTCGGGAGTATCATCAGCACGAGCGCATCCATTGTTTGGTAGACTCACCAATAAACGCCCATCACTCTCTGAACTGAATCGCATGGAGCCTCGCATACAGCCCGTTCTTCCTCATCAGCTCTTCATGGGTTCCCTCTTCGGCTATTCTACCTCCATCCATAACCAAAATCCGCGAGGCGTTTCTGACTGTAGAGAGTCTATGTGCGATAACCAACGCGGTCCTGCCTTCGAGTAGTCGGTCCATAGACTCTTGCACGAGCTTCTCTGATTCGTTGTCGAGAGAAGAAGTAGCCTCGTCAAGTATGATCAAGGGAGCGTCTCTGAGGAACGCTCTAGCAATAGCTATGCGCTGCCTCTCTCCTCCTGACAGAGACGTGCCGTGTTCGCCTATGGTCGTCTTGTACTGGTTTTCCAACGCCATAATGAAGTCGTGCGCATTCGCCGCCTTGGCTGCTTCAATGATCTCATCCATCGTAGCGCCCTCGCGGCCGTACGCGATGTTCTCCTCCAAGGTCCCGGCAAACAAGTATGGGGTCTGCGGCACATACGCTATGTATGATCTAGCCGCGTCTAGGTTCTCCCTAAAGGAAACTCCAAACACCCTAACGTCGCCCTGCTCAAACTCCCTGAGGCCACAGCATATCTGTGCGAGGGTGGTTTTTCCGCCGCCACTGGGCCCAACAAGGGCGACCAACTCTCCGGGCTTGATCTTGAGGCTCAAGTCTTTGAACAAAGCCTCACCAGAGTTTTCCTCATAGGAAAAGGTGATCCCATCGACTTCCAAGGCGTACGGCGACCCAAGTGCACGACTGCCTGCAGACTGATATACACGGCTACCCGCAGACTCGAATACCCGGCTGCCTACGAGCACAGATTCACGGCTACCCGCAAACTTCAGTACACGGTCGCCCGAATCTCCCACTGTAGAGGTTTCAGTTGCTGTATCCATCATGGCAAACACCCTGTCTGCGGCACCGAGACCTTGCTGCACCTGTCCCCAAGTAGTCGACAGGTTGGTAAAGGGCCACTGCACCCGTCCCATGAGTATAGTAAAAGCCAGCACAGCGCCAACAGACAGAGTTCCACGTATCGACGCCAAAGCAATAAGGCCGGTGCAGGTAATCAAGAACGCAAGGTTGATGAAGCTCACCGACCGCCACATGAACGCGTTCAGGAGCGAACGTCTCTTGAACATATCTGTGGCAGCAGTGCGTTCCTCCTCATACTTGGCTGCGAAAGACCCCTCAAGGCAGAACGCCTTAACTACGGGCATTCCCTGAAACATCTCCTGGAGTATACCTCTCAAATGCGCGTTCTGGTCCTGTATCTCCTTTGACAACTTGCGGATCCTGCTGTCAAAAAACCTGCCGGTCAAAAAGACCAAGGGACCACCTGCCACTGCCAGCAAAGCCAAAGGTAAGTCTATGTCTGACAGGTAGAAAAAGGCCAGCAAACATATACCCATGTTGTGAATGAGCGAAAATGCGCTATTGCCCGCTACCTGAATTGCTTGCCCTATGTCGCTGCTCGCTCGTGCTACTAGGTCACCTGAATGCACGCTCTCAACGTATCCAAACGGCAACCTGTTGACATGGTCATACGCAGCAACAGCCAAGTCTCTGTCCATGAGTGTCACTGTCCAATACCTGATAAGTGCTCCGGCAACCATGAGGGCCATGGCACAGGCTGAGACAAGAGCTGACACTCGGACGAGAAACATCAATCTATCGACGTCTCCGGAGTCTATAGTGTCAAGGAACGTCTCCTGAACCCAAGCAATAGCTACACTGAAGCACACGTCGGCGGTTAGTAGCACGATGCCGATGATCATCCACGGGGCATACGGCCGAGCATAACTAAGCAATCGCAAGAACGTCTTTAGACCGCCTGTCGGCTTGGTGGTTTGTTTAGCCAGACTGCTCACGCCATCACCCCCTCGAGACTGTCGATCTCATAGGATGCCATCTTCTGATCATCCTGTAGTTCCCTGTCCAAAAGAAGGGCCTGGTACATCCGATGGTACTTACCTCTGGCAGCCATCAGCTGCATGTGAGTGCCGACTTCCTGAATCTCTCCGTCCTCGAGATAGACAATTTTGTCTGCATCCCGAATAGTCGAGAGCCTATGCGCGACCACTATCGTAGTCCGGCCTGCCATCAGACGATCCAAAGCCTGCTGAACAGCCAACTCGCTCTCACTGTCCAACGAGGAGGTCGGCTCATCTAGGATCAATATGAGTGGGTCTTTGAGCAAAGCCCGGGCTATTGACACCCTCTGTCTCTGGCCGCCTGACAGCCTCACACCGCGCTCACCGATCTTCGTCTGGTACCCGTCAGGCGTACTCATGATAAAGTCGTGGATGTTGGCGGCCTTGGCAGCCTCAATGACCTCATCGTCAGAAGCCTCCAGTCTTCCGTAACGTATGTTTTCCATCAAGGTACCAGAGAACAGGTAAGGGTCCTGCGAGACGTAACCAGTCAAGCTTCGCCAATCGCTCACTGTCATCTCATCTATGGGGATGCCTTGGCAGAGTATCCGGCCCTCGGTCGGCTCATACAGGCGCAGGATGAGCTTGAGCACAGTACTCTTGCCGCTGCCGCTTGGGCCCACTAGCGCCGTCATCTTGCCCGGCTCAACTGTTAGCGAAAATCCCTTGAGCACATCTTGCCCCTCAGAGTATGCGAAACGCACACCCTCCATCTCGATTCCGGCCCTGCCGCTAACACGAATGCTACTCGCCAAGTCAGCGCTGCTCATCCCGTCGACTCGTTCAGTCTCAATTCGCTCAGGCAAGTATGATTCCTCCGGCAAGTCAAACAGCTCAAACGCTCTGCCAGCTTGAACTATTGAGTTCTGAAGCTCAGGCCATGTCCTGACGAGCTGAGACAGTGGCCATGCGACTCGCTCGAAGCAGAAGAGAAAGACGACTACGCTTCCTAAGTCGAGGATTCCTCGTGCTACCCGCAGGCCGCCATATCCCAGCACGAACAGAATACCGCCTATGATCACCACAAACTGCGTGTGGCCGACAACGACATTCAAGAGCACGATCCGTCTGGAATACCCCAGTATCTCGTCATAGATCGCCCTGAACTTCTGCGACAGGCGCTGAGACAGGGAGAATGCGCGCACGACCTCAGAGCCCTGTACAGAGTCTTGGATAAACGAGTTCTTCCGAGCGTGAGCCTGGTGCTGAGCAGTGTACAATTCTCTCAGCTTCTTGGACAGCGGAGTCACAATGGCAGGCATCAGGATCGATAGCGCAAGGGTGCCGACTGACAACGCTCTGTCCAGATGAACGAGATAAGCCATGTAGAAAATCACGCTCAAAGCCTGGTGAAGCACCTGCCTGATCTGGCTATTGAGGCCCGCCTGTGCAGCGTTGGCCGAGTCATTGATCCTGGCTATGACATCACCGCTGTGGTATTCTTGCAGAGCCTCCATCTTCGCGCGAGTCAGCTTAGACACGAGCTTTGTCTGAAGTCTCATGACAGATATGTGGTTAAGTAGCTCGCCAAAATACGAGACAAAGAACGCTATGACCTCACTGCCGAGGAAGCCAGCCAAGCCGATCACAATGCCTTCGATCAATAGCTGCATGCTCTTTGAAGTGGCAGCGTTGATCATTCGCTTGACGGCGTCCATGGCCAGGACTTCAAGGCCTGCCATTGCCATAGTGCCTAAGACCAGGCCAACGTACCAGAACCAGTACGGCCGTCCCAGCTGTAGCAACCTGCGCAGTGTCTTTAGTGGAGACTCTGCAACACTAGCTCTTGCCTCCGACACCCTCGCTCACCCCTTAGCTGATCCACCCTATGGAGATATGTCCGTTGTAGACTTCGCACCTCGCAGAGGCTTTTCTCGGCTTGCTGTCGTAATCCGCAGACTGCCCGGACCACTTCTTGAGCCGTTTCTCATAACGGGCCTCGCTCGGACTTACCTGCTCAAGAGCATCCCTTACGGCATCGCATCTAGACACACCGTTGCGGACATGATACTCGACCCTATAGCCGATGTCGTCCGCCCTCTCAAGATCGAGGCTGATGGAACCATTGTACACAGTGACGCTGCTGGTCAACTCGGACTTGGGCGACACGCGCAACCTTATTTGTCCGTTGTGTGCGCTCATCTCGCACTTGTTGCTGGTGACATCAGCGATGATCCTGCCGTTATGCGACCTAATGATGCAGTTCTCCGCATCGACTTCGCTCAGGCGAGTATCGCCATTGTGTGCGGTCGCTTCGACCTTGTTCGCGCTCACCTGCTCGATCTTGATCTTGCCGTTGTGTTGGTGCATTACACAATCGCCCATTGTCAGCTTACTGGAGGATACAGATCCGTTGTGAAGACTGACATTCGCGTTGTATAGAAGATCCGAAGGGACAAACACAGAAACCGCTAGCTTGGCTTTGTGTTCCTCACGTCTCTCGATCTCCCTTACAGCCAGCCTATCGGAGGAGTCAATGACCTCAAAACAGGTCTTTGCCCACTGTCTTGCCTCATCCTCAGTCGATGCCCATACCATCCTCTTGATCTCCATCCTGTATGTAGGTTTATCCCAGCCTTGAAGCGACACGCTGCCATTGTGAAATGAGAAGTCCAGCTGTGGTCGATCTACACCGAATGCACCTTCCCTGGTGTCTGTAAACACATATTGCGAACCGCCGGCTACGTCGCCGTTCCTGAAAAGCCGTCCGATCGCGCTCAGAGCGCTACCGAGACTGTCAAATACACCGTCAAGGCTGAAACTCACCGTGCCGTCTGCAATTTCGTCCACGCGGCCTACATCCTCACCGATGCTATCTGCAATTTCGTCCACACGATCGACGACTTCATC
>FIZI01000019.1:0-18777 GCA_900016865.1 uncultured Clostridia bacterium | reverse complement strand
CTACACGGTCGACAGCTTCATCGACCCTATCGGCGATCTCGTCCGCCCAGTCGACGACCTCATCGACGCTATCAGCGATCTCATCCGCACGATCGACGGCCTCAGCGATCCGGTCTGCAAACTCGTCCACGCTGCTCGCGACCGCATCAACACTATCGTCAACCTCGTCCGTGCTATCCCCCTCTGCTCTTTCGGCATTGCCAATGCCACCGAAGGCCTCGGTCAACTCAGCTGCCGCGTCCGGCGATATCTCTCCGCTCTCAACGCGCCTGCGAATCAACTCGTCGACAGCTTCGCCCACACCGTCGCTATCGTCTAGGCTACCCAGGGCCTCGATCAACTCAACCGCTGCATCCGGCGATATCTCGCCACTCTCAACCCGCTTGAGTATCTTCATGATCCTATCCTCTGTCACGGAGATCATCCTCCCGTCAACCTTCCTTGCATACAAGATGTTCTGCCCTAAGTTGTCTCTCAGGGTGCCCTGCCCTGTCTCTTGACCGCACCCGCCCAAAGCCGGCTGTTTGTTGGCCTAGTCGCGGTCAGCCTTCTCAATCGCATGATGTAACAACCCGCCAACGACACTGACTATGATTGACCCTACTACTGCAGCCAGGAACCCGCTGACTGCAAACCCTGCTACTATTGCAGACACAACCTTCAGCATCAAGCCGTTGATCACTATGGTAAACAGCCCTAGAGTGATTATTTGAATGGGGAATGACAGCAATCCGAGAATAGGCTTGATTGTGATATTCACGACTGTTAACACTAGTGCTGCGACTGTCAGTGCTGTAGTCGAATCGTAAGTGATCCCCTCAATCAGCCAAGCGGCTACCAGGAGACCGACGAAGTTTGTAATCCATCTGATTATGAGCTTCCTCAACTATGTACACCTCCCGAGATGCTCTATGCTGCCCTGGCCGAACATCTCAGCTACGACAGGCAAAGACGGACCTCAGCCGACTGCCTGGGCGGGACTTAGGTGGCCGCTCGGACGGACCTCAGCCGACTTGCCCGGGCGGGATGTCAGCCGACTGCCCGGGCCGGACTTAGACGACCGCTCGGGCGGGACTCAGACAAAGCGGATGACCACTCTGTCACCGGACGAGCTCTTTACATTGACAAAGTCCCAAGAGCCGTAGGAAATCAACTCCCGCCACAACGCTTCCACAGCGCCAAGTGCTGACTCGACCACCGACCCTCCATCCCAACGCTTGGCTCCTTCTCCGGCATTGATGTTAACAGGTATCTTAGTTGCAGCAACTCGAGTGTGTTGTTCCAAGTGCCTGGAGATTCGCTTTGGCAGCCGGACTCCCAACCGCTTCAAAGCAGGCGCCCAAAAGCCAATGGTCTCCACTAACACGGTGATCGCAGCAATCGGTATGGGAACGATAATACGAGGCCCGCCTGATGCAGGCTTTACATCGATCAGCAAGAGCACGGACGGGCGCCGAACTCGAATTCGCTCCAGCTTGCCCATGTCATACCTCCATATCACATAACGGGCACCAGATCTCGATGCCAAATCTCAAGACAGCCTCAATCTACATAGATCTGCACAATATCGCCATCGCCGGACTTGATGTCAACAATGCTGCCTTCGGCCCCGCTCATTATGGCCTCGATCACCTCGTCCAGATTGATGTCCTTGTCCGCAAGCTCAGCTCTAGCTTCCTTTGGGACAAAACGCATAGCGACTCTTGCCAGAGCCAGTGGTATGTTGACATTGACAACGTCTCCATCGCCGGAGTTCACCTTGATCCGTATGAACTTCCCTTTCCCAGTCCTCCCCGGTGTTGTAGAGGATTTCTCTGCTGTTTCCAGCGCTTGGATAAGCCGGGTGCCCTCATCAGCCGTGATCTTCCCCTCAGCCACCATTTCAAGAATTCTCTTGATCTCCTCCACGTGTATCCCCCCAATTAATAAGCTCGATGATTACAGGCGCATTCGCTACCCTAACATCCTATTGCGACTTAAGCATCTTGATAGCTTCATCGGATGATATCTTCCCAGAACTCAAGGCTTCAAGGATCTCTCGTCGCCTCTCGGCCTTGAAGCCTGCCGACTCGTCTGCTTCGACAGTGAAGCCAAGCGTGCGAAGCACTTCGTCAAGCCTCGACCTGACTGTCGGATACGATATCCCCATCTCTCTCTCAACTTCCCTGATATTGCCCCGTGACTTGAGAAAGATCTCAACGAACTCCTTTTGCTCAGAGCTCAGTTTGCAAAACCTACATATCTCAAATCTGCCTTCCAAGCTGGTATTACAATTGGGGCAACGCAACTTGGTGACTTCCAGTTCGCCAGAGCACACAGGGCACTTTCCAATCATCGGATTTCTCATGGCAAGACCTCCGTTGTGCTAATCTACCTAGCGCGAAGATCGTCCAGGGCCTTCAGCAGCCCTCCGAAACCTGCGGTTAAGCCGGATAGGCTCGGCATCTCCACGCTCATACCTTTTCCTTCGATTCAGCAGGAATCTGGCTACATCGTCCGAAGGCACCGTCCACGGCAACATCATGGTTACCCCCTTCCCTGGACATCCAGTCATGCCGCGCATCTCAATTTCTTTGATGCTTCTATTGATATATTAAACATCAGCTTTAATATTGTCAACATCTATTTTGAAAATATTCAAGGTGGAACTCAATAATGAGCATCAAGGTTAAGCCAAACTGGGTCTGACCTGGGGATTTCTGAAAACCTGGGGCTGAAGACTTCGATAGCGGGTGAGATCGTGGCGAGCATGTGGGGATTGCCGAAATGGTGGTTGTAGGAGGTGATGGTTGTGAGCGCAAGATGGGGGGATCCCGCCCCGGCTCCAATAAGGTCGTGCAGTTTCGCCGAGACGGGATAGCCACAGATATGAGTAGGCTAGTAGTTCACTTGGTGGATCAAAGCGTCTTCTACTCCGCCTCGCCTGCGCGCCAAGATCGGCGTTCCTTTGTCGATGACCACCTCTGCAGGCAACGGATGACTCAAAAAATACAGCATGCTCATGCTGTAACCGTAAGCCCCGGCGTTAAACACAGCGATGAGATCACCTACGTCAGCTGTTCCAATCTCCACCTCGGATGCGATGACATCTATCGGAGTGCACAGAGGCCCTGCTATGGTTGCCGGCCTTCCTTTGCTGTCCAGTGCCGTAGCGACGACAGTCGGATGGTCAGTCTTCATAAAGACGGGCCTGATCAACTGATTCATGCCTCCGTCTGTTATCACATAGGTCGAGCCTCTCGACTCCTTGACATCGATCACCTTGGTCAGGTATACGCCGCTTTCTGCAACCAAATACCTGCCTAGCTCAAATGCCAAGCGAGTATCACTTAGATCGAACTCGCCAGACACCTCATCAAGAGCGCTCTTGACGCCTTCGGCGTATGCCAATAGATCAAGCGGCTCCTCGCCTTCTGAATACGGAACTCCAAAGCCTCCACCGAAGTCTATGAACCTCAACGGGAACTTGAGCTCTTGAGAGAGAGCGCATGCCAGCCTAAGGATTCTCTTAAACGCAGCAAGCAACTCCTCAACGTCCAACACACCTGAGCCTGTGTAAACGTGAATTCCAAGAATTCTGCATCTGTTGAGTGCGACGGAGCGCAGCTCTGACACAACGGTCTCCTCGTCAAACCCGAACTTGCTTGATCCTCCGACCATCTTCTCCGGAGCGCTCTCTGCTGTTTCGCGTGTGTTGATCCTAAGTGCGACCCCAACATCCCTTTGCAACTCGTCAGCGATCAGCTCCAGCCGTTTGAGTTCTCCAAGCGATTCTACATTCACTGCGTATATGCCGGAAACAACGGCTTCTCTCAGCTCAGTGTCGGTCTTGCCCGGGCCTGCAAAGATGATATTGGACGGCGACACCCCTATCTTCTTGGCAAGGAACAACTCTCCCGTGGAGGCAACTTCCATGCCTGCACCAAGACTCGATAGCAGCTTCATGATGTGCAGGTTGGGGTTGGCCTTTATTGAGTAGAAGATATCAAACCCCTCGAGCGCTTCCTTGACCATTCTGTATTTCTTCTCTACAACGGATAGGTCATAGACATAGAGCGGAGTGCCGAATCTCTTCTCCAACTGTGATACTTTGAGCCCTGAGATCGTTAGCTCGCCGTCGCTTTCGCCGAAATAGTCCATCCACGGACGCCTTCCAGTCAACAAACTGTCACCTCATTCCAACCGTATACACTGTTCTTTCACTTGCTTGTAATCAAGCTGTATCTCCTGGTAGCAAAGCCGTGTCTCTACCGTGTCTCTACGAGGCACTCTTCCTATAGATGTCGATTACGCTTTGTCCCTGGAATATGTAGAACGGAAATGGTTCGCTGACAACGCAATCCACGCCCAGTTTGCACAAGGATTCGCCGAGATTCGCTCCAGTCTCGTTGAACATCACTATCTTGGCACCCGATTCCTTTGCCACCTCATAGATTCTATCAAAAGTGCCGTTGGTCAGCGTCATGCCTGTGACTAAGGCCAAGTCGCTGCTGCTCACCCTCGGAAGCGTGCAGTCACCGTCCTCCACGATTGTGCCACTGATACACGTCCCAATCAATGATTCGTCCATGTCTGTTGCAGCCACGTCAACGCCCCTGTCAACAAGTGACCGGACGAAGTTGCCTACTACTCCTACGTTAACGACTCTCGGCTTTCTCTTTCTGCTCACGTCCTCAAAAAGCGACATGACCTCATCAATCACTATCTTGGTCCTCTGGTCAGTCTTGGCAATAGACGAACCCTCGATCTTGTAAGATCTGACAGGGTGGCGCTCGAACACGGAGAAAATTGCATCTAGTGTAGCGATTCTCAAGCAAGAGTCGTCAGACGTAAGCGTTCTCGCGTCCTTTCCAATCCACTCCGAATCAATAAACGCTTCTCCACAGCAGCAATAACTACACCCCTGCCCAATCGTCTGCACAAGCAAGTAGGTGTAGTTAAAGGTCCGTTCGTTTTCATTTGGTTTGAACAGAAGATCCGTCTTCCACAATCCCCGTATCAGAAACTCGTCGTCACTGCGACCCTTGCAGAGGTCATGCATCATACTCTTAAGCTCTTCCTCAACTCTCATCTAAGCAAGACTCCCGTCCATTTTTGTGGTACACATACCACTATTGTAATTGTAATTGTAATAGTAATTGAAGATCTTTGGAAGTACGAGCCACCATGAGCCGTCTGCGCTGTCACTGTCCTTCGAACAAGGATTGAGCATAGACGATGTGGTTGGTGCTGTTCCCAAATAATGGGTGGGTCTGCATTAGTAACAATGCGCTCGACTCGTATGCGGTATCTCGCACACGATGAGATTTTTTCTCGTCATTTGCATCTAACCATATATGCACACGGAACCTTATATACGAAGCCTTCCGCACTCCTTCAATGCCTTTCGGCACTCCCTCAATAGCAACGCCCTTGCCGCCAGCCAGAGCAGAAGCCGACCTAGGTAATGACTACTAGTCCTACCTAAGTGGCATAACACATGATATTATCAGTTGGGTGGGCAAGACTACATAGCAGAAGGTGACCCGTTGAGAAGCTTGCGAGAAACGATACACAAGCTTATCAAAATAGCGAGTAGCCGCGTCGAAAAGACGGCCTATGACGAGCTGCCTGGCTCGAATATCGCGGTGAGCGGTGCTGTAGCTGGCGCGCTGGCAACGCTCACTCTGCTCGCGGTCGCTCATCTCGCAGATGTCGTCGTGCTCAGGCACTTCTATGCCTTCCTCATCGGATACATCGCAACTGTCTTCTCGAGCGTATCTTTGGTGATGATCCACACAATCATCGGAGCGATCGCCGCTTATGTTCATTTCAGAGCAGAGGAGTTGATGAACTCCGGGCAGTGGCTCGCCTTTGCATGTTTCTTGCCTCTGTTCGCATCTACCGGGGTTTTCATTGGAGACAGACTGGTACAAGTCGTTCTTGCTGCCGAATCAGCCTTCACGCCTCTCCTCAAGACTGCGTTGTCAGTCTTGGCTACTCTCGCGATGACATGGCTATTTTGGGTGCCGTGGATGGCGTTCTACAGGATCTGGCTCAACAGGTACGTCCAACAGCGACGCGCCTCGCAACACCGACCTGAGACCGATGCCTCAATGACGCGTGAAAACAGCGACTCGATGGAGTCGTCCAGGTCGTACATGCGCGTCCGAAGGCAAATCGCTCTGATCCGCAAGCACAGACGCGACGGGATACCTCAGGACGAAGCCGCTAGGTTTGATCTATTCAAGGATGTCTCCGGAGAACTCTCCGACCTTCCCGAAGGCAGACAGGTTCCACACGCCGTTAGGCAGTCACCGCTGAGGCGCATAGGCTTTATAAGTGCTGCAGTCCTCGCTGGAATCGTCATATTCGGATCGCTGTACGGTCGATTTGTTCCGGGCGGCCTCAGAGGCGTTTTCGGTATCCAGGGCAATGCAACGGATGGGCCGGTCATTCGAGTCCTTGTGAAATCCGCAGATGTAAGCACCGGGTACATCTACGATCTAGCAAATCAAGCTCTAGGGCAAGTGCAGCAAGACGCTCGCGTCGACGTGGCGAACATCAACAGATTCTCTATGTTCGCAGTCCGAGCAATGGTGGCAAGCGGCGAGTCCGGCATCATCGTAGGAACTCGAGAGGAACTGCGTGACATGGCAACCCACGGCCTGCTCGTAGATCTTACGCCTATGATCGAGAGAGATCAGGTGGACTTGACGGTGTTCGTCGACTGCTGTATCGAGGAGCTCACCTACAACGGTGACGTGTTTGCGCTGCCGCTCTCGACGTCGCCACTGCTCTTGTACATAAACACCAAAGCACTGAGCCATACAGATGTCAGCCCACACGTGCCTCCTGTATTGTGGTCGGATTTGATGGCGTACGCCAAGTCGTTGACCTGGTTTAGGAAGTCTGGCGGGGTTCAAGTGGTGTCGCAGCTAGGATTCACAGTCTCGGACGGACTGTGGCGTGCGTGGCTGCAGATGGCCTCAGACGTCACGCGCCACAAGGCGGATGGTCGGATAGCGAGCGCTCTGCACATGGACGGGCTACTCCCTAACGCCTTTGAACAGGCAGGAGGTTCCGATCCGGATGTGCTGTCTTTGATCCCGGACGAATGGAAACTGCTCGTAGATGTGGCCTCAGGACTCGGGGCAACAACATTTCCGGATGACCTGGGGAGATACAGAAACCCATTTTACGAACGGCAGCACGACCCGGCATTTCTCTTTGCAAACGGCGATGTCGCCATGGTCGTCTCTGATTACAGGCTCCACCGAGCTTTGCGTGACAGCTCCCTGGATCTTGAGTACGCTGTGGCTGACCTTCCAGCGCCTGACTGGGCGATGTCCGGGACTAGTATTTCCAACGGGCTGGGAATCGGCATGCTTCTCTCCCGCCCTGACACATCGCCGGAAGTCCAGAACATGATTGAGACCTCCTGGGAAGTCATTAAGACACTCGCAACGGATGAGAGCATGCAGGCAAGCATCGCGTCGCACTCAGGCCTTCTGCCGGGACTCAAGTCCTTGTATCCTGACTGGTCGGCCGGGCTGCCCAAGGCTCGAGCGCTACTCACAGATAGGGACGAAATCGATCTCAAGTTTCACGCGGCGCAGCTCAGTGCATCTCCGGCCACTGCCGCACACTTATCATCAACATCGCTTGCTCGCATCTACAGTCTGCTAGACCGACTGGCCAAAGGGGCCGAGCCTATCTCTTACGTGCTTGAGCAGGTCGCAGCAACACTCGCGGTCCAGTAATAACGGCCTTACGCTGCGAAAATGCCGTTTTTTCGTATTGAAGGCGACACCCAGATTTAGTATAATATATGCATTGCTGATATACTCACTGATATATTCGAGTCTCGCGAAGTGCGGTTTCTCCAAATGGAAAGATTCCAGGCGGGACGGGGAACTTTTCACGCTTCGCAGCGTCTAACAAGACTGAATTGAATGCGCTGGTGATGGCCATGGCAAAAAGTGAAGTGATCTCAAAAATAGCTCCGTCGGATCTGCAGATGGATGCAGGCGACTTCGAAGCTCTAGTGATGGAACATGGGCAGCAGCTCTACAACATAGCTCTCCGCATGACCGGAAACGAAGAAGATGCAAATGACCTCACTCAAGAGGCACTGCTTCGGGCATACAAGGCGTTTAGCAAGTGGAAGCGGGAGTGCTCTTTCTCGAGCTGGCTCTTTAGAATCGCTACCAATCTATATATAGATCAAGTTAGAAGGAGAAAGCGGATCCGGTTTGAGTCGCTGGACTCGCCCATAGTCACAGACGACGGCGAGAAGCTGTCGAGAACGATAGAGAGTGATGCCCGCAGTCCACAGTCGATGGCCGAAGCGGCTGAAGTGCAAGAAAAGGTCCAACTCGCACTTCAGAAGCTGTCTCCGGAGTTTCGCATGTCGATCATCCTCTGCGATATCCAGGGGTTCTCGTACGCGGAGATCAGTGAGATCATGGATTGCTCGATAGGCACGGTCAGATCCCGCATTCACCGCGCTCGTCGCGCTCTAAAGGACCACTTAGAACCGTATGTATCAGAGGCGATGGCTGATGAACTGTGAGAATGTCGACAAGCTGATTTCGGCATACGTCGACAGAGAGGTTCCGGCTGATCTCGAACCAAAGATCAGGTATCACCTCGCGTATTGCAAGAGGTGTTTCAAGGCCTACTCAGAGATGCAGAGGACAAAGGAGCTCCTGTCATCACTGAAATCTCACGAGCTGCCGGATTCGTTCTGGAGGGAGACCCGGGCCAAGCTTAGGCGTCATAGATCTGTCGCCGAGCCAAAACGCCGTTTGTCCAAACTCTGGACAGCACTGGCTGCAGCCGCATGCCTGCTGCTGGCGGTTTCGGTGGTATCTCTGGCACCTAATCCACCTCAGGGGAGTGGCTTCGTCGCGAGCAGCTTGGAAACAACTCCTGCTGAGCAGTTCAAGACGATGAGCTTAACTGATTCAGCCAATACGGGTGGCCAATTCAGCTACGCGCGATCGCCCATAGCCGCCCGCAGGGCCGTGCAGTTTGCCTCATTCGGGCATGAACCTCCGAGCTTTGGCATATTTGACTTCGGGGAGATACTGTGGGCCAACAGTTTTGATGTGACCGAAGACAACCAGCCGAGCGACGCAGAAACGAATCCCGAGCCCGAACCGCCTGTCGTCCGTGAAAGGGACAGACAGACATTCAGGACGTATTTTGGATCGCCCAACGTTGTTCCTGCAGGGTGGTCCGGAGGTCAGTAGCCGGAGATACTCTGTGACTATAGACTTGCTTCCGTTATGCTGCGTAGCTAAGGAGGAGACGGACAGATGAAACTCGACCTGTTTAAGAGAAACAAGATAGTCTTGTCGTTCGCAGTCGCTCTCGTGCTGGTGATCGCCGGAGTGGCTTACGAGTCGGTGTTTAGCGAGTCTGATGCTGCAGGTTTGACTGATGAGAGAGCAAGCAACCCGGCAGCGACAGTCCAGATAGGTACAACATCAGGCGAGCTGACATTTCTGGGGCCCAACACAATAGCAGACATAGCAGAATCAGCGAAGAAAGCCGTAGTTGCGGTAACTGCAACTCCAGTGGTGAGTGAAAAAACCACCAGGTACCGCACACGCGACCCGTTCTACGATATGCTCTGGTACTTCTTTGGAATAGATCCATACGAGGGATTTAGCAACCAGTACACTCCCCAGCCTTCGTCCGGCACTGGGTTTGTCATCTCAAAAGACGGCTACATCTTGACGAATAACCACGTGATCGAAGGAAATAACAAGATCACCGTGACTCTTCTCGACGGGACTGTGTGCGACGCTGAGGTCGTTCGCTCCATGTCCAATCCGGACGTGGCTGTTCTAAAGATAAATGCAGAGGGCAAGGACCTCACAGCACTTCCGCTGGGAGATTCGAGCACGGTCCGTCCGGGCGAGTGGGCAATAGCTATTGGCAACCCGCTCAATATGGGAATCACAGTCACTGCCGGTATCATCAGCGCAACTCACAGAGGAGACGACCCTGCAGTGGCGCAGATGTTTGGCAACATAGCGATCCCCCCTGAAGGGTTCATCCAGACCGACGCCGCCATCAACCTTGGGAACAGCGGTGGGCCTTTGCTGAATCTCAAAGGAGAGGTCATTGGTATCAACACTGCAGTGGTAATGGGCGGAGAGAATGTAGGCTTTGCCATCCCGATCAACTCAGTTGTAGAGCTGCTTCCCAAGCTGATGACTGAATCCAAGGGAGGTTACCTGGGGGTCTCGCTCTTTGCAGCAGATGCCAACTTCGCTAGAAGGCTCGGTGTCTCCGAAGGAGCTGCAGTGGTCTACAATGTGATCAGCGGCTCGCCTGCGGACAAGGCCGGACTCAGAAGGTATGACGTTATCATCGAAATCAACGGTGAGGAAGTCAAGTCTGTAGACGACGTGCCGTTTGAGATCAGCAGTCACGCTCCGGGTGAGGAGATAGAGATCACCTTTATCAGGGAAAACAGGATCAACGTCATTACTGTCGAGTTGACCGAGTCACCGCAGAAGTAACGCCACCTGTCTGCCGGGACTTGCTACTCTTGGCCCGAGGTAGGGGGAGCAGGCTCTCCCTACCTCTAGTAGATATGACCCCTTGGGGGATTTGAGTTGTTCAGTCTACCAAAAGATACACTGATTCATTTATACGAATTGACAGAAAGACCAACACCGCTTAAGCAGGATTGCGGGGTGTTGTGCCAGAAAGTATGCTGTAGTGAATGGGAGACCGGAGTGGGTATGTATTTACTCCCCGGCGAGGAGGTCATGTTCGGGCCTGAAGATTCGAGTTGGCTCACATTTGAGGATCATTCCCCGGAAGATTACGACATATACCCGGGATTTGGTCGCCCTCTTCGCTTTGTCAGATGCCGCGGGAGTTGTCCACGCGACCGGCGCCCGTTTGAGTGCAGGACATTCCCAGTAGTTCCGCTAATAGCAGATCATAGTCCTGACGGCAATACGGGACGTGATCATGCCGGGCAGGATCATATCAGATGCGGCGGTTCCGGACGTGTTGGCGACACCACCTTTGAGCTGGCGTTCAACGCCGATGGGATACTGATCTGCCCATTGGTTCAATCTGGAGACCTCAGCCTGCTGGATCGAGAATTCCTAGAGGCATGCACTCAAGCGTATCAGGTGCTCATGCGGTTTCCAGTCATGCGAGACTACTACAGGTGGGTCAGCGAGAGCAACCTGCGCAGGGCTCAGGAACCGTGGATGAAGCTCTTCCGGTGATCCAAACACCTATTCCAACCGTTACTTAGAGAAAGGAGCCAGGTCATATGAACGACCTCCTCAAGCGACACAGGCCCGAGATAGTGGTACTGGTCGTCCTCATCACTCTAATTGCAGCTGCGACACTGTCGTCTTCGCAGGAACAAGACAGCCACCTGCTAGACTTGTCATCGCCCATTGCGATAGTCAATGGAGTAGAGATCCCGTACTCATTCTTCTACAACATGTTGGAAGCCCGCGTCGGATTTGAAACGCTGCAGAATTTGGTGATCTATGAGATCGTCAGGGCGGAGGCTGACAGGCTCGGTATCGAGGTAAGCGATGAAGAAATCGACCAAGAGCTCAGCTTCTTGATCAGGTACCAATTCGGTTCAGAGAGTGCTTTCAAAAACCAGCTCAAACAGGCACGCATGACACCGGGTGAGATCAGGTCTCAGATCTGGATTGAGCTTGTTTGCAGAGCTATAGCAATGAATGAGGTTTCAGTCACCGAAGAAGATGTCAAAGCCTTTTTCGATGAGTACAAAACGCAGATTTACGACATAGGCGAGCGCGTAGAAGTCCGACAGATCCTGGCCTCGACTGAGCAGGATGCCAAAGCGATCATGGATGAGCTGCAGGCCGGTGCCGATTTCGCAGCGGTAGCTATCGAGAAGTCCCTCGACACAGCTACAGCTTCAGACGGCGGGTATATCGGAGTCATCGAGCGAGGGCTCATGGTCGAGGAGTTCGAAGAGGCCGCATTTAACGCAAACAAGGGTGACGTTGTCGGGCCTGTAAAGACGAGCTACGGATATCACATCATCGAGGTTCTCGACAAGCTCGGACCCGAAGAGGCGAAATTCGAAGACTACAGAGATAAGGCTGAGTACGATCTCAGGGCCTACAGAGCCAGATCGACAGATGAAGTCCTGATCGAGCTTGTTGCCAAGGCCGATGTTTCAGTAACAGATTCGGACTACCAGGGCCTCGTGGATTTGATCAATGGCCTGAAGCAGGCGCTGCAGGAGATGCAGGCGCAGAGTGCTGGCGAGGCTACCAACTAGTATCTTGAACTGGCATCTCGTCTCCGACGCGAGTACGGCGGGCACTTCGTCTAGGGACGCATAGTCAGAAGGGAGCGGTCAATTCGCTCCCTTTTTCTCTGTTTGACAACCCGGACACACTCCAACGAATTCCACCCTATGAATGACATCCTTAAAACCGGTATCTCGCTCAGCCCGTTCCTCTATGCCGTCTACCAAGTCACGATGGTAGTCAAACACTCCTCCACAATCCCTGCAGGTAATATGGTAATGATTCACGAAGTTGCCATCGTAGCGAGACGACATGTCCCCGTAACTCAGCTCCATCACGATGCCCAGATCCCTGTACAGATGGAGGATGTTGTACACCGTAGCCAGACTTATGCCCTTCATTCGAGACGACAACCACTTGTGAATCGTCTCGGCTGTGGGATGCGAATCTGTCTGATCGAGATACTCCAATATTGCCTGTCTCTGCGGAGTAATCCTTACTCCACGCTCTCGCAGATAACGAACGGTCCGCTCAAGACCATGCGTGAGCAACTTCCTTCACTCCCCAATCAGCTCATGCGTAGTAAACAGTCGACTACTCAAGCAGGCGTACGGTCCGATTGGCAGAAGGGGCCGCAGTCACCTGTGAGCAAGTATCATATACGAATAACTACATTATAAGCATAGCAAACCTTACAGTAACTATCAATACCTTCAACTCCGATGTTTGAACTTATCCAAAAGGACCGCTACCAGATTCTTGGGCCTGTTCACGCCGAGTATACCGAGCACGAAGGCTGCATTTTGACTCTGCCCCAGACAGGCGTTGATTGGGCATGCGAGTGGCTGCCAGGGCCAGTGGCCCCATCAGCTCAGCCCGTTGAAAAAGAAGCAGCACTGGAGTCAATCGACCATCCAGTGCTCGCGTCAGTCGCAGTTTCCGGCCTGCCTCAGTCGTGGCTAGGCTCAGCCTCAGATGCGTTGTATCCACTCTCGGCTGTTGGACCTCACCTCAATTGGACCGCAATCATCACAGCACACGCCAACGGGTCCGGCGTGCCCGTGCTCGCCGAGATGAAGTACTGATCCGGGCGCATAGTACTCTGCCAACTGGACCTGGAGGCTAATTACAGGCGCAGCATGCCTGCATCCAGGCTGCTCGACAATTTCATAGGTGACATGCTAAAAAGCGAACAAAACGACACAGCACGCCAGAGCGGACAGCAGGGGCCAACCTTAGTCTGAGGAGATCAGCTCCAACAACACCTTGGCTGCCTCTCTTAACTCGGCCGCAAAGTCACCCCATCGACACTCCACTGATATTCCTGCATCATATCCGGCGTTTCGCAGCGTCCCAACAAACCCGGCAAGGTCCGCCTGTCCGCTGCCAGGGTAAAGCCTGCCGGTATCCGCTACGTGCGCGTGAACCAACATCTCGCCAGCATCAGCAATAGACTGGAAACTCTCTCCTTCCACATCTAGATGATACAGGTCTACAAGAAGCCGGACCGAAGGATGGTCAACCTCTCTCGCAAGCTGCAGAGCCGAAGCTAAAGAATTGAGGACATTGGTCTCTTCTCTCCGGAGATGCTCGATCGCTATTACGATCCCCTTGGCGGCAGCCGCATCACCGGCCATCTCGACGAACCTCTTGACTTGGTCCATGGCCGTCTCCATAGGCCAGCCGTCGGGTACACTGCGAGCAGCCCCGCTGCCAAAGACGATGATCTGTCCGCCGATGCCGGAGATCCGCTCTATGGCCTTGCTCACATAGCGCTTTAGTGCATCGAAGTCGACATCGGGTCCAGTGATCTTCAACCGGGCGGGAATAAAGGCATTGAACGCCAACACAGGGATTCCTGCGTCTTTGACTGCAGAACGAAGAGCTTCATACTCATCGTCTGGCACGGATTCATCCACCATACCCACGCCGAACTCCGCAAAATGATAACCGCAATCTCTCAGATACACGAGGGTTCGCCGCAAGTTGTCTGCAGGCGTGTCAGAACCCTGACGCGCTCGATCCCCTGCATCCGGAACTGTTGTCTTTAAGCCCACACAGCAGCCTATCCTCACCGTAGCCTACACCTCCGTGATCTCTGTCTTTGGGTCGTAGCCGCCAAGCGTGACTGTATGCGTGGACATGCCGAGATCACCGGCAACATCGCGAATGGCGGCCTCCCATGACTCATCCTGGACCAAGACCAAGACCTGCCTCGCCCTGGACATCCAGCACAACTCTACGCACTCCTGACGCATCTCAAGACCGTCCTTAGCGCCTTCACCGGCCAACTCGACCACAACCGGCATGGCCGATCTCTTGAGCCAATTGAGGAGGTCTATCCTTATCCTGATCGACTCAAGTTGTGCCTCCAACTGGTCTAGAGACGTCTCCGGCTGTATCTCCAGGTCTCTATCAGCCTCGGGTACAAGCTGGGACAAGAGATCTATTCGGGCCTCGAGATCTGACAACCTCTGTCCATTGAGCAATTGCCTGAGCTCTTCGTTTTTTTCGTCGTACAAACGTTTGGCCTGGTGTGCGTCGGACGAATCCCACAATTCCTCCAGCTCAGACACGGATCTCACATCATAGACCTCCAGAATCTCATCAACACGCCTCTGGAGAGTATTGACCCGACGCAACAGATTGTTGATCTCAGACTGCTCGGCTTCGATCTTTCGCTCCAATTCCTTGAGTGACCGCTCCTGGTCTATCCGACTGTTGACCATATCAACGAATCTGTCGACTGTCTCAGCGTTGAGCTCGGCAGAAAGCCCTATCCGATCAAACAAAACTCCGGCCCTCTGCTCCTCCTCCCTAAGTTTGAACAGCAGCTCGTCTCGGGCCTTCTCGTTCTTGTCAGCCTTTCTCTTGAGGTCTTCGAATTCGGACAGGAGCCTCTGGTAGTCCTCGATCTTGTCGTGAAGCTCAGCGGCTGACGTTACCCCCGTCTCCTCATAAATCGCATTTATGTGTTGCTTAAGGCCTGTCATGCGCGCTTCGATTTGGTTTTTCTCCAAGATCAGATAGTCACGACGGTCGTCCACTTCTGCCATTCGGTTGACCAATGACGTGACCTCACGCCAGTATTTGTGCACAAACGCCGCACCAACTACTGACAACAACGCAACAGGCGGCCAGAAGTACGTAAACGGCAGTGGCAGCAACGTCAAAACTGAAGCTATAGACCTGCGTTTTCTGAAGTGCTGAATCTGAAGCCTGACTACTCGTATTTCCGCCTCTATCTGTTGCAGTTTGTCGACAGGCAGACGAGCCTCGAGCTGCCTGAGTGAATCCTCCAGGTAGTCGAGTTCCATCTCCCTCCTGCCAAGAAACGGAGTCAGCCTTTCATACTTCCCGATCATGCTGAAGATTGAGTCAATCCTCTTTGCAGTCTGCTCTATCTCGGCGTCGAGCTCCTCCAGGTCATCGAGCAGCCAGCGTTTGCGCTCAAGCGAACGTTTGACTGTATTTATCTCATTGATCCCAATGCCATTGAGGTACTCGTAGAAATCGAACTTGCTTCGAGCAGCCTCAAGCTGATCTCTCATATTCCTGACTTTTTCTTCTTTGGACGAGATGACACTAGTCAACGAAACGATGTGCTGATTGAGAGACCTTACGGTCATCACATCATCGCCAAGGGACTGGCCTGCAAGAGGGATGCTCTTCCACTCTCTCTCCAGCCTGTTTAGCTCAGCGACAAGCCTGCGCGCACGGGCAGCCCTGTCCTGCAGGGCTTTGAGGCTGACTGCATCGAGCACCTTGGAGATGCGCTCCCGCTCGGCTGTGAGGCTGCGAAGCGCCTCGTCAAATCCTGACCTGAGATCTGCAATGCGAAAGGATGTCCCCAAGAGTGCATGCTCTTGACCATGGATAGACAGAGAGGTGTCGGATGCTGCAGCAAGCTCAGCGTGTGCAGCTGAACTGTTACCACGCTGTAAGACCTCGTCAGGAGCAGTCATAGCCTTGATCGCAACGGACTCCCCGTCCGGCTCGAACGCCACTCGTAGGCTATAACTCCGGCTCCGGTCCGTAAACAACAGCTCACAAGACGCCTCCTCATCTCCGGGCAGGAGATAGTTGCGGGCGTCTGGGGAAAGGCCGTACAACATGGCAGACAGCAGCACGGGCATGAACCCGTGCCACAGATGAGATCTGTCCACGAGTATGTTGAGCCCGTTCTCCAGCTCTATCTGTTGATCTGGCAGGGAACTGAACCCCTGTATGGATATCCGCGTAAAATACATGGCAACCCGCCTAGAAAAGTGGCGTTTCACCCGATACTAGTTCCGGCTCCGCATCAGGAGCCGCCTCTTCTTCTACCTGCGATCCGCCAAAATCTCCGACGTATATATTCGCTCTGAGATCGTCGGCAAAGATGTGTTCACCTGGTGCGATGCTCCGGGACTGCAGGTATCTCTCGAGCTTGTTGACTCGTGAATCCATCAGGTCGGCAATATGAAGGACATGTGCTTCGATAGTGGCAGGCTCTACCGGTGATCCCCACTCAAGCTGGCCGTGGTGACTCAGAATCATGTGCTCCAAGTGTATCGTGTACTCGCTCTGCCATGTACGGGCGAACTTAGGACTGCGGGCAACGCACGCATCGAGGACGCGCCTAAACATGTCCACACCGATGATGATGTGGTCTGTGAGAACGCCCTTCTTGCTAATCCTGATAGCACCGGTAGCCTTGTCGTAATCATAGGCCTCCAACTTGCCTATGTCGTGAAGCACTGCTCCTGCGATGAGCAAATCACCGTGAACACCTGTATAAAACTTCGCCGCCGACCTACAAGCGGTCACAACTCCAACGGTGTGCTCAAGGAGGCCGGACCTATAAGCGTGATGATGCCTGACTGCAGCCGGCCAAATGCTGAAGCGACTCATAAACTCATCGTCTGATATCATGCTGGACAGCAAATACCTAATGCTCGGGTCCTTGACAGCTCTGATCTCAGACCGCAACACCCTAACAAGGCTGTCCAAATCTCTCGAAGCAACAGGCACCAGAAAAGGCATATCGCTGTCTGCGGGAGGCCTTGCCCTGAGATGGCGCTGTACAGCTGATGCATCGAGCGAAAACTGCTTCTTGCCCCTATATGAGTCCACTCTGAGCTCCGAGACCTCAATAACTTGACCGGACCGCAACTCATCGGCAAGCGAGGCGTTGGCATTCCATATCCGCATCACAATGTCTCCGCTGCTGTCTGTCAGGCGAAGCTCTAAGTAATCACTGCCGTTCTGAGAAGGTTTCAGGCTACTCTCAGCAATCATGAACCAGCTGCTCAGAATCGAGCCTTCTTGCAGATCGGATATGAAAACCTTGCCCGCCGTCTCTGCCATCTCTCCGACTCCTTCTCGTTGCTGCCTGTTCCCACTATGATACATCTATTATACCTGCTCACCAAATCTAATGGAAGGGTGCCATCTGGGCGATTTTCTTCCTGCCGCTGCACCGTACTACGTGGAGGCTGCATCAGTACAACCCCTGGTTGGGTGATCGGCAGAGTCTAGATAAGCTCACCAAGACAAACCCACATTGTCAACCCGCATGCTCCGAATGGTTGACAATGCCGCACTCATGCATTAGACTCAAGGTCGATAAACATACATGCCATCACCCTTATTGGCAATTCATAGCTTCGTCATGGAGGAGTTCATGAACACTACAGAGTCGGGCAAGCAGAGCAGTTCACAAGTAACCATTTATGAAATGACTCGTATAGGCGTGTTTACAGCAATGGCAATCGCAGCTGCCGTCCTTGTGAGGTTTGGAGGCAGTGTAGTGCCGTTCAGCTTGCTTCCGCTAGTGATGTGCTTGGCAGGGGGAATACTGGGGCCGCGGCCTGGAGCCTACAGCATGCTCGCGTACATGCTTCTTGGGCTGATGGGCCTGCCTGTATTCGCCAGTCCCCCATATGGAGGACTTGCGTATGTGTTCACACCTTCGTTCGGATTCGTCCCGGGATTCGTCTTAGGGGCCTACGCCGTTGGGGTAGTTTCAAGGAAAGCGCGATCTCAACACAACCTGCCTAAGGCACACATGACCGCGCTGCTATTTACAGCCAACACTGTCGGTGTCTTGGTATACTATGCCATTGGATTGCCGTATCTCGGAGTCATCCTCAACGTCTACTACGGCCAGCCAACGTCTGTCATACAGGTCCTGAAAATAGGCTTTATGCCTTTCATCGTCCCCGACCTAATCAAGGCATTCGCTGCAGCGGCAATCACAAGAGCCGTGATCGGCAGCTTCGCCCGCAGGCTCGCCTGCAGACCCGCCTCAGGTCGCCAGGCCATGTAGTAGCCGCCGGGTTCAGTCATCTGCATTGCGTCCCCGCTTCTCAGCCAAACGCCTCCTGAGCCTCATCTCAACGTTGACAGGCAGAGGCTTGCCCTGAGGCATCGGGACGGGCCTTTGAGAAGCGGCAGTTGAAGACGCACCTGCCGCAGATTCTCCGTCAACCCTGCCATCCTCAGGGCCGGCACTAGACGCGCCGCGACCGTCAAC
>FIZI01000018.1:53535-54475 GCA_900016865.1 uncultured Clostridia bacterium | reverse complement strand
TAGCCTACGAGGCCTCATCCACTAAGCCGTCCAAAACGTTATGCCAGTTGCCACTAGAGCCACTACCAAGCTGATCACTGTCGGCGCCCACTTGGCGAGACCCCTCTGCTCTACAAACAGCGGTCCCGCTATGCTTGCTAGGAGCGCAACAGGCACGGCAGGCAAGAACATCAGCGTCCCGCCCATCTGACTAAACATTCCGACATAAGGCATCCAGAGAACACTTGTGACGACTGTGCCGGGGATAGCTGCGATAAGATATGACCAGCTGGATGCCGGATCCAAAAACGTGAGCAGGAGTAGGCCCAGGGCGCACGCGGCTGCTGGGAAAAGGAATAGGTGACTCATCCCAGGCAGATAGATCGTGCACGCGACGACGGCAGCATTCCACCATATCAACGCCCCGCCCCATAGGCCTGCTATCCCCGCCCATCGCCTTATCAGTGCGAGCACTGCGGTCACTCCGACAGCTGCCGCGGACACTATGGCTACACTGGCGGCGATGCTCTGCTCAACTATACCGCTCTCCAGCACGACCGGCAGGGAGGGTCTGATCAGCGATATGATCCCCAGTGCACACCCAATTGCTGCAGCAGAGGACACGACAAAGGCTACACAACCCACAACCAGGTTCAGGCCGGGCCTGTCCGGTTGTACAGCACCCAGTCTGGACCACGCGACCAGAGAGATAGCCAAGACGACGATCGCGAGCGGAAGCGCCAGTCCTTGCGGGTAGTGGACCAAGACCCTGGTGAACAGATCAAAGAAGACACTGTCTTCATCAGCCTTCATGCCCTCAAGATCTGCGTCTGCAAGGCCCAGAGCCAAGGCCATAGCAGTGTCGCCTAGATGTTGCAGAGTTCTGACGTCTACGTTATCCAGGTTGTCAAGAAATGTGTGGTAGTGCTGAGGCGTACCGATGTTTGCGAGGTTGTAGCCT
>FIZI01000018.1:0-53528 GCA_900016865.1 uncultured Clostridia bacterium | reverse complement strand
CCGGTCTCAAACAGCAGTGCCAAGCCGCTCGAACCGCGAGATTCCAGGTTCAAGACAACAGCTACTTGCTCAGCCAGAGGGCTGTAGGTCACAAAGGCGGTAGCTCCCAACAGACTCAGTTCCTCACCGTCGCTCAAAAGGAAGATGACCGGATTACGCACCTTTCTGTGAGCCATCGCCTCGGCTATCTGCAGCAATACTGCAATTCCGGCACCATCGTCCATCGCGCCGGGTCCCGAATGCACAGAGTCATAATGAGCAGTTATCATCAGCGCGGGGCCGGGCTGTTCGCCGTCAAGTTTGGCTACGATGTTCTTGACAAGTACATCCCGATTCCAGCTTGCCTTGGTGACAAACTCTCTGTGGACCTCGGGTTTGTACCCCAACGACTCAAGCCTCTGAATCAGGTAGTCTTTGACCAGCTCGTTCGCGTGTGATCCGGTTGGATGAGGGCCGTAAGCGGTAATGGCTGCAATGTCTTCCAATGCACGTTGAGCTGAAAACTCACCCACTCCAGCAGCGTCCCTAGGTTCAGGAGGGTTCATACTCCACACAGTAATAGCAGCTATGACCAACAAGGCCGCAAGCAGCAAGCCCGCTTGGACAGGGCCTACACCTTTGGAACGTCGCCGCTCGACGTGCATTCTCAGGCCAATAAGCTCGTAGCGCATCTAACCCCACGCCTTCCGTATTGAGTATTGCACACATTCTAGACACTGTGGCAGGCACTTGCCACATCCGCTCTGCCTAACCGAGGCGTCCCAGCAATTCGGCGGTCCAACTCTTTCATCTATCACTAGCCACGCTCTCTACTCATTGTTCTCAGTATCTCCGTGCTGTTGGACTGATTCCTCTCTGATCCTACGCATGGCTAGGTCGACGTATTCCTGCTTGATCTCATATCCGATGTAATAGCGATCGCTCTCTAGCGCCGCCAAACAAGTAGTCCCACTCCCACAAAATGGATCCAGCACTACGTCTCCCTCAAATGTATAGAGCTGTATCAACCGACGAGGAAGCTCTATAGGAAACGGAGCGGGATGCCCGATGCTCTTTGCCGATACCGAAGGAAAGGACCAAACGCTCTTGGTCCAGGCTAGAAATTCTTCTCGTTCGATTGTGCTGTTCCTTCCCCGCGCCTTTCGGGAAAACGTCCCTTTGCAGAATACGAGTATGTACTCATGCACATCCCTCAGCACAGGATTGGCAGCTGATCTCCAGCTCCCCCAAGCCGTCGACACTCCGGCGCTGGATCCTTTGTCCCAGATTATTTCGCCTCGCATGTAATAGCCGATTGAGAGCATGTCTTCAATGATAAAGGCGTGCAGGGGGATGTAGGGCTTCCGGCCCACATTGGCTATGTTGATGCAGGCCCTTCCGCCCGGTACCAGCTTGCGGTAAGTTTCGCTCATGACTCTTCTTATTAGGGATCGATATTCGTCAATCGAAAGGTCCTCATCGTATTCCTTGCTGACGTTGTACGGGGGTGAAGTCACCATAAGGTGCACAGACGAGTCTGGTATCTCCTCCATTGATTCACTTGACTTGCAGTAGACCCGATTGAGCAAGGACTCGTCTATCGGATTTTCGATGTATTCGATGTCAGAAGGCACTTCAAGCTCATCGTACAGCCTACTGCTGTAGAATCTTGACGAGTCGTGACTGATCCGGCCAGCTGTCCCAAATGAGCTTGTCTTGGTCCGTTCCCTGCGTTGCCTCAATACTGTGACACTCCAATCAGAGCGATAGCCGATACAACCTCCCGGCTTCCCGACTGGTCTATACGCAGTCAGGCGGCCGGGAGTTTGTCAATCTAGGCGCCACGACCGCACCACGTCTTTCCACCTTGCTTTGCGTGGTACTCCCTACACTCCTTGCACTTTCCATGCCTCTTGCAGTTGACCGATGGGCATTTGCAGTCCTTGTTTACTTCTTCAGACATCCAAGGCACCTCCTTTCTAAGTCCTGTCACTACGTCTGCGCCAGCTGTGTCATAAACCCAGCCTATTGCGTGGCGAACGACGTCTTGTCCACACATGTACGGTGACTACTGAACTCCGCCTAGTCCGGCTTCACCTGCAGCTATCCTGTCCATACATGTATAGTGGCTGCCGAACCTTATCCAGCCCGGCCCATCCGGCAGCCATCCTGTCCGTGCATGTATGGTAACTACAGTCTGCCAAGCTGATCTTCCAAAGACTTGCCCATCTCAAGGTATTCGTTGTAGAGGTCCTTGTAGAGCTCGACATTGCTCTGTATCGGTTCATACGTCTTGCTAAACCCGCTGAACATCGCGTTCTGCGCTTCCTCTACATTCGGATAAAGCCCTGCTACGACTGCTCCAAACATAGCAGCTCCGACTGCGCAGGTCTGCTCGGAGGCAGCGACCTTGATCGGCATTCCCAGCACATCCGATGTGATCTGCATGACTAGCTCGTTTTTCTGAGGGATGCCGCCCAGAGCGATCACCTGATCAATCTCTACTCCTTCATCGGTGAACCTGTCGACGATCGCCTTGGCGCCAAAGGCAGTGGCCTCAACCAGCGACCTAAATACCGCAGGTGCAGTGGTGCCTAGTGTAAGGCCGGCAATGACTCCCTTGAGGGTCTGGTTCGCGTATGGCGTTCTTCTGCCGTTTAGCCAGTCGAGAGCCAACAGAGACGTGCTGCCGGGTTCAATCTTTGCAGCCTCTTGGGTGAGGCGCACCAACATCCGGCTGTGAGCCACTTCCTTGATCCTATCAGCTATAGTCGAATCAAGGCCCTCGACGTCAGTCAACACAGCCTCAAAAGGCCATTGCAGCAGGCTCCTGTACCACGCGTACACGTCGCCAAAGCCCGACTGTCCGGCCTCAAGCCCTATCATTCCCGGAATGATTGACCCGTCAACCTGTCCACAGATACCCTTGATCAGCTTGTCGCCAATAACTTCGTACCTTGCCACCATCATGTCACAGGTCGATGTCCCCATGATCTTGGCGAGGGCCTTCTCGACGATCCCGCCGCCGACAGCGCCCATGTGTGCATCAAATGCTCCTACCGCAACAGGTATACCTGCAGGCACCCCAAGTCTGTCCGCCCACTCCGGTACCAGTTGCCCTGCGCTCACGTCTGATGTGTATGTCTCTGTATAGAGCCGGTCCCTCAGCCCGCCAAGCAGTGGATCTACCGCAACAAGGAACTCCTCGCTGGGCAGGCCTCCCCACTCGGCATGCCACATAGCCTTGTGCCCTGCCGCGCACCTGCTTCGCTTCATGACCTTAGGATTGCAGGTCGCTGTCAACAGAGCCGGGATGTAGTCGCAGTGCTCAACCCACGAGTAGGCTGCCTCCCGGATCTTGCTATCGTGCTTCAGGATGTGCAGGATCTTGGCCCAAAACCATTCAGACGAGTAGACGCCTCCCTCGTATTTCGTGAAGTCCGTTCCTCCCCATGTCTTGGCGATCTCGTTGATCCTGGCGGCTTCATCTACTGCCGTGTGGTCCTTCCACAAGACGAACATCGCATTCGGATTGTCTGCGAACTCCTCGATCAGTGCGAGTGGTGTGCCGTTCTCATCGACAGCGCACGGAGTAGAGCCTGTTGTGTCGACTCCGATGCCAGCGACTCTGCTGGCAGATCCGGACGGAAGCTTGGCGAGTGCGCCCTTGATACACTCCTCCAGGCCCTCTATGTAGTCCAGTGGGTGCTGACGAAACTGGTTCTTGCCCGGGTCGCAATACAGCCCATCACTCCAGCGCTTGTAGTGTGCAACGTCGGTGGCCTCCTCCTTTCCAGTCCTAGCATCCACGACCACTGCTCTCACAGAATCGGTCCCAAAATCGACTCCAATCACCAATCGATCTGACATCGCCAGTCCCTCCATATCAAAGTGGCATGACGCACCTGCTCCTACATCCTTTTTGACACGGCCACGCCAAATACCTCCATATGTAAGCCTTATATAGTTTGACTGGCGGTATAGTCAGGAGTATTATTCAGGCAAAACGTCGGAGTTGGCGGGGTGACGGACAAGTGGCTGTTGAGGTAGGCACTGGTCGCAATGCCGACACGGTGATTGAGACCTTTGAGCTGAGCAAGTCGTTTGGCAGTGTGCATGCCGTGAGATCCCTGAGCCTCAAGGTAAAGCGCAACTCGATCTATGCGTTCCTCGGGCCAAACGGGGCGGGCAAATCAACCACGATCAAGATGTTGCTGGGACTCACACGGCCGTCGAGCGGCTCAGGCAGGGTGCTCGGCATGGACATCGAGACTGACTCCGTGAAGATCCGCCAACGTGTAGGGTACCTGGCTCAGGATCCGCGCTTCTACCCAAATATGACTGTGCGGGAAACACTCATGTACGTCTCGCGCTTCTTTTACTCGGGCCCCAAGCGGGCGTTAGAAGCTAGAGTCGACGAAATGCTGGACCTGGTTGGCTTGTACGATCTGAAGGATAGACGGGTTGGTGTCCTCTCCGGCGGAGAGAGGCAGCGACACCGTAGCTATCATGAACAAGGGAGAACTAGTCATCCAAGCACCCATTGACGACTTCTTGTCGGACAAAGCCTCTGTAACGTACACAATTACCCTCAAGGGCAACCTGCCCGCAGTGTACGGTTTAGTATCAGGCCTTCCTTTTGTCAGGTCTGTGGACAGAGTCGAGTTAAAGAGTACCGGCGACGCTTTTGAATCGTGGGCCGTAACAGTCTCAGATGCCCAAGCAGCAGAACAGCACTTGCTGAGGGCTATTCTGAGTGTCGATGAAGCAGTTGTAACGAAATTCGACAGAAAACATCTGGATCTCGAAGAAGTCTTTGTTAGCATTGTCCAAGGCGGTGGGCTTGAATGAAGCGAACATCAAACACCGGATCTACGGGCCTGATGACCGTCACGGGTGACAGTCGGTGGAGCGGCCTGTCAAATCTTCTGCACAAAGAACTGCGGGACTGGTTTTCAGGCATTACGCCGCTGTGGACGAGCTTGATCTGGATCGGAATGATAAACGGGATCATGCTCTTGGTCTTGATCACTGAGCGCAAGAGCGGGTCAGAGCCCCTCAGGCTCGCTGCGCTCGCGGTTGACACGTACAGCCAATTCGTCGCCATGTTTGCATCTGTAGGCGTTGTGATAGCAGCCTTGGATGCGATAATAGCTGAGCGAGAGCTCGGCACCTTGGCATTCACCCTCTCAAAACCCCTATCAAGGGCCTCGTTTGTGCTTGCAAAGTTTGTCTCAAACGCTATAGGCATCTTTGTCACCTCTGTGCTCATTCCGGGGATAGTGGCGTACATTCAGACTTGGGTAATAGCAGGGACTCGGTTGCCAATGGCACGGTTTGGCATTGGTATGGTGATCTCTACGGTTGGCTTGCTGTTCTATTTGGCTCTGTGCCTGTTCCTCAGCGCTGTATTCAGACACAAGGGCCCTGTAGTCGCCATTTCGCTCATCCTTATCTTTGGGCAGCAGTTTTTCCTGTCACTCATTCCACAGCTCATGTATGTAATGCCTTGGAGCCTTCCCGACCTCGTTAAGGCGTATGTGTTGGATAGCTCACTGACTTCGCCCGCACCTTTGATTGCCGTTCCCTTTATGATTGCGCTGCTGCTAGCTGCGACTGTGGCTGTGTTTTGCCATGAAGACATCTGATTATACCTTGTAGTTCATAATAATCACTCTTCACTTTCCTTTCGGACTCGGGTAGACTGTACTTGCAAGCAGCACTAGCATTCAGCTGACGCGGCGCGAGGCATTGTCAAGGCGTGATTCAAGCAGCCGCGTCCCAAGTGAAAACGAGGTGATCAGCATGGCTGAGCAACTGCGCAACTCCGCGCCACGTCCGGTCGGGTTGAGGCATACAACTCTACGGATCACAGGTATGCACTGTGCAGCGTGTGCAAGGCGGGTGGAGACTTCGCTGGCAGCACTGCAAGGTGTCCGTGAAGCAGCAGTGAACCTCGCCACAGAGCGGGCCACTGTTGCCCATGAGTCAGACAAGATCAACACGGAGCAGCTTATTGAGGCGGTAGTCAACCTCGGGTACGGAGCCTCGGAGGTCGTCGATACAACAGAGGCTAGAGACAAGGAAAAGATCGCACGGGAAACCGAGATCAGGCATCAAACGGTCAGATTCGTACTGGCAGCGTTGTTGTCCCTTCCCCTGCTATTGGGGATGTTCGTGCACATGCTTGACCTCGAGGCCGGGCGGTTCCTGCTAGACCCTTATCTGCAGTTTGTTCTGGCAACTCCCGTCCAGCTTGTAGCCGGGTGGCAGTTCTACCGCGGCAGCTACAACGCGCTCAAATCGCGCAGTGCAAACATGGATGTGCTCATAGCACTCGGCACTACGGCAGCATATGTCTACAGCACGATAATCACGTTCTTTGGTGAGGGAGATGTATATTTCGAAACATCTGCGCTCGTTATCACTCTCATCCTGTTGGGCAAGCTCTTGGAGGCAATAGCCAAAGGCAGGACTTCAGAGGCTATTCGAAAGCTCATTGGCCTACAGCCTCGCACTGCGAGAGTGGTGCGCGATGGAGTCGAGATCGACGTGCCGATTGAGCAAGTGGTGGTAGGAGACATCGTTGTCACACGCCCTGGAGAGAGGATACCCGTCGACGGAGTGATCATCGAGGGTTCGTCAGCTGTAAACGAGTCTATGCTCACAGGCGAAAGCGTCCCCGTTGACAAGACTATCGGCGACGAGGTGGTAGGTGGCACCATAAACGAACACGGTTCATTTCGGTTCAGAGCAACCAAGGTAGGAAAAGACACTGTGCTTTCACAGATTGTAAGGCTCGTCGAGGAGGCACAAGGGTCCAAGGCACCGATCCAGAGGCTCGCAGACGTGGTATCCGGCTACTTCGTTCCTGCGGTAGTCGCAGTAGCAGTCCTTACCTTCGCGGTGTCCTACGGCCTCGGCGTAGGCTTTACCCAGGCGCTAACACGCTTTACCGCTGTGCTGGTTATCGCCTGTCCGTGCTCTCTCGGGCTGGCGACACCCACTGCAATCATGGTTGGGACAGGCAAAGGAGCTGAAAAGGGCATCTTGATCCGCAGCGGAGAGCACCTGGAAAAGATACATAAGGTAGACACGATCGTACTGGACAAGACGGGCACAATCACAAAGGGCGAGCCGGAGGTAACTAATGTCGTGGAGCTAAGGTTCTCGCGGCCGGACCTCCTCAGACTGGCTGCCGCCGCGGAGCGCGATTCAGAGCACCCTCTGGCTGCAGCGGTTGTCAGGTACGTGGACAAGGAGGGTATCGATATCCCCTCCCCATCTGGTTTCAAAGCCATCCCTGGTGAAGGGGTCGAAGCAACAGTCGAAGGCAAGCGAGTACTAGTTGGCAACGCACGCCTCATGTCAGAGTCAAGCATAGACACAAGTGCAGCCAACGAGCTCTTGGGCAAACTCGAGCACGAGGGCAAGACAGTCATGATCGTTGCTGTTGATCATGAGGTGGCAGGACTGATTGCCGTAGCTGACACTGTAAAGGGGACATCTAGACCTGCCATCCAAGCACTGAAGCATATGGGGATCACTGTCTACATGCTGACAGGCGACAATGAGAGGACCGCCAGAGCGATCGCATCACAGGTAGACATAGACGAAGTGCTTGCCGAGGTGTTGCCCGAACACAAGGCAGAGCAAATCCAAAAACTACAAAGAGAAGGCAAGAGCGTTGCGATGGTCGGAGATGGGATCAACGACGCTCCCGCTCTCGCAGTAGCGGACGTAGGCATTGCAATCGGGACAGGCACAGACATCGCCATGGAGGCTGCCGACATCACCCTGATGAGTGGCGACCTGCATGGCATCGCGGCTGCGATTCGCCTGTCTCGACAGACCATGCGGATCATCAAGCAAAACTTGTTCTGGGCTTTTGCGTACAACTCGATAGGCATTCCAATTGCGGCGCTTGGCTACCTGTCACCGATAATCGCAGGCGCTGCAATGGCTCTCAGCTCAGTAAGCGTGGTCACCAACTCCCTCAGGCTGAGGGGGTTCGATCCGACGCAGACCGGTTGAAACATAGCTCACGCTGAGAGGTCGCTCATATGTAGTACATAGGCGGGGTGGACTCGTTTTCTAGCTGATCAGCCGTCTCCACGAGGTCGGCGAGCGTAGTAGTGTCTACCACGTCGGATATCGCGTCGTGCACCTTTTGCCAAAGACGCCTTGTCGCACATGCTTCCTCACGCTCGCAGTGCATCGACTCGTCATCCGATACACAGGCAGTCGGGCCTATTGGGCCTTCCAACACCCTCAAGATCTGGCCTACTGTGATGTCGGACGGGTCGCCGGCAAGCTGATACCCGCCTTTTGTACCCCTCACACTTCGGACCAGGCCCGCCTTTCTGAGAGCCGCAAAAAGCTGCTCGAGGTAATGCTCTGATATGCCCTGTCTCTCTGCGATATCCCGCAGGGGCACTGGAGCAGCATCTCTATTTCTCGCCAAATCAAGCATGGCTCTGACGCCGTACCGTCCCTTTGTGGACGTTCTCATTGTATAGAAACCTCCGGCCTCAATGCAGATTGTCAGTCAAGCATACCCTCAATCAAACATGCCTTCAATCGAGAGGTATCTCTCTCCGGTGTCGGGCAACACTGCCAACACCCTCTTGCCCGGGCCCAAATCCTCGGCGACCTGGAGAGCCGCCACTACTGCAGCTCCGGATGAAATACCTGCAAGGATGCCCTCTTCTCGAGCGAGCCTTGCGGACATCGCCATCGCATCGCGGGTTTCAACCGGGATGACTCGATCGTAGATCTCAGTGTTGAGCACCTTTGGGACAAACCCGGCTCCAATGCCCTGGATGCCGTGCGGCCCCGGGGCTCCTCCCGAAAGAACAGGTGAATCAGCCGGCTCGACTGCTATCACCTGCACGCCTTTGATCTCGCTCTTGAGCACCTCGCCAACGCCAGTGAGCGTACCTCCAGTGCCTACTCCTGCCACAAACGCATCGAGGCGTCGGTCCAGTTGCTCAAGTATTTCCAACGCAGTAGTCCTGCGGTGGATCTCAGGGTTTGCGGGGTTCTCAAACTGCTGCGGCATAAAGCAATTGCTGCGTTCGTTGAGGATCTCCTGGGCTTTCCTGATGGCGCCGGGCATTCCCTCTGATCCGGGCGTCAACACCAGCTCTGCCCCGAACGCACTCAGCAGCTTCCGCCTCTCAATACTCATTGTCTCCGGCATTGTGAGGATCAAGTGGTACCCCTTGGCTGCAGCTACCATCGCAAGCCCGACACCGGTATTGCCGCTTGTCGGCTCGACTATAGTAGCTCCTGGTTTCAACTTGCCTTCTCTTTCTGCAGCCTCTATCATGCTGAGGGCAATGCGGTCTTTGACGCTGCCGCCGGGATTGAAGCTCTCCAGCTTGACAAGAACCTCAGCACTGTCGCTCTTGACGAGGCGGTTAAGCCTGACAACAGGAGTTCTGCCTATAAGGTCTATGACACTGTCATGAGGACGCAGTTTCATTGAGAGACCCCCTACTTCACTTTGTGGCCGTAGCCCAGATACCTTTAGTCTAGGCCAGGTCGCGAGTCAGTCTTGCTCAAGTATATCTTATTAAAACGATTGGATTATCCGTCTATTGCGAGTATACCAGTCACTGGTGTCAGCGTCAACAACACACTCAACGTCAACAACACTCCTAGTCAGACGCGCTGACAGCCCGGCCTACTGCCTGACGGGTCTCCCGAACGAACTGCCTTCTGGCTCCTCTAGTGATACTGCCGTGATACGCCATGCTATGCGCCCTGCCTAAAGGCGGATCAAAGAGGCTGGCGAAGCCCTGAAAAAACGCGTCTACCTCGGCTCTAGACGGCATCGACGATTGAGCTCCGGGCCGCTGAACTGACAAAGCGGCAGCGGCATTCGCAAACACCGCGCTCTCAACCGGATCCAGCCCATCTACTATGCCGACTGCGAGCGCAGCTCCAAAAGCGTCTCCCGCAGCCGTGGTGTCCACAGCTCTTACCTTGTGGCCTGGTATGTGGACCGGCTCTTTGTCAAGAGCCATAACAACTACTCCGTTGGCACCCAGCTTTACAACAGCTGCATTCACTCCCCCATCAAGCAGCCGTCTGCATGCTGTTCTTGCGTCCTCGCAGGAGCGTATCTCGGCTAGTCCTGTCAGTACAGAGGCCTCCAAACAGATCGTCGCCGACCTTGCCAAGAAAAATGCAGTTACCACCCAGCATCCCTACGCAGGCAGCTTGGTTTGCACCCTTGCCGCCTGGAAAAGTAGAAAAGCTGTTTCCGCTAACAGTCTCGACCGCAGCAGGGACTCTGTCCACTGTGGACCTCGAGCGATCGATCTCCGGGGCATTGACAAACCGACTCTTGGAGCAGGCAAACGCGACAAAGGCCCCACTAGCGGCTCCTTTGTCCTCCTACTAGGATTCGCCAATGCGGGCCATGTATGCGTTGGCGCTGACCGGTCACAAACCGTACAACTGCTGTCTACTTGGTATCGCGTAGAGCTACGCAGACGGTGATGTCGCCTTTCTCGCTTCTCATCGGAATGCTCAATACCGGCACTACAGTAGTCACGATCAGTTCTTTGCCCTGGATCAAAGAGGGAGGAGTCAAGACTGACCTGTATCCGTTCTCTGCCAGCGCAATCGACGCGTTGCCTGTAACCATGTTGCCTAGCTCGCCGATCGCGCTCTTACCGATCTCGTCCAGCTCCGTCACAGTTTCGCCCATCATCGTTGAAACTATGTTCTTTGCTGTTGCGCTACTCATTGTCAGGATTACCTGGCCCTCGACATCACCTGCGACTCCGATGATGACGTTCATGTCGTGCCCCTCAAACGGACTCGGCCTCAGTGTCAGCTGTCCGCGAGTCCAATCTGCAGGGACCTCCTTCTCAAGGACTGATAAGACTGAGTTTGCGAACGGGTTTATAAACTCTACCTTCACTGCACACCTCTCCATCCAGTTTGACGAGACAACGGTCTAGCACCTCGATACCCAACACTACCCAAGCCAACACTTGGCAGAGTTCTACGCGCTGAGGCGAAATCCTGCCAAATAGCTACCAAAATCGCTGTTTCCAACTTGACGCACTCCTCCGGCACCCTATATAGCCCCGGGTCGCGCTGAATCAGTTCAGGTGCTAGGGTAGCACGAGTCGGCTTGTAGCCGAGGTTTCTGTTTCACTTCGCTTGATGTAGGCCGTACTCCTGCTCAACATGTACTCCTGCTCCGATTGACTGTTCTGATACATGCTTGCTATAATCGCGGTAGTCAGTAGCAACACAGTCCTGTCTATACTAAACCGCTACTGCGTGTGAGGTTGGTCTGGTGACCGAAGGGCAAGGCAATCGTGCTTCCACAGGACTTGTCACCATGGTCGTCCGCGGGGGCTGCAAAGTCCGGGTCGATGGCCAGGTAGTAGATTGTATTGCCCAAAACGCTAGCAGGTCGGCAGGTGAGCCGGAACTGGCTGTCGGAGACGAGGTCACGCTGATGCACCCTAGCGGCGGTCTCTACCTGCTAGAGAGCGTCCTCCCGAGGCGAACATCTCTTTCAAAGGCTGATCCCAGACGTCCTGATCTGGAGCAGGTCATTGCAGCGAACATAGACCTGGCAGTGCTGGTAGTCACCATAACAGAGCCTTCACTTAGGATAAGTCTTGTCGACAGGTTTCTTGTCGCATCGAGGATTAGCGGAGTCACGCCTCTCATATGCGTCAACAAGATCGACCTGCTGAGGAACGAAGAGAACTCACCAGAACTCTCATGCCTTCTGGCTTACAACGAAATGGGCGTGGAAGTTGTTGTCTGCTCTGTTGTTACCGGGCGAGGTATAGACAGGCTCGCACAAATGCTGCAGGGCAAGAGGTCAGTCCTCATCGGGCAAAAGGGCGTCGGCAAGACGTCGCTTATAGACGCCCTCTTTCGCGATGCCGAGCTTAGTGCCGCTCAGCCGCAAAAGGGCAGAGCAAGAGGCAGGTCCGCTACTATGCAAGCCATACTGCTTCAACCCAAGCCTGGAATAGAGGTCATTGACACCTCTGGATTGAGAGACTTCGGGATCAGAAGGATGACCGCGCAAGAGCTCCAAGAGCATTTCCCTGAGTTCCGCGTCTGCGCTTCGGGATGCGAACGCAGAGACTGCACCCACACCAGTGAGCTCAACTGTGCTGTAAAGCGTGCTGTGCACGACAAGTCTATACGCAGGAGCCGTTACGAAAGCTACCTACAGCTGCTGGGCGAAGACAACCCCAAAAACGACAAGAGTGCCGTCTGCAAACGCGGCCAAAAGAGCAGCTTGACTACGAGTACAATCGATGCAGAGGGCCCCTTTAGGTGTGCCAACTGTGGAGAGCACGTCGGCACAGAGAACGCAGGTACACACCATAGAAACCACTGCCCCAATTGCCTATACAGTCTGCATCTCGACAACAGGCCGGGCGATAGGTCAGCGCACTGCGGGGGGCTTATGGAACCCATAGCAGTGTGGGTCAGGCACGGCGGTGAATGGGCACTCATCCATCGCTGCAAGGAGTGCGGGGCGCTTAGTTCCAACCGCATCGCTGCCGACGACAACGAGATCCTGCTACTGTCTCTCGCTGTGAGGCCCCTGTCCTCACCGCCGTTCCCTCTCAACAGGCTGAAAGATCTGCTCAAGCGCGGATAGACGAATGCCTAGTTTGCCAGCCACTTGTCAAACCAGTCAAACGCGTCCTCTTGCATAGCGATGTCGAACTTGTGTGGGCCAGGATAGAACCTGCCCGCGTATGAGTCGGCACTGCCCATCTTTGCATACACCGCACTGAGCTTCTCGTCTGCTTGTCTCTGGCCTTCCAGCGTCCACAGAGGATCATCCTCATCATACTGGCACATGAATGGCAGCGGCGCGTGCAGAGACGCGAGATCTGGCATATCGAGGTACCTCGGCAAGTGCGGGATGTGCATCATCCACGTGTGGTAGGTCACCTTGTTCGCGACCACCTCGCGAAAAGTGGACATGAATCCTACGCACACTGCGCACTTGATGCGATCGTCGAGCGCTGAGAGCAGAATCGTGCGCAAGCCACCTCCGGACAAGCCACCGCAGCCTATGCGCTCGGGATCAACCTCGTCTCTGCTGACAAGGTAGTCGATTGCCCTCCTGTCATCGTACAGCGCTATCCCCGGCCAAGTCGTTCCCGCCAAGAAAAGCGTCTTGGCGATCAACGTCTCATACTGGCCTGCCATGCCATTGTAGGCTTTGATATACTCGTCGCTGTCCTGCTCCAGCTTGCTCATTTTGTGGACAAAGGCGTCCGGGAAGCTCTCGACCGCCATCTTCCTCGATCCCCACAAAAAGAGGTCGGGAACAAACACGACATAGCCTCGAGCTGCAAGTTCGTTTGCCCACGATCTGCCTTCATACGATTCTTTCTTGAACTTACGCAGTATCTCGGGCTCGTGATCGAGTGCGACAATCTTCTCTTTCCCGTAGTACTTGAATCCGCCGTGGTCATGCAGAGCCACGACACCCGGTAGACGGCCGCTCCGCTTCGCTGGGTATAGCAAATATCCTTCGGTGCGCGGGCCAAAAGGCTGCTCGTAGCTGATCAGCTCAACTACAACCCCATCCCTCTCCTCCTTGCGCTCGACTCTGGGGTTGAGAGGGGTTTCAGGAGGCTGATACGACAGCAGCTCCAGCACCTTGGAACGCGCCGTACTCCTCCAAGTGTCTACATCAGGCCACTCGTGCGCAAGATACGAAAGCGAGTAGGGGCATTCGCTCATGGCCCACTGCGCCAGTGGGTGATACTCCCCAATGACCGGTTTCACAAAAATCCTCTCCTAATATCTGCCGTAGTTTTGGATGACCGCCATGACAAGTCTCATACTGGTAAGTAGCGATCCGTTGTTTATTGATCCCGCAGTGCTGAGGTTGAGCCCTCTACCGTGCTCCCTCGCCATTTCGCAGTCGCGCTTGACCTGCCGGATGATCTCCTCCTCGTCGTTTCTCATAAAGGCGAGAGGACACAGGCAGCCATCAATTCGAGTCCTGGGCATATACTTCCTAATCTCATCAACCAGTACAGTGGGGCCGAAGTTGCAGCCAGTGAGGTTGAGCTTTCCGAGTATTGGCAAGAGGTGCGCCATATCGGAGTCTGAGTGCTGATATCGGGAGTCACCCGGATTGGGACTCCATCGTTCGAAGACACGCTTGAGGATCGGGTATGCAAAGAACTCATACATCTCAGGAGTGAGCAAGGCACAGTTGTCATCTGCGAAACTAAACCCCGGAGGGGCTTCTCCAGGAGCATATCCGGCCTCTTGGTCCATGATCTCGGCTATACCACAGATAACGTCGCCGATCACTCGGCTGAACCTCTGAGCAAGATCAGGATTGTCAACCATCAAAAAGATCAGGTTTTCAACGCCGTAGATCGACATTGCAAGTGTGACAGGGCCTCTGACATGTCTCCACAGAGGCGGTTTGCGGCCGTACTCCTCGTATATCCGCTTCTTCTCGCTCTCCCAATTGGGCGGCAGGATGAACTCCCTAAGGTCCATCTTCTCAACTCTGTCAAGCACCTTCTCGAGCTCATCGGGAGTGCTGCACGAACCCTTCAGCCATTCCGTGTTGCCATCGAAGACGTATCGCCCGCCAAACACTTCACCTATGCCTCTTATTGGAGGGTGAATCTCCTCCGGCTCTGGAAACTCCTCTCTAAGCAGTCTACGGCCAACGATCTTCTCGGCTTTGTCGTTGTACCGTTTGTTGAGCTCGATCCTGCGTTCACGGGGAGTGTAGCCCCAAGGATTGCCCTCTTCGCCTAGCTCCGCAAAAACACATTCATCACTCATCCTGATTCCAAGTGCGACCTGCGGAGCTCTCTCACTGAAGCAGTTGTCCTCATGTGCCAGCTTGTCTTCTTTCCAGAACTGCTCGACATCCAGATCTAGCAAGATCTCTTGCCCCCCTCCTACTCAGGAATGAATCCTTGTTTTGCTGAAGCCTGCGCATTAAGCTAACCAAAGCCTCAGGCCTTTCACGCCCTAGTGTTTGGCATCATCCCAACAGGACCAGACTGACTGCCATGACTGCCATTCCCGCTATGAGCCCGTATGTCGCCAAGTGGTTTTCGCCGAATTCCCGGGCAGTCGGGATGAGTTCGTCAAATGAGATAAACAGCATGATTCCTGCTACAGCTGCAAATATGACCCCAAAGGCAATATCATTGAGCACCGGCATTAAGACCAGGAACCCGACGAGGGCTCCTAGGGGCTCGGCGAGTCCTGACAAGAACGAGTAGCAGAAGGCCTTTCGCCTGTCATTGGTAGCGTAGTATACGGGGACAGCGACAGCCAGGCCCTCAGGTATGTTGTGGATTGCGACTGCGATCGTTATCGCGATCCCCAGATTAACGTCCTTGACCGATGCGACAAATGTCGCGATGCCTTCGGGGAAGTTGTGCACGGCGATAGCAAGAGCCGATAGGAAACCCGTTCTGAGGAGCTTATCCGTCCTATTGGCTTCCTGGATCTCTGCACAGTCATCCATGTCCTCGACCTTGCGGACACTGTGGGGGTTCTCGGCTTCAGGGACAAGCCTGTCAATCAGAGCAGCAATCAGCATACCCAAAAACAGTGAGGCTACAGCAACTCCGTAACCGGGCCTATTGCCAAGCTGCTCGATTAGGAGGTCTCTCGAGGTGATGAACATGTCTACGAGAGACACATACACCATCACTCCTCCGGAGAAACCAAGTGCGACGGTCAACAAGCGAGTGTTGGTCGACTTGGCGTAGAGCGCAATCAAACTGCCAACACCTGTAGACAGTCCTGCAACAAGTGTGAGAGCAAAGGCCACTAAGACTGATTGGTTGGACAGCATACCGTCCCTCCTGATGATCGACCTAACGAGGTTATTCGGATTGGTCTCCAGCTCAGTAGCGTAGATTCTCCACTGCCGATTGATATCCTCTAGACGGGGATGCGGCAGCCATTGGGATGATTGCGTAAGGACGGTTTTTAGAAAGCTTCAGCAGGAGTCGGCATGGAATTGCACGCCGCAAGTCGGGCTAGTCAAAGGCAGTTCACCGATAAATGCAGACTCGGCACGCCTAGTAGTCCTCAGACCGCAGTAGCTCGCGCAGATCACCAAGCAGGCTCTTGCGATTTCTCACGATGCAGAGCACCAGTGCAGCCACACCTGCAATCAAGAGCGCTCTCCACCGCCGGATCAAGTCGGAGCTACTCTCGAGGCTGAGAGCGCGTGCAAGCCCGCCTGCACCGCTTATGGAAGCCAGCAAGGACATGACGAACGCAAACCTGCGTACAGGATTACGCCTATACCACGACTTCAGGTTGAAGAACAGTATCCCGCACATGACAAGCAAAAGGGTGATGAAAAACGCATCAAGCCCCTGAATAGACCTCCACCAATGAGGGATCTCATCTGTCTTCGGAAGGTACAACTCCCGGAGCACGAATACAGTCACTACGGCAGCCAGAGCACTGACCAATGCAAAGAACAGCGCCAATAGGTTTCGCGGTCCCTCAGGGCCAAAATACGTCCGGCGTATGGTCCGCCAATTGACCAAGAGGATAGCGATAGCAAGCACAAAGCCAAATATAACCATGAACGCCATAGCTCTCCCCCCCTGTCTAATGCCGCCAGCTCACTGAGGGTGCAGGGGTCAACACAGCCTCGAAGACACCGCGTGCGCAGATTGGTAAGCGGCAACAGCGAATACTTCTACGGCAACCCATCAGTATCCTATCGGTGGCTGGTCCCAAACTCCATAACACACTGATTGAACCTAAACAAAAGAGACTACCCTAAAGAATGAACTCCCTAGGATTAGCCTCTAGATCTTGCGTGAGTCGGCCGATTACCGTGACCCTATAGCTGCTAACGCAAGGTCTACTTGACTGTCAAAATCCCCGTCAACCGAATATCATCAGACGACGCGCCCACCATGATCTCAAAATCTCCAGGCGCCACTGCAAACTGCATATCCCTATCGCACATCCCAAGTTCGCGCCTAGAGAGAGTCATAATTATCGTCTTCTTCTCACCTCTGGCCAAGTGAACACGTGTGAATCCCTTTAGCTCCTTCAGAGGTCAAGCCGTACTCGCGTACAGGTCTCTGACATACAACTGGACCACTTCGTCTCCGTCCATACCTCCGGTGTTCCCTACATCCACTGAGACCGTCACTTGCCCTACTGACTTGGGAAATGTGAGATGATTCTGACATGATGACCTCATCCTCTGCTGTCGTCTTGCAGCTGAACCCCTATTTGGCCCTGGACACCCGCCGCTTCTGCCCTCTATTGGTCTCTAGCCTCCCGGATCGTCTCTACCATGGCAAGGTAGTTTTCGGTGGGCATATAGTCAGGAATCGAGTTGCCGGAACCAAGTGCAATGCCCGGCAAGTCATTCACTCTGTCATACAGGTCCTTGACATATGCTCTTATGTCATCCTCATCGCTGGTGCAGAGGAAGTCCACGTCGACCCCGCCAAACAAGGCGATCCTGTCCTTGTACCTCCTAATCCATTCGTCAAAGGGGGCAATTGCGTCTTCATTTGAGTGCTTTGCATCTATTCCGGCTTCGTCAATCAGGTCATCCATGACTGCAAATGTGTTTCCGCACGAGTGAAGAAGAAACGGCTTTCCGTGGGAGTGTATCAATGAGATTACTCGTTTGTACTGAGGGATCAGGTGCTTCGTTATGTCGCTTGGAGGAAGGAGAGTGGAAGACTTAAATCCCAAATCATCGCCAAAGCGGCAAACCGCCCAAAGGTGCCCGTAGTTCTCAAGCATCCAACCCCAAATCCTATACCAGATGTCACCGAGAGTCTCAAACAGCATCGCATAGAGCTCCGGATCGTCGTATGAAATGAGGCATAGGTTCTCATATCCTACAAGGTCCTGCACAGCCTCAAATAGGCCATTGCCGACTCCACCGATCAGCTTGACTCCCATTTGACTGACGACCTCGCTCAAGTCTTCCAACATCGGACGGAACGTACTGACGTATGCGTCAAGAATCCCGTCCCACGGATAACTGCGGAAATCGTCCATGTCCCTTATGCATCCTTGTTTGCCTTCCGAGCGGTTCAACGCTCCGGCGCCTTCCAACACAGAAGTGAGGCAGAACTCATAAGGCGGCGCATCGTAGCCGAGTTTGACGATTGCATCGATGTAGCGCCTATACGTTTCTTTTCGAGCCTCACTGCCGTCAAATCCGGCCTCAAATATGTCCCTGCCTTCGATCTCCGACAAGATCTTGGCAGAGATAATGTGCTCATAGAGTGGAATGACCGGAGTTCTCTTATTCGTAGCTGCACCAGCTATGTTGCGGTAATCGGGTGAGTACTTCACTGCTGTCGAACCTCCCGAAACGTCAGGTCGTAGATGTCTAGTGATAGGAAATGACGAGCAGACAAGCTACTCAAGGAAGAACGGCTGAGTCCAGGCCATCTCCGACCCGTAACCGTAGATTGCGAACCTCACGTACTTAGTGTTCCACCCGCTGACATCCACAGAAACAGCACGGTCTCTGATCTTTCGACACACAATGCCGTGGTCTGCAATGACCTGAATCTCCTCGCCGTTGATGCTCTCAACAGTGATCACGTTGCCCTCGCGGCGGATGTCAGTCAACTCCACGCCACTGGAAGAGTAGAAGTTACCTGACTTCACTGCAGCCATCACAGACTCGGGAGTCCTTTCTTCTACCCGCGCGACTATCCATCCTTGCGCCAGGTGGCCAGGGTCGTGGAAGTCATCAGCGGCAAATCCGAGGACTCGCTTGCCCTTTGTAAGCAGGTAGTCCCACTTGTCAGTAGACAGCGGAGAACCATGTGCTCCCTGGCATGCGCCGTTGTAGATCTCTATCCCATCGAAGTTGGACAGTGCTTCTAGCTCCTCTCTCCGATAGTGAGGGCGGAGCTGCCAATCAGGATGGTTCAACGTGGTGAGAGCGCCTTTTGCCCAAAGGTCGTCAAGGAGTTCTTGTTGACACCGTGTTTGTAAGTGCGGCAGTAGAATGCTGCCGTCACAAGCGATCATGTTGGTATGCCCTCCGCCGTCCGGGGTGTTCCACTCAATTCCGGGGATCAGTACCATCTTGTTGTGGGATGCTTCAGTCAGCACCCAGTGGTCTGTAATAGAGAGGAAGTCGTAACCTTCTCGGGTGTACATCTCGAGTGTCTCCTCAAGTGAAACCCTTCCACAACCGCTTGCAGGGCTCGTGTGCGTGTGGAGATTTCCGCGCATCCATGTGCCCTTGCGATTTGCATAAGGATTGGCCCAATTCACTAGTGTGTTCACAGATGTCTCCTCCTGTCCGGTGCGAAAGCCCTGCGATGGTAGTTCGCCTCGGCTGTATTTTGTCACACGTGTGACGTACCCCTTATGTCAGAATCGTAGATTCAACGACTCAGAAGCCTACGCTTTGCCTAGGATGGCTGAGTCCACGATCTATATATCCATAAAAAACGGCTGAGTCCATGCCATCTGCGCCCCGCGGCCATAGACCTCGAATCGTACGTACGGCGCGCCCCATTGCCGTATGTCCACAGATACCGAATGATCGCAGACCCGCTCGAGCAGTGCGTAGTTCCCGATTATTCGGATCTCTTGGCCATCCACGCTCTCTACAGTGATGATGTCGCCTTCTCTGTGGATGTCAGTCAGCTCCACCCCAGTTGAGTTGTAGAAATTGCCTGACTTCAGCGCGGCAAAGATGGCCTCGGGAGTCCTGGACTCCGCTCGAACCATCATCCATCCCTGGGCGAGGTCACGCTCTTCGTGAAAATCGTCGCTTGAGAATCCGAGGACTCGCTTGCCCTTTGTAAGCAGGTAGTCCCACTTGCCCGTAGATATGGCGTCTCCCTGAAAGCGCTGGATCACCCCATTGAAGATCTCTATCCCGTCGTATCCGGATAGCGCCTCCAACTCCTCGCGTCGATAGTGCGGCCGCAGTTCCCAGTCTGGATGGTTCAGGATTGTCAATGCGTCATCTCTGCTCAGGGCCTCAAGGAGATCATCCTGGGACGTCGTGCTTGCGTGTGGCTCTATCAGGTCGCCGCTGCAAGAGTATATGCCTACATGCCTTCTGCCGCCCGGAGCATTCCACTCGATACCGGGGATAATGACCATTTTGTCGTGAGACACCCTCGTCAGTGTCATGTGATCGGAGATTGAGAGGAAATCATACCCTTCGCCTTCATATAGCTCAAGGGTCCTCTCCAATGGGACCCTTGCGCAGCCGCTGGCAGGACTCGAGTGAGTATGCAGATTCCCGCGCAGCCATGTGCCCTTGCGATTTTCATAAGGGTTCGCCCAGTTCACTGATGTGCTCACAGATCTCGGCCTCCTGTCTAGGTGCGTCATTTTGAGTGCTTAGTAGTGCCGAGGCAGTCGGCTACCGTGCCTTTCTTCGCCATCAACTCACGCAATCCTACCTGGTTCGGTGTTGAGTAGTGCGAAGCTTGACAACGACGGACAGTTCACCAGAGGCATATGACTAGTAGCGGTATCTGACCGCATACAGCGCGGGCTCGACTGAAGCGCTCTTAGCAAGAATCGTCATTGTCTGAGCATGATAGGTGACGTACAATCGGTTCAAGTGGCAAATCTTTGGAATAAGGGGCGCACGGCTATGCAAAGCGTATACCACATCCACTTGAAGCGCGCTTTGCGGTACATAGAGGAGAACCTCGCAGGCGACATCACGCTGGATGGGTGTGCGGCAGCTGCAGGGTACTCGCTGTACCATTTTCACCGAATCTTTCGCATGATCTTCGGAGTGCCCCCGGCAGAGTACATACGCCGTCGACGTCTGTCGGTTGCAGCCGAACTCATGCTCAGGTCAGACATGAATCTTGACCGTGTGGCTGAGGCCTCGGGGTTTTCATGCAAGGAAGTGCTTATCAGGGCGTTTCAGAGGGTGCACGGCATATCGCCTACAAGCTACCGCCGGGCTCGCAATTGTCTGAAACTAATGCCTGACATAAGCGGGTTGTCGCCCGACCCAGAGGATGGCTTTGAGGTGCCGTTGGTGCCGAGGATTGTCGCTCTCCCTCCTATGACAATAGTCGGGTATGCTGTTATGCTGTCGCGGGCCGAAGCTCGCGACGAAATCCCGCGACTGTGGAACCGTTACAACGCAGAGTATTTGCGGAGCAACATCCTCTATCCCTTGCCGGACATGGAGGAATACGACATTGGGGTGTCCACCAGAGAGTCCGGCAGCGTGGCATACATAGCCGGGAGGCCGGTGCAGCGTGTCCAAGACAACCTCGGAGAGCTGGTTTCGATGGAAATACCCGCTCGCAGGTATGCAGTGTTTACTACCCCGCCTTCCACTCACAGCACTTTCGTCACAACTGTGCAGAGGACGTGGGATCGGATCATCAGGGAGTGGATACCTTCGTCTCCGTGGCCGATAGACCCGTCATTCGACTTCGAGTGCTACTGCGAAGCCAGCAAGACCTACATCGAGGAGATCTATATCCCGATCATGCCTGATGAAAGGGGAGAGAAGAAGGATGAAGACGATACCTAAGCTCCAGCTCGACAACGTCAGATGGCATCACGATACTGCTGCGGACGCATCCATTCCTACCTGGTACCTGAGTTCTTACACAAAGGCGGTGCTTACAGCCATCCAAGCCCAAGAAGGTGAAGTCGACCAGGTATGGGTGGCAGGGGCATCGGGGGCAGCCTTTAGGATCTGGGCTCATCACGAGTTGTGCCCTAGTGCTACCAGCGTATTCGATTGGTCTCTGCTGCCGGCAGGGGTCGAGAACGCGGGTTGGAACTGTGACTATCACAGTCGGCTGTGGCATGAAGAAAACGTCGCTCAAGAGAGGCAAGAGGCTGCGCACAGAGCGATAGTGAGGGCGCTTCAGGAAGGAAAGGTGCCGGTTTGCTGGGATATTGGTGTTCCGGAGTGGGGAGTCATAACCGGCTATGACGATGAGGCTTTGGAGTTCTCTGCGATCAACGTGTTTGGAGAGCCCGTGCAGCTTAAGTACGAAGAGCTTGGAAGAAGGGCAATCCCTATCATGTCGGTCACAATCATCCACGGCCCCAATGGTGTGAACAGAAAGCAGGCGGCCGTCAATTCGCTAAAGACAGCGGTCGATCATGCAGAGCAGCGTGAGTGGCTGGAGCGTCCGGAGTACCAGGACGGCCCTGCAGCGTATGAGACCTGGGCAAGCGCTCTGGAAAAGCTCGCTGACTGCGGAGAGCAAGACACGCTCAGCTACTATGCAGGCACATACTTGGCTGCGAGGTACTACGCCCGGCGCTACATGGACCTGGTTGCGGGCATGCTGGACGACGCTGAGCAGCTAAAGGCCGCCGCGAGCACCTATGCCGAAGTCGAACAGCACCTCATCGGTGTGTGGGAAATACTGTCCAAGGAGGGGCAACGCTCACCAAGTGAGCTGAGAGAAGCCGCAGAGCTTCTTAGGAAGGCAAAAACAGCCGAGGAAACTGCCATCGACTGCATCAAAGGCTACCTCGCAACGCACGACTTGGCAGAGGCGTGAGTACGTGGAAGCCTGATGACGCGGCAACAACGGGTGCAAGATTACCGAGATCGCTTACCTGCAGATGAGCGATAGCCGATCAGGTCCAAAGCGACAAAACCGAGCATGGCGGCAAGGGCAATCCATCCTACCCAGTCTCCCAGCGACGAAAAGATTGTCCTGCCGCCTCCTATTGACACGTCCGCGACCAAAATCGCCTGCCTGATGACTGGTTGGACTTCCCTGGCGACGATCCTTCCGAGAGAATCCACAATCACAGAATCAAACCCTACGTCTGCTTTGACGATCGCGACTCTGTTTTCGATTGCCCGAAAGACAGCATGCGTGTAGTGCTTCATTACCACTGCCGGCCAGTCATGTGTAGGTACGGCTATGATCTGGGCGCCGTCTCGTGCAATCCTGCGAGCAGTGTCAGTGAAATCAATGTCATAGCAGATGATCATTCCCAGCCTCACAAGGTCCGTATCGTAGGCTACGTAAGGGCCCCGAGTCGCGTTCTTCTCCCGAGACCATGCTACCTGATGATCTTTGCCGTACGGGCCCAAAAACTCGCCCTCAGGGGTCAGCACGATTGACTCGTTGCGAACGCTCCTGCCGTTTGGAGCAACATAACCTATCACTAGATGAGCGTCGATCTCTGATGCAAGTGATCTGAGATGCTGCGTGTGCTCTACTCTGGGATCAAAGGCCAAAGCGCCTTCATGCCACACTATGAGCCTGGCGCCATCATCAGCAGCTTCTCGAGTGAGGGAGGCCAGTATCGCCAAGCCTTCATCCGATCGGAGAGTGGGACCGGGTTGGATAGCAGCAACTCTGACTGTGGTTGTAGTTTCGTGCCTCATGCCCATTGCGAGTGACAGTCCAATCCATATGACTAGCACTGCCCCTGAAGCCCACACCCACGCGGTCGCGCCTTTACCCACGAACCGAGTATGACCTGAGAATGCTTCAGCTGGCCTTTCAGATTGGCTTCGAGCACACAGTCTGTCAAACAGCATCAGAGCGCACAGCCCGAGCGAGTAATTCACCAACAAGATGACCAAGTTCAAGCCATAGACTCCGAAAATGCTGACAGGTTGCAACAGCCACGGTTGATCGTACAGTGCATAGCCAACAAAGCCCCAAGTGCCAAGCACGGGAATCAGCCCGCGAACCATCTCGATCCCAACCCAGGCCGCTGCTCCTTGAGGCACCAAGAACCTATATCCTGTGCGGAGATGAAACCGACGGTCGCGAGATCCTATAAAACCTGCAAGAGCAGCGATGTAGAGGGGGAGCATTCTCATGAAAAGCGGGGCGTGTGCGAACATCTCTCCGAAGTAGCCGGCAAAGAAGCCTCCAACGCCTATACCATAAGCCAAGCCTGCAAGCCTCTCCGGCATAACACGGTGATGGGACAGAATCATCGGCACAAGCCCGACAAAGATCAAAGGCCACAGCTCGTACGGTGGGAAGGCAAGCGTGAACAAGACCGCTGTCAGCCCGGACAGGATGGCTCCAGCCAAGACGCGACGCCAGGGCGACCAAGAGGCAATCGAGAATAGAGGCCTGCCGGGCATGTCACACCACCACTCAGTTGGCTCATGAGTCAAGTGTCATAAAGGCAGCACTTGTCTAGCCAAGACTCTACCGCGGCTTACGTGTTTCAACTGTGAGCGAATCTCCATCAAAGCGCAGAGCCACCGTCTGCACACTAGGAGTCTCAATCGGCCTGATGGCTATCAATAGAGTGCTGTCGTCGGACCATCCAGCGCTTGCCGCGATCTTCACAGGTTCGGGCTTGGCTAGGCGCCTCCCAGGCAGGTTGGTCTCGCTCCTCAGCCAGTACCCCAAACCACACTCTAGGTCATAGTGTTCCTTACCACGGTCAAGGCCAACAACGCACTTGTCCTGGCTGAACGTCACTACGATGTCCCATATCAGGTCCCTATCTGTACCTTTGACCGAGAAGCGCTTGCCTGATACATCGCTGACAATAGGTGAACTGGTGCGAGTCACCGGAGGCTGTATAGCAAGGGACGATAGTTTCTGCGTTAGTGTCTCTCTGGCCTCACGATCCTCCGGCAAGGGCCTATCACCCATAGCTGGCAACAAGTGCTTCCATACGAGGTTCAACACAGCCTGCATGTCCGTGACATTGGCGGTAATCGCGACCACCGCATCCTGTGAGGGCATCACTACGCAATACTGTCCGAACATCCCGTCTCCGCGAAATGCTCCGTACCTGCACATCCAGAACTGGTAACCGTATCCCTGCATCCAGTCACTGGTATCGCTGTTTCCATTAGACACCTGTTTGGAAGTCGCCTGACTCACCCATTCCTCTGGTAGGAGGCGCCGACCCTGCCATACGCCCTTGTTGAGGTACAACTGGCCGAACTTGGCTATGTCTTCTGTCCGTATGCTTAGTCCATACCCGCCGTTGCTTATACCCTCAGCAGTAAGCTCCCAGTCTGCGTCAATGCCGAGTGGATCCAATAGACGAGGTTTGAGGTAGTCTGCCAGAGTCTGCCCGGTCACCTTTGTGACTATGGCAGACAGCATGCACGAAGCAGGGGTATTGTACACGAAATGCGTGCCGGGCACATGTTCGACGGGCAACTCCAGAAATGCGCGAACAAGACCGCTCTCGCCAAGTCGAAAGCCGTCTACCACATCACTTGAGTGTCCTGTAGACATTGTCAACAAGTGCCTTATGCGCATAGCTGCGAGGTTCTCACTCACGTCTGAAGGCTGATCATCAGGAAAGAAGGATATGACCTGATCGTCTAGTGACAGGCGCCCTTCCTGCACGGCTAGACCAATGCCCGTGGACGTGAAGCTCTTGGTGAGTGAGTAAAGGGCGTGTCGAAACTCAGGCGCGTACGGTGCCCACCAGCCTTCAGCTGCTACTGCGCAGTGACGCAGCAACATGAAGCTGTGGAGCTCGAGTTTGCTCTCATGCACCGCATCGATGAAATCCGAGATGGCCCTAGAGGATATGCCAAGCGTCTCAGGATCTTTTCGGATCAATGCAGATGCTCTTTCCATCGCAATCCCTCCACTCATCAACTGGCTCCGACCTCACAACGGCCGACGTTAGCAAAAAGCCGACTTGAATCCAAGTCGGCAGACCCGCGTTGCTTTAGCGTCCCATCCGAGCTGCTTTCTCCCTGATAGCTGGAATGAACTCGTCCATTATTGGTTTCACGTCCTCGTATCTGAAACAGCGTTCTTCAAAGGACCTCGTTTTCAGAGCCTTGAGAAACCTGCCTTCAAACTCTGAGAAGTACGACCCGTATATGTGATAGCTGTCCGCTGAATGCACGTAGCGGCCCAGCTTGACCTCAGTATTCGCGAGGGCGGAGATGCGTTCGGCGATCTCTAGCTGAAGCTGCACGAGGGCGAACATGTTCATGAACGCTGCCTTATACGCGTCGTTGGAACGAAACCTGACGTTTGTATTGAGCCGCCAGAACCCCTTATCATCCTGGAGCAGCCTACACCAAATGCTCTGCAAGCACGGCGGGTCATAACAGTAGTTGTCGTCCCACACCTTCCATGTGATCGCCTGAGCGCGACGAGAATGCGGCGTCTGAGCGAGCTTCTCGGCGATAATCTCTATCTGGTCATAGGCAGTCCGGATACTCGGAACCTCGTACGCCATTAGCCTTTGGTGGTATGTGTACTCCCATTTCGTATCTTCAGAATCATCAGCACTGCCGCGCACCAGATGGTCCTTTATCCCCTCGACGACCTCCAATACATACTCCTGAAGGTCCTCAAGCCCGCCTGGGAAATCCTTGTGTATCATCGGCTCTGCTAGCGGATCCCTAACAACTATAGTCATTGTTGCGTCCTTGCTGGGCGGATCACCGGGCTTGTCATACTCGGTCTTGATGTCGCATCCGTTCTCATAGAGGCTGATGAGTGATTTCTCCCATGCCTCGGCCAAACTGTCCCCTTCAACAAACAGCACGGGTATATTGCCGGTCACGCTAATCCTCTCCTTACAACTGCGTTCTATAGGGCGATCACAAGAGCTACTAGCTATCATGCCTCACTGATGTCGATCCGATGGATGTGCTATTTCCAAGGATTCCAGTTTCCGGACGAGTGCATCCTGTGCAACGGCGTCGTTGTTGCATGCAAAGCGTGTGCCCGGTTGACATGGTCAGCAGATGCTTGACCTGCATTGCTGCAAGATTGCTGATGATCTCTGTAGGCAGTTCGTGAGGAAAGAACGAGATCACCGGATCATCGACAGAAAGGCGCACTTCCTCAACTGCGAGTCCAATGGTTGTCAAAGTGAAGCTCTTTGCCACCTTCGATCTCGCCCTAGGCAGGCATTTCTGACGGTGATCAGCTACCTGATGTCTCCCAGCCGAGTTTGCGGAAAAAGAAGTCAATCGACTCTTTCACATGCTGATCCCAGTAGTCCCAAGTGTGAGCTCCCGGGTGTTCCTGATATTCATGATCATAGCCTATACTCTCCAGATGACGATGGAATGCCCTGCTATGCTCGATCAGGAAGTCCTCTGTACCGCAGTCAAACCGCAACGCTGGCCGCTGATCAACAGCCAGGCGCTCTGCAGCGGCAAACAGGTCGGCCGCACCGCCCTTCGGAGTAGGCCCCACTGTGCGCTCTACAATAGCCTTCATTCTTTCTCTGTGCTCATCGTCAGGCAACTCATCGACATTCACATGGCCATAAAGCAGGACTCCCGAGTGGCTCACGGCTGCACCGAACCGCTCAGGATGAGAGAGAGCCAGGTGGAACGCACCGTAGCCACCCATGGACAGGCCGCAGATAGCCCTGTATCTGCGGTCAACCCTCGTGTTGAAGCGACTGTCGATGAAGTCGACAAGGTCCTGTGCGATTGCAGTCGCGGCTTTGGGGCCATTGATCGCATCAACGTACATGCTTCTCCACTGTGTAATCGGCATTACGACGATCAACGGCAACGACCTGACGTAGCTTTCTATGCGTGTCATTCGCATCCAGGTAGTGTGATCATCGCCCATCCCATGCAGCAGGTACAGCACTGGGAAAGGGCCCTCCCCAACGTCTGCCTCTGGAAGAATGATGCTCAAGGGCTCAGTCTGCGACAGTGCATTGTTACGATAGCTTATAGTCCCAAACGCCATGCAATCCCTCCGCGCTCTCTGAGTGCCCCCGGTCCATAGTCTCGTAGCGAAGCTGTGCCGAAATCCAGGCTAGCCTGTCTTCTGGTTCTTGCACCACTCTGCAACCATCTTCAGCCGCTCAAAGGACTCCTCATTGCTTCCCTCCGGAAACTCATCGGATATACCCAGGACTAGCCTTGGGTGGAATAACTCTACTATTTTCTCCACGCACTCCATGAGTTCCTCTCGGCTGTAGTGATCCAGGAAAAGAATCGCGGGGATTCCGTCCAATAGGATCTTGTCGCCGATATACTCTTTGATCTCCTCTAAAGTCACATCTCCCTGAGGAGTCGGCGTCAATGCCTCAAGCCCGTCAAAGGGAAGGTCCTTGAGGTATGGCAGCAAGGGTTTAAAGTACCCGTCGATATGAATATGTGTGTAGATCCCGGCATTGCGCAGCTGGTTCGACCGCTTTTCATACCATGGCAGGAGATAGCGTTCGAAGTAGTCCATGGAGAAATAGGCACTGGCGATGTTCTCACCGAAGTTAAGTATGTTCAGCAGGCCCGAAGACGTAAGCTGCTCGTAGAGCTGATCATACGAGTCGTCTATCGCCTTCATCACATCCTCCATCTGCTGTGGGCAGTCCACCAATGCATAGATGAAATCCTCGAACCTCATCCACTGCTGAGCGAGTGCCATGTACGGGCTCTTGGGCACCCAAAACTGTGGTTCTCCCCTGTCGCCTATGTATTGAGCGCCTTGCTTGAAATCCTCCTCACTGAACGTTATAATCGTGTGCTCCATGAGCCATCTGAGTGCCGGCAAGTCCTTCTCAGTCTTTGCCGCAAACTCGACAGTCCTCCATGCCCCATCCGTCGTCAGCTGTTCAGTTGCACTCAGCTGTCCGTACGGCGTATCGTAGTAACGCTTGAGCAAATCGTTCTCTCGGCGTTCAGTGACCTTCACTTCATTGGACAGTGAGACACGGATTGGATAGGGCTGGCCTGTGTAATAGTGAACGGTGCGCATAGACGCGTCGATCGAGTCATACACGTCTGTCAGGCTCATTCCTTTGAGTTGTTCTGGCAGTGTCCCTCTATTCGAATGCATTGCAAACCACGGCTCAAAGCGCGGTTGGAAAAACACGTGTGGCAACGGCTCTCGCCTAAAGACTCTTAAGTTCATCTCCTTGCGCGTCATCAAAGAAAGCCTCCTTGTAGCCATCGTTGCTGTGAAGCCTCTAAGCGCCAGATACCCAGGCGAGTGAGAGCGCTAGATCTTCCATCAATCCGCCTGATCAAGCTATACGCATTAGTTTCAGCGCATACTCCATGCGGAGACACATTCCTACTCTACACCAGAGGCTTGCCCTGTTTCAAGATGCGAAGGCCAGAAACTGTCTTCGAGGTTGGTCTCCCTCCCTTTTTCCATCTCTCGTGTTCTCACATACTGTCATGTTGGCCAGAGCGCCTTCTGATGCCGACATCAGCTTGAACTCCCCTTCATTGGACTTCCTAGTCATTGTTTGGCGGGCGCTCAGGGTTTATCAAATGCGGGCGTAAACCCGGAGACATGTGGTACAATAGGATTGATCATACATTTACACCGGAGGGACGAAGACATGATGATGCTGTCACAGCGATCACGAACGAGCTACGTATCAGTAACCCTGCTGGCAATCGTTCTGGCCCTTACAGTGCCGGCAACTGCATCTGTCGGCAACGGCGACTTGGAAACGGCTCTCGACAGGTACATATCAGCCGAGGATCCCGCGTATTCGTATGTAGTTGTCGGCGAGCCTGTCAATAAGGGCCTCTACTCCGTCGTCACTTTGACGCTGTTTTCCCAAAGGTGGCAAGAATTTACATGGATCCATAACGTAACGATGTACGTCCCGCTTTTCTGCAGAGAAAGCGGTCCTGTAACGATCCTAGTCAATGGAGGAGCGACCCCGTCAAAGGATCTGCAAGGCTTGAGTGCTGTTGCAGTCGCAACCCAGACACCGCTCGCAATCCTGGGCAGAGTGCCAAACCAGCCTCTGTACGGCCTGAAAGAGGACGCGCTAATCGCCTATACGTTCGCAAAATACATGGAGACCGGGGACGAAACATGGCCTCTCCTTCTTCCGATGACCAAGAGTGCTGTCGCATGTATGGATGCTTTGGATTCGTACTTCGCTTCGCAAGGCAAGTTCAAGCCTGAGGGGTACGTGATCGTAGGGGCATCAAAGCGCGGATGGACCTCGTGGCTATCTGCAGCTGTAGACCCCAGGGTGATGGGCATCATTCCGCTGGTCTACGACAACCTGAACTTGCAAGCTCAACTCGATAACCACTTGGCTTCCTGGGGCGAGTACAGCCCAATGATTCACGACTACACGGATCTGGATATCCCGAGCTACCTGTCTAGCGAGCAAGGTGCAGATCTGGCAAGGATCGTTGATCCCTATACCTATATCGACAGGATGCACATGCCTAAGCTAATCGTGATCGGCTCAAACGACCCGTACTGGCCGCTCGGGTCTGTCAACATATACTTCGATGACTTAAAGGGAGACAACTACTTGATGATCATGCCCAACGCAGGCCATTCAGCAGGCGACATGGATCGGCTTCTGACCGGAGTGATGGCTTTTCTCCGTCACGTCGGAGGAACCTTGGAGCTGCCAAATCTGAGCTGGGATTTCTCAGTAGACGAGGAGCGGGGAGTCGTCAAAGCATCTATCAGCGCATCTGACGATTCAGTAATACAGCTCTGGCAGGCCTCGTCTGACACCACTGATTTCCGCAACTCTGAGTGGACGCTGATTGGCGAGCCTGCAAAGGGGCCGTCTGTGGAGTTTGAGTTGCCTCTTCCCGAAAGCGGCAAGCAGGCAGTGTTTGCAGACATAACTACCAACCTGCTAGGGTCTGATGTGACCTTCACTACGACGCCGTTCATCTATTGATTCATACCCGTCAGCAGTTAGGCGTTGACGAGGAGCCGCAGCTACCGGCATGATCACCTGTTACTCGCACTCGGCCCAGCAAGCCGGCGCATACTCCCAGCTTCAAAAAGCGCCTAGGAGACCCAAAAGAGCAGCCCACCGTCGATGGGCTGCTCTCTGTTGTCTCAGCGATGTTCACAAAGCATTGTCAGCATGAGGTGCGGGATCGCGATGCTCACTAAGGCTCACGGACGTACCTCAGTATCTCTTTGAGCCCGGGCCGCTTGCCGTACATCAACACGCCGACTCTGTAGATCCGGGCAGCTACCCACATACTCCCGATTATCGCAACAACCAGAAGCACTAGTGACGTGACTATCTCGACAACCGGAGGATCTCCGAGTGCGATTCGAGAAAACATGACCATCGGTGAGAGCCATGGTATCATCGAGCACACCACTGACAAAGAGCTGTTCGGATTGATGAAGCTGTAGTAGGCGACAAAGAAAGCGACAACCACCAGCATCAGAATCATGGTCGACACCTGGTTGACGTCCTCGACCCTGCTGACGCTCGCTCCTCCGGCAGCAAACAGTGTTGCGTAGAGGATAAAGCCCAGAACGAAGAACACGCCAAACCAGATCAGAAGGTCCATCGGGAGCAAGGTCACTTCGGGCACACCCAACGCGTTCTTGAGGATCCCAGACCGTCCAAGTACGCTGAGGCCAAGCCCGGTGGCTATCCAGATGCCAAACTGCAACAGCCCAAGCAATCCTATGCCCACTATCTTGCCTGTCATGAGCTCGATTGGCCTCACAGTCGATACCATGATCTCCATGATCCTGTTGCTCTTCTCCTCAGCTACTCCGGTGGCAATCATGTTTCCATATAGGATCAGAGCCATGTACAGGACAAACAGCAGGAAGTATGCGAGTACCATAGACAAGGCCTTGCTTTCCTCGGCGACCTCCTTGGTGGACGCTTGTTCACCTGCAATTCCGGTCGTCAGCTGCTGAAGCCTCATCGGCGCGGACGCCCAGAGCAGGGCTATCTCGTTCAGAGTCAGGTTAAGCCTGTCAGCGTTCGCCCTCCTCACAACGGTATTCAGGAAGTTCTGTATGGAATCATTCAGGATTATGTTCGATGTGTCGTAGAGCACAGCAGTAAAGGCTGCAGGTGAGTAGCTGTCTTGTCCAGCCTCGTCTATGATCAAGATCCCGTCTTTACCACTGTCGGCCAAGGCCTGCGCGGCCCACTTACCGAAGCTCGCATCGCCTACTCCCGGCATGCCTGTCGCGTCAATCAACTCCCCGCGGACTTCTGCTGCAGGTCCTCTCTCTTCGGCAACCTGCGCAACGAGCGGATACATATAGCCGGTGTTATCAACTACAAGCAGCTCCACAGCATCCGATTGGAAAGAATCGCGGATCTTGGAGAAAATGTGGGGGCCGAACGCCAATCCCACGATAAGCAGGACGCCTAGAACTGTCATGAGTATGTAGGCACCGCCTCGGATCCGTGTGTTGAAGTCGCGAGCGATCAATACACCCAACTTACTCACGATGCCACACCACCCTTCACCCAGGGGTCCTCGTCGTTTACACGGTTGTTCCCAACTGTTTCGACGAAGATCTGTTGGAGAGACGGCTCAACCAGCTCAAAGCGAGTCACCTTCCCCGCCTGCATTGCTGCTTTGAGGACTATGTCGGAGTCCATTCCGGGTGGGATCTTGAGCTCAACGTAGTCGGGACGCTCTCCAAGCAACTCAAGCTCAGGATCTCGGAGTTCACCGGATCCAATCCAGTGAAAGGCTCGTCGAGGAAGACAATCTCCGGCTCGTGCATAAGTGCCGCGATGATCTGGACCTTCTGCTGATTGCCCTTTGACAGCTCATCCACCCTTCGCCGCCCATACTCCGCTATGCCAAACCTCTCCGACCACTCCGTCGCTCGCTTGTTGGCTTCTGCTTTGCTGAGCCCGTTGATCTGTCCGAGAAACACCAGGTGCTCGTGGACCTTCATCTTTGGGTATAGACCCCGCTCCTCAGGCAGGTAGCCAAAAGACACGTTCTGGCTTCTGCCAAAAGGCCTTCCGTTCCACGTGACCCTGCCCTCGTCCGCTTTGATTATGCCAAGTACCACGCGGACTGTTGTAGTCTTGCCTGCTCCGTTGGGGCCTAGCAGGCCAAACATTGTCCCTTGTGGGATCTCCATACTCAACCTGTCAACTGCTACGACATTGGCGAATCGTTTTGTGACTTCTTCAACTACCAATGCCACCTACTCACGCTCCTCTGTCAAGCGTCGGCAGCGCCCGACCGACAACACTACGGCCTAAGTCGGATACGCTGCCGATTACCTTCTCAATACACAATCTGAAACTTCGGCCGATCAGCTCTCTTTCTGAAGCACCATTACAGTGTATCCCGGGACGTCTAGCTCGCCCTTGAGGCTCTGCCCTGTCAGCAGATCCTTGTAGCTGCATGGAAGCTCGATCTTGCCCGGCTCGTTTTTGAGTTCGATTACGACCGCACCTTCCATGCCGTTCCCCTTCCTCGGAACCACGAGCACGTTCGAAGATGCCTCGAAATAAGGCCCGAGTTCTGATGAACCCGCTTCGCTGATGATCCCGACGAGGTGATCAGGGTCCGGGACAGTGCCCAGCAGTATGATCTGGCCCTTCCCCATCCGCTTCCTGACGATGGCAGCCAGGCCGGACAGAGGGCCTTCGGTGTAAGTAGCAAGCACTTCAGCACCATTCTGCACAAATCCGTCGTACCAGATCTTGCCCAAAGCCTCAGTGCCGTCGCTGTACCTCATTGCGAAGTCACGAGGATCTCCGGGAATCTGATACTTGCAATATACACCAGTCCACTCCTCCAGGCTACCAAATGGCGAATGAGTGAACTTCGTGCAGTCCATAGTCCGGATATCTGTCAGAGGCCCAGCTATCCACGTGCCGCCGTCCTCGATCCATTTTTTGAGCCTCTCCCTTAGGCCTGACTCGTCAAGTGCTGCGACAAAGGGTGAAACCACGACGTCGTAGTCGTCGAGTGACGCTGACGGGTCAATGACGTCGACACGCAATTGCCTCTCAGTCATCGGGACATAATAGCGGTCGATCAACTGATCGATATATCTGAAGTCCCTGACCATGGGCTGAGCCCCTAGCAGGTGCCACTCAAAGCAGGAGAAATGCAAAGCCAGTTTTGGCTTCACTACTTCGGTGTTGCTCAAGAACTCTGAAGATACCTCAAATCCTCTTGATACCTCTCTGACCTCATCAATCATATGCAGAGGCCTTCCTGAACTTGACACGACTGATCCGTGCATCAGCTCGTGGCCAGCCCAGTGTGATCTCCACAACCAGTACAGGCATGCTTCTCCTCCGAGGGCAATCGGCAACCAGGTGTTTACCCTGCAGAAGCCCTCTTCTTTGTAACCGTTGGCAGTCGTTGAGCCATTCCAGCAGGTTGCAGTCTCAGTGTTCCAGAAAGGCCTGTCACACAGTGTCCGGATGAAATCAAACCAGAATGTCACCTTGTGCAATCTCTCAGGAGGAGTGTAATGGTTGAACTGAACCATATCAAGCTTTTGATGGATCTTCGCGTAGTTCACTCCACCTGTCGGCATCATGTCCGTGCCCACTGGATGACTCGTCAGCTCGTGCAGCAAGTCAGCCTGCATGCTGCAAAAATCGACATAACTGTCAGACTGGAAGTCCATCCACGCTGTGATGAGTGAGGGGTGGTGCCAAATCGTTGACTTGGGTATCGGGATTTCTCCAAATGAACTGTATGCCTGGCTCCACAGATTGAGGCACCATGCCTCATTGAGATTGTCGATAGTTCCATACCGCTCCTTCAGAGTCAGCTGGAACTTCTGATGACACTCCGGACAACAACAACCCCTGCGTCCGACAGTAAAGAGCTCGTTGTCGATCTGCCAACCAATGATGTACTCGTTGTTGCCAAACTCTTCGGCCATTTTTGTGACTATGCGCCTGCACAGCTCCCTGTACATAGCGCTGTTGGGACAGGCGTGGCGGCGAGCGCCGTGCTGCATCTTCACGCCATTTTCATCTACCACCAAGCACTCGGGATAATGCTGAGCAACCCATATTGGAGGCGTACAAGTCGGGGTGCACATGATGACCCCAAAGCCCGCCTCACCTAGTTTGTTCACAACGAGGTGAAGCCATTCGAAGTCATACTGCCCTTCTACAGGCTCCATGCGACTCCAAGCAAACTCACCCACTCGCATGACATTGAGACCAGCGTCTTTCATCAACGCGATATCCTGATCTATCTGCTCGAGAGGCCAATCTTCTGGGTAGTAGGCTGCTCCGTAATACGGTTTACGCAAGGATGCCACTATTCACTTCCTCCTTTATGGTGGCCTTTCATTAGGCTCATCTGGAACGGTCGCTCCTCAAGCTCATCCGCAATGGCCTTTGGTCAAGGTCGCAGCCATAAAGCAACCATGAAGAGGCCAGAGGCCAGATCGATTGCGCAGGTTAGGCCACTCGCAGCGCGGCCAGAGCGGCTGCGAGTTTGGCCTCGCGCATCAGCTAGCGAGTCGCCAGCACAACGACTGACTTGGCCGGAAGCTGGACCACCAGTCCGTCTTTGCTCAGCACGGCTCCATCAAACTCAGCGGGCTCTATAGCATCAGGCTTCTCAAATGTGTTATGAGCGTTCATCTCAGACGCTGTAAGGATGCGCCCTGTAACTGACGACACATCCATGCCCCTTATGTCACATTTGATCTCTACGCCTGATTCGAGGCTCATGTTGCAGAGTGAAACATGAACCACGCCGTCGCGATCAACAGACGATGAAACGGATAGCTGCGGTATGCTGTTGTCGCCTTGCTGAATCGTCGGGCTCTCAAGGTAGGTATCAAGCAGCTCTGCGTCCTGGTGGACCTTGTAGAGGTCGAATACATGGTAAGTTGGGGTGAGTATCATCTTCTCCTTGTCAGTCAAGATCATAGCCTGCAGGACATTGATGGTCTGCGCTATGTTAGCCATCTTGACTCTGTCACAGTGGTTGTTAAAGATGTTGAGAGTGACTCCCGCGACAAGTGCGTCTCTCAAGCTGTTCTGTTGGTACAGGAAACCGGGGTTTGTTCCGGGCTCGACATCGTGCCAGCAGCCCCACTCATCGACCACCAACGCTACCCGCTTGCCCGGGTCGTACTTGTCCATGATAGCGGAATGCTTGGTGATCAGCTCATCCATGAACAGCGCACGCTTCATGGTGGCGTACCACATATCATCGTCAAACTCTGTCGCTGAACCTTTGTGTCCCCAGTGTCCAGTCGGCACGACGTAATAGTGGAGCGACAACCCCCACATCATGTTGCGCGCCTCGCGCATCAGGACCTCGGTCCAGTGGTAATTTGCGTCACTGGGCCCGCAAGCGATTTTGCGGATCGTGTTTCCAGAGAAGTTTCTCACGTAGGTCGCATACCTTCGGTATTCATCGGCGTAATACTCCGCGCGCATGTGCCCTCCGCAGCCCCAGTTCTCGTTGCCAACGCCGAAATACGTGAGCTTCCACGGCTCCAGCCTGCCGTTCATCCTTCGGAGGTCGGCCATAGGAGATTTCCCGTCAAAGGTTATGTACTCAACCCACTCCTGCATTTCGCGAACGGTGCCGCTGCCGACATTGCCGCAGATGTATGGCTCACATCCGAGCTGCGAGCAGAGGTCCATGAACTCATGGGTTCCAAAATGATTGTTCTCTGTAACGCCTCCCCAGTGCGTGTTTATCATAGACGGGCGCTGATCACGCGGGCCAATCCCGTCTTTCCAGTGGTATTCATCAGCAAAACACCCTCCGGGCCACCGAAGAACAGGTATCTGGACCTTACGGAGGGCATCAACTACGTCGTTGCGTATCCCGCGAGTGTTGGGTATGGATGAATCTTCACCTACCCAGAAGCCTTCATAGATGCATCGTCCAAGGTGCTCCGCAAAGTGACCGTAGATGTTCTTGTCGATAGTACCCTTTCTGATGTCCGAATTGACAATCATCTTGATCATCGATTCCACCCCCGGTTCTATGCTGGTGATGCTAACGAGGCACGCCAAAACCCAACTAGGCCAAAATCTAACCCGTTAGATTTCGCTACTATAGAGAATAGCATGTTTAGGATAAGATTCCAAGCCCATCTAGGAAACAAGCCTCGCCTGATGCGAACCCGTATGCGTACTCAACCCGCGGTAATGGCTGCGGACGCATAAGATCAAAGCCCGCCAAAGAAGCGCTATCGCTTCTTGGCGGGCATAGTCTCAAGTGTGGCAAACACCTCTGCAGCCTGGCTTCTACGTCACAACTGACTGGAGACTATAAAAATGCCACAAACACGTAGTCTCCTGAACCTATTTCGATTGCCGCCATGTTGTCCAGACGTGAAACGGTTATGTCACTACCCTCTGCCTGGGCCGTCGCCTCAGAGACGGACTCACAGTACGGAGCGGGTATCATGACAGTGGCTGTGCAGTTTACCGGAACACTCACCTTGAGCTCAAACTTCCCGTTATCGACTCTCCACTCCGAAACGATGGTGCCGTACATTGATTCGTGTGTTGCCTTTACCCACTCAAGTCCATCTACAGGGTTTGGACGGATAACAATATGCTTGAAACCGGGTTTGTTGTCATCCGGGTTGATCCCGGCAAGCCCCTTGTAAAACCAGGCACTGATGTCGCCAAAAAAGTGGTGGTTGCGCGACGCTTCGCCGTCCCACGACTCCCAGAGGGTGGTTGCGCCCTGCTCAATCCAGTGGCCCCAACCCGGGTACGTCTTCTGCGTAGCCATTGCATATGCCAAGTCGGCCCTTCCATTTTCGGTCAGAGTGTGCATGACGTACTTGGCGCCCAGGATGCCGCTGTCTATATGTCGATCACGCAGCTCGACCTGCTCAACAAGTCTTTCGAATACGAGCTCCTTGTCATCATCTTCGGTCAGGCCCTGGTAGAGTGCACACGCCAAGGACGTCTGGCAGTTGCCCTCGACAATGCCTGTTGAGCTGTCAAGGAACCTTTGTCTGAACGCCTTCTTGACGTTGTCAGCCAGATCAGCGTATTTCGCAGCGTCTGAATCCCGTCCGAGCAAGCGTGCCATCTTGGAGAGCAGCAGTGCGTTTACGTAGTAGTAGGCCGTATCAGTGACTGCAGTTGGGCACTTCGGGTGGTTCGGGTCCTTGTCGTAAGGATGGCACCAGTCACCCAAGCCGAATTCGACGATATAATCCTCAGACATGTCAGTCATATAGTCGACATACAGCTTGATGTTCTCGTACGTCTCCTCGATGATTGTCATGTCTCCTGTATAAAGATAGACATACCAAGGAATGAGCACTATAGTGCTATCCCAAGCAGGGCCGCTGCCCCAGTTGAATCCCCATCCTCCAGTGGGGACAATGCCCGGCAACTGCCCACTCGGTCTCTGAACATCGATGAAGTCCCGCATCCACTTGGCGTAAGCCGTGGCAGGGTTGAAGTTCAGTAAAGTCTGCTCAGCCGAAATCTGCGCATCGCCAGTCCAGCCGTTTTTTTCTCTGTGAGGGCAATCTGTCGGCATTCCATGGTAGTTGGTCAGTGTTGACCACCGCGTGCATTTCTGTATGCTGTTGAGGGTCGCGTCTGAGCATTCGAAGGTGCCGCGCTGCTCGAAGTCTGTATGTACGACTCTGCCGCACAGGTTGTCCAATGTCGGTGTTTGGGGGAAGCCCGTGACCTGGACATACCGGAATCCATGGTAGGTAAACCGAGGCTCCCAAACCTCCGTACCTTCTCCCTTCATGATGTACCGGTCAGTCTGGAACTCACCTGTTTTGATGAATACGTCTATGTTGCTCGAATCAAGGCTGCCATCCTCAGCCAGCTTCTCAGCGTACTTGAGAGTGATCTCGGTGCCTGCAGGCCCCTCAACACTGATTCGAGCCCACCCTGAGATGCTCTGGCCAAGGTCATATACCCAAGTGCCGGGCGACACCTCCTTGACGCTGATCGGCTTAATGGTACCAGTCACTCGTATCGGCGGCGCCAGCGACGACCTCAAAACGCCACCCGGCGGTGCGATGATGCTCGCGTTGCTCCATGAGCTGTCGTCGTATCCGGGCAAATCCCAGCCTGGCATTTCCAATCTGGCATCATAGACCTCGCCGTTGCGCAAGCCGTCAAAGACAATCGGCCCCGTTGTGACCTTCCAGCTAGTATCGCTGTTAACCACAACGGTTGAGCCATCTGCCAGCTCTATGTGAAGCTGCAGCAATAGCTTGGGCCTATGCCTCCAAGGCGCCTCCTTGAACATCCAGACCTCTCTGGTGAAGCAGTTGTACCATCCGTTGCCGAGAACAACGCCTAGAGCGTTGTCGCCCTGCTTAAGCAGGTTGGTCACGTCAATCGTGTCATACAGTACTGTGCGGTCGTATCTCGTGAACAGCGGGGTCAAGACCGAGTCCCCGGCTTTCTGCCCGTTGATCGTAAGCTCGTAGTATCCGAGCCCGCAGACGTATGCTCGGGCGGAGACTACATCTTGGTCCAGCCTTACCTCTTTCCTAAAAAACGGCGCAGGAAGCGTCTCGAGGGTTGTCGTGTAGCCCGGATCCACTGCAATCCATCTTGCGGACCAGTCCGACTTGTCTAGCAACCCCATCTCAAAGTAAGCAGTCTCGCTCCAGTCTGAGGCATTGCCGCCTTTATCCCATACCATTACCTTCCAGTAGCATCTTTGACGTGAACCTAGAGGCTTACCTCCGTATTCGACAAAAATCGAGTCGGACGATTCGACCTTTCCGCTGTCCCAAAGGTCGTAACATCCCTGATCAAGGCTATCCGCTGAGCTTGCGGCAACCACTCTGTAGGCTGTCTGATACTGTCCTCTGACATTGGAGTAGAGCTTCCAACTAAGCTTTGGCTTGGGGCTATCCACTCCTATAGGGTTGCGTACATGATTGCATGTCAGACCTGCAACTGCTATTGGCCTATCGGCTGCGTTGGGCGGGTTTGAGGGGGGATTGATCTTTGAGTTCGGCGTAGGAGTTAGACATTGATCCTGATTGTACGTCACAGCTGTGATCACTCCTCGTCTAATTTCGCTATCTCTCTCCACAGATTTTCGTCAAACTCAGCCATGCGATTTGGGCAGTTGTTCCTTTGACATACCTGGCAGCTACGGAAGTCCTTCCCCGTTGCAAAGATAACTCCGGACACACTCTTATTCGGGACCATGAGAAAAGACTCCGTCAGTTCTACTCCAATCAACCCTCTTACGTCTCCAAGCAGAGAAAACAGCTCTTTTTGCTGCTGAATCGGCCACACTTCGACCTCTCCCGACCCAGGATGCATCTGAGCGGTCTTGTCCAGACGGAATCTGCTCCTTAGGTGCTCGTCCAAATACGCAGACGCACATCCAAGTGCTGCGGCCTTTATCTGGTCCCACCAGTACTCTGCCAAGAAATCGTCAACTGGCAAATCTACCTGATCCATCTCATGCCCGCACGTTGCGACAAAGGCAAATACTCTCTCGACATCGGCGAGGTTCTTTGCCAGCATCGCACTCGTGAATTTGACGCCCTCGACGACAACCGTGTTATCACTGCGATCCTCAATAAAAGCCTCGCGATACACGGCCTTGGGCCTTGCGATCTCGCGGGCCTTGTCTATCAACTTGTGAAACGCATCAGCGTCCTCACTCATGGGTTCTATACGGCAGGCTTTGATCAAAGATTCTGTATCAAACTCGACTGGGATGTTGTCCAAGACTTCAGCCATGTCTGCTCCCCCTTCTCATGGGCATGCCTCTTCATGTGCTCCCATATAGGATCTTCCCCTCTCTCAGGGCTCTGGCAATGACATGATTACAGGAGTGTTGCCAGCGTTCAACCTCATCACGGCAGCACACAAAGATATCTTCGGCTACAGGAGACCGAGATAGAGCTCGCCAAGACCATATTACCACATCTGGTGGCCAACGATGTCCATGCAAGAGCGGACAGCCCACCAGCAATTTGCTATAAGCAATGCATAGAGCCGCACCTAAGTTCTGACACCCGTCTACTATAGCTGCTCCAGTATCATCTGCTCTAGCTCAGGCATGTGCTCTATCACTATCTCCTGCCCGAGGATCATGCTTTTGCTTGTCAGCTCAGGACCGAGCCTTAACAGCTTCTTGCCGGTCTCAGTCTGGTAAAAGGCAATGATCTCTCTTAGTTCCTGCTCAGTGAATGCCTCCACGTAGATCTGTATGTAGTGATTCCTGAGGCGCTCCCAGCTGAAGTGTTTCGCAAAAAAGGTCCTAAAGACATCCTCAAGCTGAGCCATCTCGGGAATCTGCTGAAACTGAGACTCGATAACCATGTCGACCATCTCTGATACCATCTCTGGCATCTCCATAACCAGGAGCAGCTCCTCGGCAGCTCTAATATGACTCTTTGTATATGCCTCCGCCACTGTGCACAACGATCCAACCACGATCACAAGAACCGCAGTCACTAGAGCCTTTTTCACCGCAATCGCCCTCATCGGCATGTGTTGTAAGTATCTCACCCTTAATCAACTTGTGCGTTGAGTCTCTCTGCGACCCCCAAGACGCTATAAAACGCTGGCTTAGGTTGGAGATTTCCGTCAAACAGACGAGTGGTCGTTGTGTCATCGCTGTAGAAAAGGTAGTTGTCCATTAGCCCAAATACTGTGACACTTGTTATGTTTGCCGGACCTCCTCCAGCTGTATCCATCTCTGCAAGCGTGTTGAACACAGCCTGGTATCGCTGAGCCTGTCTCCTGAACAACTCCTCGCTGGAGCCATTGGTCCTGATGGACAACTCCGTAATGTGAATCTCAAGCCCCAGCTCTGCAAACTTCGCTAGTGCATCCTTGAGATTGTCTCTACCGCTCTCAATCCCGGGATAGGACAGATCCATGTACCCCTGCATGCCAATGCCGTCTATGAGCCCCTTTTCCTTAAGATGGGATACCAGCCTGTAGATTGCCTGTGTCTTAGAAGGCTGAAACGTGTTGTAGTCGTTGTAGAATAGCTTGACTTCGGGATCAGCGTATCTCCTGGCGTATTCAAAGGCTTTCTCGACGTAGTCCACTCCAATCACAGCATACCAGGGGTTTATCTTCGTGCCGTCGTACCTAGTCCTGATGTTGAACCCAGACTCAGTCTCGTAGTTGCCCCAACCGTTCTCGACTGCCTCGTTGACCACGTCCCAAGCGTATATCACGCTTGGATACTCAGTCTGGAAAAACTCCAAGACCTGGCGTATGTAGCTTTCGAGACGGGCCAGCATAGTCTCTCTGTCTACGTATTCGCCTTCGTCCCTGTAGCCTTCGCGGAAGAACCAATCAGGTGTCTGGGTATGCCATACCAATACATGGCCGCGCATCTTGATCCCGGTGCTTTTGCAAAACTCCATACCCCTAATAGCAGAATCAAACGTGACTGCCGGCTCCGGGTTTCCTGCGTCGTGGTTTCTTATGCTCCCATTTTGGTCAAGGAAGTAGACCGGCTTCATCAAGTTGCTATATGTAACGCTGTTGAAGTGGTACTTGATAATCTCTGTCATCGCCTTAGAGTTGACCGTGTCTGTCTCAACGTTGTACCCGTTGAGTCCTACTCCCATCATGAAGTAGTCGGAATATGCGTCCTTCAGAGGTGTTCCGGAGACAGAAGCCGTGATGTCGTAGCCGTCGACGACAATGGCATCCGCACCCGCATAGCCGATAGTAGCCGCTATCAAGAGGACCGCAGCAAGCGACACCAACAAGATACGATTTATCCTTCTCACAAAATCACCTCATCAAGAGAATCGCTAATCGTAGGTGCGACTGTCCTAAATCTTGCTCTGCAAATGCCCTGCCTCCTCCAATCAGAGCGACGCTGAGAGATCTACTTCAGCTCTGAGTCGGAGGGAAGCAATGCTCCCGACCTCAGCTCAAACCCCAATCCCTGAAGAAACAGCTCACCCCTCAGGCCTAGCCCTCCGGGTGTGCGTCTCTCAGTCCTGATGGTGTAGTCAGTAGGCTCCTAGCTCTCGACTAACTAGTGAGCAACCCGGGCCGATGGCATGCGGCTAGGCTCGGCCAGATTAGTCATGTCCATCTCCCCTTAGAACACCCTGGTTCTTGGTAGTTCTACGTGTCTCCACTGCATACCTTTGCATGCGCCGAGAATCATGCCTCAACATGACGGTGCGATATGTGGAATGCATTCACCTGGGACATCAATGAGCGACTCAATTCGTAACATCGCAGACGTGTTTTTGTAGCTGTCAGCTACAAAGACAATGCCCCAGCTGCCATTGTCTTTGTATGACTGCTGGGAGCAAAGAAAATCGGGTGTGTCTAGAGAAAGGCTTAACCCACTTGAGAGGGATAGCCGTGCAGGCTATCCCTATTCAGTCTCAAACCCATGCACTTCGAACTCGTAGACAACCACTTGACTATCCCACGGCATAGATGAGGGCTTGGTTATCAACACTCGCACGTACCGGGCTACGACTGGATCTATCACACGATTGGTCTTGGCCAATAGGTTGCCTTCAACGACATCCACATCGTGCCACGATTGTGCGTCATCGCTGATCTGAAGACGGAAATCAGCTGCGTTCAACGGCCCGTCGAGAAGCTCCGAACTCAGGCCGCCACCGCCGCGGTGGTGCATAACCCACCGTGTCAGGACATACGGTCTCTCCAAATCCACGCTCAACCAGTATGGCGGTTCTGCACTGACGCTCCAACTGGAAAGGAGCTGCCCATCGATAGCCCGGGCAGCGCGATCTTGACGATGGCTGGCTGTGACTGGCTTGCCAATCACCACGTTTCTCGCCGTATCCTCTTTGATCACTATTCTTGCACCCAGTGCTGCGGAATCCAGGTCAAAAACCTGATCGTCGCCGACATAGATCCTCGACGCGTTATCTGGGGCAGTTAAGACCTCTAAGATGTATCCCTTCGCCAGCTGGGCCTTTCCAAGATCGCTGAGGTCGAAACTTGAGTGCAGTTCGTCGAGGGTGTACTCGCCAGGCAGCAGATTGGCAATGACCTGACCGGTGCTGCCGATCAGCTTCAGAGCGCCTTTGAACTCCGCCTTGGTGACGTACCACGGTTTATCCGGCTGCACAACCTTGTAATATGCAGGCTTGGCTTCTAGCTGTTTGTCGAACAAGAGCCCTGCATCGCCCCTGCCCTTAATCGGGAAGTCGTTCAACCAGCTGTCGTGATCACCAGTTCCCCAGAGAACGACGATATCGAGATTGCCTTTCGCAGCTTGTCTCTTGAACACCTCAAAAATCTCGCCGTAAAGCTCAGCTTGAAGCTCGAGCAGCTCCTGAGTGATCTCTTTCTTCTGCTCCATCCAGCTGTAAACAGACATGTCCATCTCGGTGACTTCGACCATGAAATCAGGGTTGTACGCTTTCAGAGATGCGAACAACTCGATCGTCTCCTCGATCTGACTGGGTGTCGGTCCGTATATGGAGATGTGCATCTGCAACCCAACCCCATCTACTGGAATCCCATTCTCGAGCATCCGCTTCACTAGGTTGTACATGCCCATGCGCTTTGCCCCGCCGGATTCGAGACCGTAATCGTTGATGATCAATCTTGCGTCAGGGTCGGCTTCCCGGGCGAACTTGAACGCCAGCTCGATGTAATCGCTGGCGAATCCGTCACCGTCCACATCCCCAATTATTGACATCCATCTGGAGCCATCGGCTTCGCCCCGTAGCCCGCCCGAATCATTGAGGACCTCGTTCACGACGTCCCAAGAGTGAACCTTCCCCTTGTACCTGCCCACGACTGTCTTGATGTGATTTTCCATTCGTGAGATCAGCTGCTCACTGGTCGCAGGTTTAGTGCTATCATGAGGATCAACAAAAAACCAAGCAGGAACCTGATTGTGCCATAACAACGTATGACCGCGAAGCAGCATATTGTGCCGCTCTGCAAACTGCACAAAGCGGTCGGCGTCTCTCCAGCTAAAGCGTCCCTCTGCAGGCTGGAGAGCATCAGGCTTCATGGAGTTTCCAGCTACCAGTACACCATAATGATAGCTGATAAAGCCCGCATAGACATCCTGTTCATTAAGAAACTGCGGTCCGGTTGCGGCACCTAGGTGGAAGTAGTCTTTGTAGACGTCTTTCAAGGCCGGAATGTCTTTTTCGAAAGTCCTAGGGTATAGTGCCCTAAGCGCTCTGTCCCCGGTAATTAAGAAATCATCGATGTAGTAAGAGGCCGTGTCATCGCCAATCTCGACGTATAGCCAGGCTGTGCTGACCTCCTCTGCATCAAAAGTATAGGGTTCACTCTCGATCAACACCCAGTCGTCGCTACTCAGTGGCACATCAGCCGAGATCCATCTGTAATTAGTAGTCCCATCGCGCAGATTCTCGCCCATAACGAGGTGTCCACAGATCTCACTTCCAGGTGGTGACACCAGACGCACATAGACTGCAAACCTATAGGTGCCGCCGTCGGCCAAAAGGTAATCAACATCAAGCGCAGCCGAATGCCATCCGGCTGTCCTTCCAGTCATCTTAAGCGCCTTAGGTTCGGACCTGGCCTGTTCCATGGTGACATCGAGCACACCCGAACCAAAGGCTCTCCATCCAGCCAGACCTTCCGAAAAATCCACGGCAACGTTGACCACCTGGCCCCGAACGCCAACAGTAGCAACCAGCAAGAAAAGCATGATCAAAGCTGAAATAACCCGTACCCTCTCACGCACTAATGGCACCTCCTGTCGATCTAAGATAGAGTCTTCGGCACTCACGGCGCGGCCTTGGACTACCTGCACAGCAACGTGCCTTTAGACTGCATAATGATATTGCCCTGATCGTCCAAAGCGTAAAGCTTGTAGGGGCCCGCTTCTGTCGGGGCGTAAATCACACCTTTGTCCAGATCAGCCTTAGTCATATATGGACTAGGCTTGAACTCCTGCGTGCCGATTGGTGCGAACCAGATACTCCCGCTGAAGCTCGTGGGGAGTTTCACAGGAACCCGGGATCCAGCATCAGCCATCGCGTGAGCGACAAACATCACCTCGTCAAGAGGAGCCAGATCCATGTATTCGGGCTCCAGGCCTGAGTTTTCGATGATCCCAAGGGCTTCGACCGGCCAGATACCGCTAGTATGCACGCGCAGATTTGTTACGGAGACGTTTGGAGCTCCCAATCGGACAGTCCTGCTCGTCGTGTAGGTATTATCGAAATGGACGTTGTTCTTTCTGCCCCAATCGTTCAGTTCGAAATTGTTCATGTCACCGATGTCGAAAACATTACCTCTCCCAGTGACTCCCGAGGTGCCTTCGTCAGGATGTATAGCGTTCAACATGTACTTCGGACTAGCTACGACATAATTGCCGTTGACCGTAGTGCCAGGCATTGACCCCAACAAATAGACCGCACCTGTATCGGTCAAGACTAGTCCGTAGTCAATCAGCCTGTTGTTATTGATCTGGTTATTGCCTGCAACAGTGGTAGGGATTCCAGGTATGATACTGTCGCTGTCACCATTGAAACTCCACCAACCCCATCCTACACTAACAGGACCATACGGGACATTCTTGATTATGTTGTGAGTGATCTGGAGTCCTTCCACGAAGAAAGCCATTACCGCATTTTGACCATGGAACAGCACTCCCGCTCCATCTATGTAGTTGTTGCTGATTTCATTGTTCCTCGGAACACCCTCTACGCCAGGCGGGTACTTCTCCTTCTCAATGCCGACACCAAAGGGATGCTTGATTTCTGGACCATCGCCTTCGTATACATGTTGAGGATGGCCCATGACGATTGCCGAACCAGCCGTGTCCAATATCCTGTTGCCAATGATCTTTGACTCGCTTACGTCATTTGTCATGGCCAGCCCGATGTTGCCTGTATGCTTGATGGTACAGCGTTCAAAAACGATCCATCTGGCGCTCTCGACCTCTATCGCTGCTCCTGGTACGTCAAATGCCCTGTAGACATCGAAATGCCAGTTCAAGTTGCCTATTGCAATGATGGCAGTCGGTCCCTGGAGCGTGGCCTGGCCTCGAGAATCGCCTATTCTTACTAAGTTCCAATCGGAATAGGCAAATGTGATCCCAACAAAACTGAGGTTCTCAACTCTGCTTTCGCGCGAACTGCCCTTTATGCTGAGCAATCCTTCAATCATTGGAGCAATGACAACCGCTGTATCGAGGTCCTCATCGTCATGTTTGTAGTAGTACAAGGTCCGGGTGTTCTTATTGAAGTAGAACTCGCCCGGCTCATCCAGGAACTCATAGGCATTGTGAAGCACCTGATCGCCAGACACCTTGAACTCCGTTCCCCAACCAAAACTCTGGGCTCCTGCCCCGTAGGGCTGCTGCAGGAGCAACACTCGATGATCATCGACGCTGATCTGATCCCGAACCGTTACCAGGTTCAGGTTCCATGTCGAAGAAGTCGTTATCTCCAAGTCCTCAGGATTTTCGATCTCTGGTAGGTCAGCAGCGTTATACTTGACTCCGTCGTAGAACGAACAGTCGATCCAAGCCCAGTCGGCCTCTCCTTTTGTTACGTGATAGGTGCCATAGCCCCCAAGAGCTGTTATGTTCCTTCGTGCCATGACAGCTCTCCGCCCATTGACGTACAGCGCCCTCAGCTTGGTGTCTCTTTCGAGCCGAGTCTTGTAGATGTTTCCCTCATGGTGTTCCCAGCCGATCACCTGAACGCCGCCGCTGATGACCGCATTCTCACCGGGATAGGCCTGGTAGATGACCCTAAAGCCATTTGTGCCGGAGTCCTGTTCGGTAAACTCAATCGTCCGATCTATCTGATAGGTGCCTTCTCGCAGGTAGACGACTATGTCTCCACACATGTCACCGTTGATCTCCCTGACCGCGTCCCTGGCCCGTTCAATGGCTCGAAACGGGCGTTCTATCGTGCCAGGGCCTTGATCGTTGCCATCAGGAGATACGTAGAACACGGCTTGGACGCTGGCTTGAGCCAAGGCGTGCAGGGAAGCTGAGCAAACGATCACAGCCATCAGCAACGAAACCCATACTACCAGCGAGTACTGCACTGTCATCTCCTCCATAGACTCAGTTGTTCCTTGCCGTTCACTCAGAAACGCTGTTTTTTTCCACAACAACTCTCGTCGCTACTCTCGCTAGATCGTTGTTCAGGTCGCGTTCACGAGACAAGTCAAATCTCGGCTCACCGTCAATATCAAAATGCACCCGCCTGATCGCTGTGCAGCGCTTGCTGCCTCTCATGGTTGGTTCTGCATGGTAGGTGATCATCACATCGCCGTGTTCATTGGTGAAAAAAGCATTGTGCCCAGGCCCGTACTCACCTTCGATGGAGTAAAAGGACAGCACCGGCGCAGGGGCCTTGTACCAGTTGCTAACATCTAGCAAGTCCTTGCCTTTTTCGATGGCAAGCAAACCGATCACATAGGTATAGCCATTTGCAGCTCCACCGGAATAAGTAATGTAGACGTGGGAATCAGTGATCAGCGGATGCGGGCCTTCATTGTTGATTGTCCGTTCGTTGTTCTCCCACCCATAGAGGGGTCTCGACAACAACACAGGATCGGACGTCAACTGCCATGGCTTCTCAGGATCGACAGTGGCGATATACAGCATCGATCCCGAGTCGTCTGGTTGTCCGATGCGATAGCGTTCGGACCAGATCACATATGAAGTGCCCTCAACATCTAGATAGGTCATGTCGAGGGTGATTCCTGTTTCAGTGAGATAAGTTCCGTCCTTCTTGACTACTCTGATGGGATCGTCCCAACTGTCCGGGTCTGTTATCTCTCCGCCTTCCTTGAGCCTCATAACATGGCACTGGGGGCCCCATTGCTTGCCACTCACTGCAAAGAGGATGTACAGCTGACCTCCAATAACATGAAACTCGGGCGCCCAGAAAGTCTGAATCAATCCTCGCGATTCGTCTTGGTCCAAGATCAGGTACTCGGCAACCCCTTCGGCGAACAAGTCAGATACTCTATCGCCTTTCCTGACAAATATGCCTATATCGTTGACATTGTCGTTTGTGGCTATGAAGTAGTACTTACCCTTCCACCTAATGATCACCGGATCAGCATATCCGACAGCCAGGGGAAAATCGTATTTCTCCTGGACTACGGTGCCTTTTACTTCGTAGGTGCCAGGCCGTGAAAAGTCAATAGCGCTAGTGTCCCACTTCACCTGTTTTGCTGCAGTTGAACCATCTGAGTAAATCGCTGTTGCGTGGACGGCTGCGACGTCTTCTTCTGACCTGGCATGGATCAGGCCGGGCACCTCTATCGCCGTGTTCTCCAAGGGAAGCCACTTCTCTCGAAGCTTCTTAGCGAGATCTGAGTCTATCTCTACGATGTTTCCGGGCACCGCTCCTTCGGGAGCCATCAGGCCTTCAACACTGCTGCTAGATGAGCAAGGCAGAGCAGCCACTTGCTGCGGTGAAGAAATACTGTCTTTATCTCTCAGGTCGCGCATAACGTTGCGGTAGCACTTGCCTTCAGAGTCCTGCCACTCGATCTGATACTGGCCGGTGGTTGGGTCGTAATGACAGGCGACTCGTTCTACATAGGCATCTTTCCTCAGATCCAGCAGGACCTGTTCTTCAAACTTGACCAAATCCTCAGAAAGCCAGAGCAGGATCTTGCCTCTGGACTCAGGATCACGGCTGCCGTCGAAGTTCGTCTTTACAGCAGCAATGCCAAACCCTCTGTCCGCAGTGCGGAAAATGTAGGGCTTTCTCAATCCTTTGGCATTGATGACATTTCTGCTATCAACCGTCGCTTTAGCGAACAAGACGCCATAGTTCCTGTTAAGAGGTATGTAGGTCTTTCCGTCGTTGCTGTAGGCCAGGTGAACGCTGTATGCCAGGTAAGTCGAGTAGCTGTCAGGAATCGGTGTTCTTGTGTAGACCAAAATGCTGCTCATGTCATTGTCACCTCATTAGTGCACTAGAAGCAATTGATACACACCAAGAGCCTGGACATGGCCTCCGGGCCCTTGGAGGTTTCTTTGCCTCAGTCATCGTTATCTGTCATGGGGCTTAGCTCAAACCAATCCACGTTGACCTGGCCCCCTCCCCGAAACTCCAAGACCAGCTCTTGTTCGCCTTCAGCCAGGTCAATAACAATCGATCCAACATGCCAGTCCTCCGCCTGAGGGGAATCCGCTGTCAAGACCCCGAGTACCTCGCCAGACTCGTGTCTTACGGCCAGTTCACCGTATTGACCGTATGCATCAACTTCTGCTGCGAGTCTGAAGTCCATCACATAACTGCCGGCCTCTGCAACGCCGATCAAATAGCTTGCCCAGCTTCCCAAGTCAGTGTAACTGATGAACCTATCGGAGAGGTTCTTGGGAGTGGATTCGACTCTGATTCCTGACATCCGTTCGTACCTCTCAGCTTCGATCTTGCCAGGGACCGCCCTATGTCCATGCGATATCGTGGTTTGGCTAGCGTATTCCTTTAGCCAATCGAAATACGCTTGTGCGCCCTCTCTTGGGCTCAGAGAACAGTCGCTTGGCCGTGCCTGATTGAGATCCTCAAGGAGATCGCCGATGAAGCCTACTAAATATGAGACGTTGCCTTGATCGTCAATGGCCTTCTTGATACTGTTTCCAAACCCAGCTGTGCTCCCGTTGACGAGATTCCTGGGGTCATCGGGATAAGGCGTCCAGAACATCTCTGTGATAATCATAGGCCACCGGTCCGCAGCAGGTTTGTACTGCCTCTGCCACAACCGCTGTATGGCCTCAGCGTTGTTAAAGACTCCTCCGTACGCAGGGTAAAAATGGGCTGCAATTCCGATGTTCTCCCCAGAAAACGGGAACTGGACCCACTGGTGCGGTGAGCCTTGCCATTCAAGTGTCGGCACCCATATGATGTTGTTCGCACCTGTGCCGCGGATCACGTCGATGATTGGCTGCAACCATTCGGCAAAGGCCTTGAAATAGACGGCGCTCCCCATCCCCCAGACACCATTGCCCGGGGCAGATTCGATCTTCACAGGCTCATTCATCAGCTCGAACATTATGTTGTCGGCGTTCTTGACTCCCGGGGCGCTGGCGACTCTCTCCCAGAACGTCAGCAACCTTTCTTGAGTGCCTTGACTGGCATTCTTGGACATGTCTCCATCCACGTTTACGACTACAGGACCAGTCGCACACAGTACGAGATAGATACCCCGGGTCCACAGGTGATTGGCGTAGGGAACAAGGAAATTGGCTATCCAGGCATCAAACTGCTCGGAGTCTATTAGTCCTTCGGCACTAGACCAGCCGCCCACCGAATCTGTGTTTACGCGAACGAAGTTGCAGTACCATCCATGATCCCTTCCGTATCTTGGACTGATGTCGCTCATAACCGTTGCAACTTCGTTCATGTAGCTCAGTAGGTCGCTCACACCGGCCCGCACCACCAGAGACCTTAGCTGCTTCCAATTCCACGGATCTAGGTACCATTTTCCTTGTCCGTTGAAATAGCTCGCCGTAGGCTGCATCCAGCCGTGCAGTAACACGCTATTATCAGCAGGATCTTTGAGTTGATTGCCCTCAACATGCAAAGGCGGTACTGGCATACCTTCCCAAGCAAGTGTGTTAGACGAGCCTGCTCCGACCAATAGCAGAACAGCCAGCAGCACAACCAGGTATCTGTGAGAAACCAGACTCCTCATCGTCTATTGCCGACCTCCTAGTCACTCTTTTTCCTTGGATCAATGCTAAACCGCATCGATCCGGCCTTCAGTCCTGCGAAAGGTCCGGCAACCCTCTGCGCACCTACTTCGGAGCCAAAGAAGTCAGTAGGCACCTTTTCGTCTGTCTTGACTGCGGGCAAGTCTTGTCCAACCCTAATCTCCATGATCAGGTTGTCGCTATCGATGCTGATTTCCAAGTCACACGTGCAGCCTGCCATGTCGAATCCACAGAATTCCTGCCATGTAGCGAGATCGAGGCACATCTCCGGTTCAGGGTACATGACTCGAAGGTATCCTGGCGGCATCTTGGCATAGACATTTCCGTCAACCGCATTGTGCTCATTGGGAAGGATTATGGCCGCTTCGCCGCATTCGTAAAACAGGTTGTTGAACAGCTTGTTCTCCCTCGACGTCCCGCCACGCTTGGGATGGAGGCGAAACGCTACAACTTTTGCAAAATAGCCTGCCTTGTTGCACCTTCCGATCAGGTTGTTGACAATCCGCAGCCTGTCTGTGCCTTCCAGATAGATGCCATACCCATTGGTGGCCTCTGATTCAGTCGTCCGGTACCATCCGGAAGAGCCCTTGAACACAGGCACTGCGTTCTTGTCGTATCTGCCATCAACGCCCCAGATCACATTGTTGTCAATGAGGTTCTCCGAGTCTCGTGTGCATTCAATGAATATGTGTTCTCTGGAATCAACGCCGTTTAGGAAAACATTCGAGGTGATGCGGTTGTTATCGTTGCCGACGTCCAGCCACAGCGCATCGCACCCGTAGCAGTCTTTGATAACATTGCGGCGAATGAGAGAATTGGCGCAGTGGTGGAACTTGATGCCTGCGGCCTCCCATGAGAGCTCCATACGCTGCCAGCCTGTGCCCACGATCAGGTTGTCTTCGATGAGCATGTTTCTTGCACCCAGGCCCGCTATGCCACACACACCCGCATCTTTGATCGTGCATCGCCTGATGACAGAGTGCCCGATGATCTGTCCATCTGATATGGTTCGGTGCCAGCACTCATTCCCACAGTCAATTCCTGTGGCGTTTGACCAGTCAATCGTACAGTCCTCGATTATCCAGTGATGCCCGCGATTGAGAGAAAGCGATCCACGCTGGGGTACTGGAGCGCCGGTCGCCGCGTGTGCCAGAGTCAATCCTTTCACTCGGATGTAAGACAGGAAAGGAACCTTGGGAGCGAAGCACTGTTCCCGGTTGGTGAGCTCAATCGTGTGATTCCTTGGATCGTCGTCGCCTGCAAGGCGTATGTGAACCTTCTGACCGTTGGCTTCCACCCAATAGGAGTTCTCATGCTCAGCCAACATGTAGTATAGGGGAACCTGCTTCATAGGCTTGCCGTCTACGAACACCATTCCCCGCCTGTTGAGGTATGGAGTCATGTCAGTCTTGTCATACTCGATAAACAGGCGATCATGTAAGATATTCACTGCGCAGAACGGGTTGTAGCCCTTGAGGTCCTCAGGGTTCAGCTCGATTTCCCATATCCTCAACCCGTCCGGTGTGCGGCCTCCAAACCCTCTTGCGACTCTCCAGCCGACGCTAGGCTTGAAATCCATCACTTCAACAGATGCCTTTATGATTACCTCTTCTCCTTGGTACGCTTCGTAGCTGATCATCTTGTCCGGGCCAAGCCCGCCCATAGCGGGTTGGACTGTTTCTCGGTAGATGCCGCGGTGAATCAGCACTCTTGTACCGGGAGTCGCTATCTGAGCTGCCGCATTAATGGTCTTGAGGGGGCGTTCAATGGTACCGTCATTCTCGTCGGATGCGACAGGGTTTTGATTGTCAACATGAATCTCTCTCTCGAAAACTGGTTCCGCCTCCCAAAACTCGAACATACGTCCATCAGGCAGTATAGCTGTCAAATCATTGTCGCAGTATGCCATTTGTCACCCTCCCCTATTCCAGTCTAGAGCACTCATCGATACTCCTGTAACTCGGCTGCGTGCTCGCTCCGCTGTGTCGAGACAAAAACAGGCACAATAAGCGGCTTCAGCCGACAATCCCGGTCCTTTCGACACTCTCGACAAAGTATCTCTGAAGGAACACGTAAAACAGCAGGATGGGCACTAGGAACAAGACCATGCCAGTGTTATTGACAATCGTCTTGTACTCCGCGCTGATACTCCAGTGATACTTGCTCATCAGATTGCGCAGGCTAAACGGCAGCAGCGGCATACCGCCTCTCATGAATATCCCCGTGTAAAACACGTCATTCCACTGCCAAACAAAGGAGAACAAGAAGATCACCAACA
>FIZI01000017.1:1696-18100 GCA_900016865.1 uncultured Clostridia bacterium | reverse complement strand
GGGATGATGAAGTTAATTGTTACTGCAAGAAAAAACGTAACTAAGTAGACAACGATCTTTTTGCTGAGGTACCTTCCCATCGCCCTGCGATGCTCCTTTCGAAAGAACAGGCCCGATACGAGTATCGGACCTGTTCTCAACGTCAGTCAAGCCCGTAATCGTCTCCTCTGGGCAAATCGCACTTAGTTGACTGGCTCAAGCCCAATCAACACATCGATAAACCCTAGCTGATATGCATTGCCCCAGGTGCAAGGGAGGCCATAGGGATTGTGCTCGTCCGGCCAGTTGGTCCAGTTGAGCGTTGTCCACTGAGCCCACAGACCGTTGTGCCAGAGCGGGATCACAGGCATATCCTCGAGCAGCACTCTCTGGATATTGGATGCCAGTGTCTGCTTGACTTCCTCATCGTTGGTCACGTTGAACTCATCGATCCAGCGGAACAGCACTGGATTGTCGTAGCAGCCCCAGTTACCTGAGGTTACGCTTGCTCCGTGGATGTTGTCACTGAAGACACGGTTCCAGTAGTCAAACGGCGTGGCACTGAGTGTTGACTGCTGGTTTCCGATCAACATGTCGAAGTTCCTGTTGAATCTGTTGTAGTCGTAAACTGAGGCATCCGGGAATGCAGGAACCAGGTTGATGCCTACTGCCTGGGCATCTGCAGCAATGGACCTAATAGCCTCCATCCAGTCGGTCCAGCCGTTCGGGACGATGATCTCGAGTTTGATCGGGCTACCGTCAGGATTGTCTCTCCAGCCGTCACCGTTCTTATCGACGTAACCGGCTGCATCGAACATCTCCTTCGCCTTGGCCGGGTCATAGTAGAAGCCCAGCTCGTCGACCACATCCTGATCGAGGTATTTCACGCGGCCTTCGCCAAACAAGCCAGTCGGGTTGGCAGGCAAGACGAGTCCACCGTATACCCTGTTAACGATGTTGTCCTGGTTGATCGCAAAGGCCAGGGCTCTCCTAAACTTAGGATCATCCATAGGCTTCCTGAGGGTGTTCATGTAGACCTTAGCGGTGTTCCAGGAGAGCATGTACGGTGCGTCGTCGAACCACGTCTCAAGGCCTACGATTTCCTTGACCTTCTCGACGCCGGGGATGAAGTTGTTGCTGAGGTCGATTTCACCCTTCATCAACGACCCAAGTGTGATGTTGTTGCTGACGTTTACCAAGTCAACGATATACTTCGGCTTCGGCTTGCCAAAAACGTCGTTGCCCCACCAATCGTCGTTCCTTACCCAGACCATTCTGTCCTGCTGAGCGCTGTAGTAGAAGTAGGGACCGGTTCCGACCGGGTTGGCATTGACCCTGGTGAGCAGCTCGCTCGACGGAACCTTGCTCCAGATATGCTCTGGGATAATGAACCTCAGATAGAGCTCGCCAGCCCACTCGTCGTAGTGCGGCTCAGAGAACTTGACGCGTACTGTGTAGTCATCAACAGCTGTGATTGACTCCATCCAGTTCCAGATCGGGGAGTAAGGCAGTTCGTTGTTCTTCGCTATCTCGTAGGTGAACACGACGTCTTCTGCGTTGAAGGGTTCGCCGTCGGTCCACTTGATGCCTTGACGGAGCTTGATCACGTACTCATTGTCCGAGACCCATTCGCCGCTTTCCGCGAGCCACGGGCGATACTCATTGGTCAAGGGGTTGTAAGAGAACAGAGTCTCATAGACCAGGCCCTGGACTCCCTGCACCGGGTTTGGAATCAGGATGTTCCAGCTGGAAGGAGGACCCCACATAGCGCCCGTAACTACTAACGTCTCACTTCTGTCGAGTTCCTGCGCAAACGTTGCCGTGCTCAAGACTAGTACCATGACCAGAGCTAGAAGCAACCCACGTTTCATAGACGACACCCCTTCTTTGGTATTTATCTCCTTTGCCAGGCTCGCTAATCTTAGGAAAACCTGACAAAGATAATATGCCAACCTCTCAGCCTTCGTTATTCACCCCGGTCGTGTGGATGCGAAAGGCATATGAGGTCGACAAACCGCTGAACCAAGAGCATCGACTAAGGCGTCAGTCTATGCTGCTGTCTGAGATGGAGTGGTTAAGGCGTCGGTCTATCATGCTGCAATCTGAGATGAAGCGGTGATCCCCAGGTTGAGAGGTGCCTGAGGGCACGACCGTCTTGCGTCTGCGCGATCTAAGGAATGAGAGCAGTTGCGAATCTGTGAAAGTGCAGCACTAGCAGGTATTGAGTTGCGCGGCCAGGAGAGATATCCTGTGGGGGTGTTGGATGAGCCGCGACCTGCGTTTACTTATAGGATACCATACAACATGTAAGACAACAAGTAACATATTTCTTAATTTCATTATCTTTTTCAGTAAGTCTTGTCCATACGAAAGAAAATCGCATTGAAGCTCACTCCCTCTTGCTCTACCTATTGACTGTAGATGTATAATGAAGGGTGACGACAAGTCTATCACATTTATAGCAGTGTACGGCGGATTTGAGTAACTCCGGCAGGTCAGGCTATGGATGCGCTCAATTGGGCCGGAGCAAGGTTTGCGTACCCTGAGTATTGAGGAGGCAGAAGGATGGCAAGTGGCAATTTTTTTGACGAAGTTCAAAAGCAGTTGGACGAGTATGCAGAGATGCTAGAGCTCTCACCTGAGGCACACGAGATTCTGAGACATCCGATGCGCGAGATCCGTGTGCTACTGCCGGTCCGGATGGACGACGGATCGGTCAAGATCTTTCGAGGCTACAGGGTCCAGCACAATGACGCCAGAGGCCCGGCCAAGGGCGGAATACGCTTTGACGCAGGTGAAGACATCGACACAGTCAGGGCACTGGCAACTCTAATGACATGGAAGTGTGCTCTTGCGGACCTCCCGCTGGGTGGGGGAAAGGGCGGAGTGGTTGTAGATCCTGCATCCCTTTCTGAAGGCGAGAAGGAGAGACTGTGCAGAGCTTGGGTCAGAGAAATGTCGAGGAATATCGGCCCGTCGGTGGACGTCCCAGCTCCCGACGTCGGAACAACCGCCCAGATGATGGGCTGGATGATGGACGAGTACATAAAGCTCAAGGGCGAGTTCCAGCCGGGGATTGTCACAGGCAAGCCACTGGCCCTTGGAGGCTCGGTTGGGAGGAGAGAGGCCACCGGTTTTGGAGTGATCGTAACTGTGCGCGAAGCCCTTAAGCACCTGGATATCGATCCTTCGGAGTGTAGGGCTTCGATCATGGGCTTTGGCAATGTTGCGCAGTATGCAGCCATCAACTTCACAAAACTCGGCGGCAAGGTCGTCAGTGTATCTTACTGGAACAGGAACGACAAGAGATCATACACCATAAGCAAGGCAGATGGGATCGATCCTTGGTTCTTGCAGTCCATAACCGACCAGTATGGGTCCATTGATAATGAGCAAGCCCTCGCCAATGGCTACGAGGTCGAGGACGCGGACGCTTGGCTGTCAAAGGAAGTCGAGGTCCTTATCCCAGCTGCAGTAGAGGGAGCTATCACTGGAGACAACGTCTCGATGATCAGCGATAAGGTCAGGGTTCTTGCCGAGGGTGCAAACGGGCCTACTACAACAGAGGCGGATGCAGTATTGAGGGAGAACAAGAACATCCTGGTGATACCCGACTTCTTGTGCAATGCCGGAGGCGTCATTTGCTCTCACCTCGAAAGTGTGCAGAATGCGATGAGCTTCTACTGGGATCAGGAAGAGGTCAACAACAGAGTTGAAAAGAAGATGGTCAGCGCATTCTCAAGTGTGATCCAGCTTGCCAAGGAAAAGAACGTGTATACGAGGGATGCCGCTTATATGATCGCCATTCAACGAGTCGTCGAGGCAATGAAGCTCCGCGGCTGGATTAGCAACTAGCAGCACCAAGAGGAGCTGAAGTCAAAATGCAGCCGCACGGATGTCCCGGTTTACCCCGGAGCCAGCCGCGCTGTCCTCGGAAACCACAAGCAACAGGACGTCTCGCAGGCTTCTGTGCTTGAACGCTGGGATCACAGCGAAAAGTTCCCGGAAAATAAGGCTGTGGAGTTCATGAGGGGTATAATCGAGTCCAGACCGGGAGAGGTCACGCTGCTGGCCATTGGGCCGATGACCAACGTCGGCCTGTTGTTCGCAACGTATCCGGAGACCGCGGCCCAACTGAAATCTCTAGTACTGATGTGCGGCGGCACGAACCACTATGGATGGAACGCGATCAACGACCCTGTTGCTACAGCCGTCGTATATCAGGCGCCAGTATTGCCTCATATCTCCATAGGCCTAGATGGCACTATGAGATGTGTCCTAAGCGGCGATCGCGCGAGGGCCGAGATCAAGGGAGACGTGCTTGACCGGGTAGCTGATATGAGCTCGGTGTGGCTGCGAAGGACGGACAGGATCACATTCCATGATCCTCTGGCAGCTGCAGTGATCTTTGAGCCGGAGCTCTGCGAATACGAAAGCGGGACTGTGTCGGTAGAGCTAAAGAGCGACCGATTGGCAGGATATGCCCTGTTTGATAGGGGCAATCCGAGTGAGTCGCCTCACACTGTTGCTGTAAACGTAGATGTTGAGAGATTTCTTGACCACTATTTCAGAGTAGTCAAGGGTTAAGGCAGATCAAGCGGCCATACAGCTCAACGAGGTGGTTTAGCCAGTGGGCGCCACCTCGTTGTTGCACAAAGGAGTGACCGAGAGATGAAGCTTCAGCCAGTCATGCGAACTGACGAGCATCATCGGCAAAAGCACGAGCAGATCTTGCGGATCGGCAAAGAGCGGAAGATCGATGTTGTCTTCCTGGGCGATTCGCTGACGCGACGGTGGGAAGACTATGATCATCTGTGGGACAAGTGCTTCGCGGAGTTCAACCCCGCAAACTTCGGTGTAGGCGCAGACTGCATCGAAAACGTGCTGTGGAGGGTCCTGAACGGTGAGATCGACGGTATTGATCCGAAGCTGTTCTTGGTGCTCGCTGGCACCAACAACCTGTCCAAGAATACCGTAGAAGAGATAGTTGATGGAATTTTGCAGATCGTCGAAGTCATCAGGTCCAAGTGCCCTCGGTCAAAGGTCGTCGTGTTCGGGTTGCTGCCTCGAGATAAGGATGAGAACGGCGAGGAATGCATGACGAGGATAAGAGCGATAAACCATCAGCTGGAGCAGCACGCCCGGTGCGGCGATTTCGTCTACGAATACTTCGGAGACTCACTTCTAACAGCCAGCGGCAGAATCGACAAATCCATAATGCCGGACGGGTTACATCTAAACGAGGACGGGTATAGAATCGCCGGACCCATTGTCAGAGAGATCATTAGGAAACACATGCCCAAATGCTGCGACTCTGAGTAGGGCAAAGGAAATGCCGTGACTCTGGGTAGGGTGGGAAATCTACAAGCGACGCATTCGAAACGGTTAGATGTTTACTCTTGCCATCAGAGTGGTGTAACATAGGCATGTAATGGGTTTGCGGTAGCGATCATTGAGCAGACCCAGGGAGTGGTGTTTGACATGTTTTTAACATCGACCTTTGCAAGGAGGGAACATTAGTGAAGCAGTTCGAGAACATGGAGGTTTGGTTTGTCACTGGGAGCCAACACCTGTACGGCGACGAAGCCCTGAAGGTAGTCGCAGAAGACTCTCAGAAGATTGCAGACGGGCTGTCCAGGTCTGACCGTATACCCATGCGAGTGGTGTATAAGCCTGTAGTCACTACGCCCGAAGCGATCACACAGGTCTGCTTGGACGCGAACTCAGATCCGAACTGCGTTGGCCTGATCGTGTGGATGCACACTTTCTCACCTGCCAAGATGTGGATCAACGGGCTGAAGGCATTGCACAAACCATTCCTACACCTGCACACTCAGTTCAATGTCGAGATCCCCTGGTCGGACATTGATATGGACTTCATGAACCTCAATCAGTCGGCGCATGGCGGCAGGGAGTTCGGCCACATCGCTACTCGACTGCGTCTAAACCGCAAGGTCGTGGTCGGGCATTGGCAGGATTCTGACGTGCAGGACGAAGTCGCTGTCTGGATGCGGGCAGCTGCAGGCTGGCACGACTCAAGAGGTGCAAGGATAGCCAGGTTTGCCGACAATATGAACGAGGTTGCAGTAACAGATGGTGACAAGGTCGAGGCACAGATCCGTCTTGGTTATCTGGTGAGAAACTTCGGTGTCGGAGACCTAGTCGCCTATGTCGATCAAGTGACAGACGCAGAGGTCGACCGGCTTGTCGCTGAATACGATGATCGCTACGTAGTTGCCGAAGAGCTTCAAGAAGGCGGAAGCAAGCGCGAGAGCTTGCGCTATGCAGCCAAGATAGAGATAGGACTCCGTGCGTTCCTTGAGGATGGGGGATACAAGGCTTTCACAACCAACTTCGAGACGCTCCATGGCCTGAAGCAACTTCCGGGAATCGCCGTTCAGCGGTTGATGGCGGACGGATATGGGTTTGCTGCAGAGGGCGACTGGAAGACTGCGGCTCTGGTCAGAGCGATGAAGGTAATGGCCAAAGGACTCAAAGGTGGCACTTCGTTCATGGAGGATTATACATATCACCTCAAGCCGGGAGATATGAAAGTGCTTGGTGCTCATATGCTTGAGGTCTGTGAATCAATTGCAGACAAGAAGCCGTCGCTCGAGATCCATCCTTTGTCTATCGGTGGAAAGGCTGACCCAGTGCGATCGGTATTCACCGCTCCGAGCGGGCCGGGTGTCGTTGCGTCAATAGTGGATCTAGGCAATAGATTCAGAATGGTCGTCAACGAGATACAGGTAGTCCCTCCGGACGAGCCTCTCAAGAAGTTGCCTGTAGCCAGGGCAGTTTGGGTGCCCAAGCCGAATCTCAAGGTCGCGGCTGCTGCCTGGATCCTGGCGGGCGGTGCGCACCACTCCGGATTTAGCCAGGCTATCAACGCTCAGGTCCTCCAAGACTACGCAGATATGGCGGATATAGAGTTTGTTCTCATAGGGAGCAGCACAAATCTTTCAGAGTTCAAGAAAGAACTCAGATGGAATCAAGTCTACTACCACCTGTCCAAAGGCCTCTAGCCGGACTTTTGGCGTGAGCCTGAGATCTCCATCTCAGGCTCACGCGAGTCGCAGATCGGCATGTAAGACGCGGGACTGGCTCCCCGGTAGTCGTTTCAGGGAGCCAGCCTTCTTGCGTTCAGCTTTACTTGAAATGTCGATATTGCTCTAGGAGCCGCTCCAGCTGTCTAGTGCTCCTATCCAGCCCGCCTACACGGTTTCGCTTAAGCCACAGTTGTCTGTGCTTCTTTGTCAGGCGCCTGATGTCGTCCTCCAGTTGCAGCAGTTTGGCCTTGATCTGATCTTTAGCCTCTTTTGAAGCGCCGTCTGAATCGCTTTCGGCTATATCCATCTTGACTAGCCCGAGATCGGCACCGTGCCTTATGAATCTGATCGCGTTCTTGAACTCTTCTTCGATTAGGTCTGCGTCGTCGCACTTCATGCACGCTGTGGCGAGCCTCTGTTCGAGCTCGTCAACGTATGCCCGAGTCTTTTGGAGAGATTCACAGGTTACATCGTGAAGGCACCTGTTGTCCGTGAGTCCTGAATTGAGGATGCTAAAGATGACAGTGGTATTTGGCGTCCGCTTGCCCTGCAGCAAGTAGTAGTTGCCGAGGTCAAGCGCGAATTTGCCCATCACTCCGTTTGCATCGAGGAAGATGAGTTTGTCGAGGCACGTTGCCAGATCGACATCGCGGTTCTCCTCACATGCCCAGCTTACAGCAGCACCGTACATCATGCCTGCATAGCTAACCGGGAGGTACTGCCAGTGGCCGTTGTCTCCCCAGTCAGTATTTAGGAGGCCTAGTGCTCCTGTAGCAATGCCATTGGAGGCAGCACTGTATATGTTCTGCTTCATATTGTCTGTCCTGCCTGCAATCGAGTTCCAGGCACTCGTGCCTGGGCAGACGTAGAAGTCTACGCCTGCGTCTTTGAACATCTTGCACCTGGATTCAAATGGATGATCTTTCTCGTAGCCCCACTCTAGAGCGATGATGTCCTTGGGAAGCTCAGGCACTAGGTCGGGGTGGTTGGCGATTATGTCGCCCCAGAACATCATCTTCTTGCCTCTCTCGCTGACCAGCTTGTGTATCTTGAGCAGGTACTCGAGATAGACTCTGCCAACTCCCTTTTCCTCGCAAGCTTCTTTGCTCTTGCCCTTCCCAAGTTCGAACGTCTCGTCACAGCCGACATTGAACAGGTCTGACGAGAAATAGGGAAGGAGATCGTCGTAGAGATCCGCAACCAACTCGATTGATCCGGGATCAAGCGGATTGAGAGTGAACGCCGACATCCGTCCCCACTCAAACTCAAATCCGTCAGGGCATTCCGCAAGGTGGTTCAGTCTCTTGTCAGTCAACCACTGTGCCATGTGGCCGAAGCTGTTCTGGTTGGGCACGAGATCGACGAATCTGTCCTTGCAGTAGCGATCCAGAGATAGTATCTCTTCACCTGTGATAGGCGTCTCCGACTCCCACATGAACGGGTAAGACGGGTATGCGAATGGAGCACCTTCTATGTAGAGCTCAAGATGGTTGAGCTTGAGGTCGGACATGAGGTCGACGATTCTGTAGAGTGTCTCCATTGTGGGGATTTTGTCTCTGCTGATGTCTAGCATATGGCCTCTTGTCGGGAGATCCGGCTCGTCCTGGATCTCTAGGGATGGAATGCATTTCCCCGTCTGTCGGACGATCTGCTTCAGCGTCCGGGTAGCATAAAAAGCTCCGGCTGGGAGACTGTAGCGGATCAGTATGCACTCCTCTGATATTGCGAGGGTATATCCTTGATCTGCCATCCCGTCGACGCGGACAAATCTGACCACCTTCTTGGACACAGATCGGTCGCCAACAACTATGGACAGCCTCACACCGATAAGTTCATCCAGTTCACACTGGATTTTCTGAGCTATTGGCAGCAGTTGATCCTTGTCCGTCGGATCAATCGAGATGCAGTCGCCTGATTTGAGCAGCAAGTGCCCTTGTCCCTTTGAGATTTGCTTTGGACGTGGCAGAAGAACGATATCACCAGCTGATGTCTTCATGATGAGGTGCCTCCTTGTGAACTGCATGTTTGCCGGTACATCAGGTAGGTTCGCCAAGACAGGACGGATTTCCTTGTACCGGCTGTCGGTGTAAAGAATACCGTAGTTACAGAAGTGTATACCTCATATAAGAGTAGTATGAACCTTATCTGATGCCTTCACTGTGAATGCAGCTTCTGCTTTGATGGATGAAACCGGCCGATGTGGGGCAAGCACAGTAGTGTGCTGCTGCATTGGCAGCGGCAATGTGAGGAGGATCGCAATGAGGAAGCTACGAGACGTCTTCTTGGACTTGTTGCTACGCTATCTAATAACAGACCCAATAGCCAAGCTGCCCACCATACTCTCTCTAGTCGAAAAGCTCGAGAAGGGGCATATCTACGAGGCGGAGATCCGCGCAGCGCGGGAAGCTCTGGCAGACGAGACTGGGGTCTGGCGCAAGTTTGCGGAGCGTCTGTTCGACGAAGTCGACAGGAACTCGCTGCAGAAGATGGTCGAAGGCCTAGTGATCAACGCAAGCATGGTTGGAGGCGCGCACTCTCGTGCCCTCGAAGCCGAACACGGATGCAATATCCCATGGGCGATTTTGATGGACCCGACCAGCTTTTGCAATCTCTCGTGCATAGGCTGCTGGGCGGCTCAGTACTCCCGTGACGACAATCTCTCCTACGAGACAATGGATTCAATCTGCAGACAGGGCAAGGAGCTCGGTATCCACTTCTACATTTTCTCCGGCGGTGAGCCTCTTGTGCGCAAGGACGACGTCATCCGGCTATGCGAAGAACACTACGACTGTTATTTCCTCTCGTTTACAAACGGAACATTGGTTGATGAGGCACTCTGCAAAGACCTACAGAGGATTGGCAATTTGGCCCTTGCCTTCTCCATCGAAGGAGATCAATCAGCTACAGATATGCGCAGGGGTGAGGGTACGTTCCGCAAAGTGGTCGAAGCTATGGAGTGCATGAGAGACCACCGCCTTTTGTTCGGATACTCGACCTGTTACCATAGGTACAACACTGAAAGCGTTGGTTCAGACGAGTTTGTTGACCAGATGATCTCACTTGGTTGTAGATTCGCGTGGAACTTCACGTACATCCCAATAGGCAAAGACGCGAGAGTTGATATGCTGGCGACTCCGGAACAGCGCGAATATATGTATCATCGGATTCGTGAAATCCGCCAGACTAAGCCGCTTTTTGCCCTGGATTTTTGGAATGACGGCGAATACACCAAGGGGTGTATCGCTGCAGGCCGAGACTATATTCACATAAACGCTGCGGGCGACGTAGAGCCCTGTGCGTTTGTTCACTACTCCAATGTCAACATTCACGAAGTCACTCTGCTGGAAGCTCTTAAGTCTCCTCTGTTCACCGCCTATCGAAATCGACAGCCGTTTAGTAAGAACTACCTGCAGCCTTGCCCTCTGCTAGACAACCCCGATGCTCTGATATCCATGGTGAGAGAATCAGGCGCCAAGTCTACGGGCTATTTCGCTCCAGAGTCTGTCGAGGAGCTCTGCGCAAAGACGGCTGATGCGGCTCGGAAGTGGGCTGATGTAGCAGAGAGGCTGTGGAGGGAGAGGGGCGATAGGCTGGAGAGTAAGCGGCATGACGCCGCTGCAAGATAGGCAGGCTTGTTCCAGCACTGTCTCTGGAGTATAATGGTAACTAGGGAGTGTAGCAGCCAGGAAGACCCTTCGGGAGGCGCAGGCGCGTGGCGCTCTGCCGAGAGTAGGTCGCAGGATCAAGCCTGCAGCTTCGGTGCGGGCCAGGGGGGTGTGCGAATGCGCTGCATGCCTGATTGGAAGTCGTGCGAACCGCTCATTGATTCGATTAACAGAAACCTGGAGCTGATTTGGTCCAACAAGTTTATGACCCTTGCGGAGTATCGTCGAAGTGTCGAATCCGGTGCTCTGGCTAGGAGCAAGTTGCATCATGATGACAGGTCTTTTCAGAAAGCCCACCCTGACCACCCGCTTGCAGGAGACAACCGGTACGCGAGGATCAAAGCCGCCGACGCGATCAAGGAGGCGGCAAAGCAGATCAACAGGCCTTTGCCTGCTGACATTTTGGCACAGATACACAAAGCGCTGTTTGATTGCAGTGCTGCTGTCCGGAACTCGCTGGCTCAGGCTCTGTTTTTCGTCGGCGGTCCGGAATCAGTGCCTGTGTTGGAACGGTTGCTGAATACCGACTCCGAGTCCAAAATGGTCACAAGCTCCGCCAAGGTCACTCTTGCCCGATGCAAGATGCGCGCCTCTCTGTTGGGTGGTACTGATCCCAAGGTAGTAATGGTCGTCTCGCCCGATCTGGAGCTGATTTCTGAACTGCTTGAGATCTCCAGCAAACACTCCTTTAGGCTTTTTGTGCCGGATCCTCCCTTCAACGAGCTTGTCACCGTGCGCAGCGCTGCTCACGTAATCGACCGCTGGTACATGGGCAAAGAGGCATGGGAATCTTACTGCGGCTATTTGGACAACGTGGCTGTAGGGCGTTCACAGCATGGTCCAACTGCTGCTTCACAGATGGCGCTGCTTCCAGATAGCGTGTTGGACGACACACCCCTGGTTATCACCGACTGGAGAATGGATCGTTCAATGAGCGAATTCCGCAGTCCCAACAAACCCAAGGAGTCGGTTTTTTTCGTCTCGGGCGGATCGACGGACATGGTAACGCTGATTGTCCAGAAAGCCGTAACAGGGATCAAGCCTATTGACTTCCATGAGGTCGTACAGGAGGTGAACGCAAAAAGGCTGGCTCAGCGTTAGTATATGGATGCGCATAGCAGCGGCAGGATTCCATGCCAGTGCGCTGAAGATTGTAGCCGTTGTCAAGTGAGAGGCCTCGCCAGGCCTTGCAGCGTGACACTGCCAGACAACAGCGCCTAAGAGAAGCAACACGATTGGAGGGCAACACATGGATACTGTCGCTATTGCTGTTGAGTGGGAAAATGAAGCTCCGTCTGGACGAATTGAGGTCTTCAATGGTGAGTGCAGCGACTGCTCGATTGTTTACGGCAACGGCAACTGTGAGGACGGTCGTTTTAGTTTCAGCAACACGGGACGATGCAGGATCCAGTTCACGATAACCAATGGGCGCCTGGCACCCGGCCCTAATTCGACGAGAGTGACAGTGCACAACGGCCCTAGGACTTTTACCTTCTTTGCTCGAGACGTCAATTCTGACTACCCTGTCTGGATAGCGATGTACGGCGTTGTGGTCTTGCCCGCGTCGGACCAGCGTTCCTACGCGGAGGTCGTCGACGTTGTTAAGTCGCGAGGTTTGCGGAGTATACAGCAGCGTATCGAGGACGAACCTGAGGAGACGTACGAGAATGCCTGCCGACACAACCGAGACGAGAAGTGCCCAACGTGGCTCGGCTTGAGCCGCGATATGCGGTTCTTCGAGGTTGGAAGGAATTATACGGACTTGGCGTTCAACGGATGCAGCTATGTCCAGCCAAGATGGCATTCTGCCCTGCCATCCATCCCCGAGACCAACGACAGTGTCTATAGGTTTAACTTCTCTATGGGTAAGGGTGAATCTTGCTGCCCAGATGTATCCCGACGACTCGATCAAGGCTACCTGCCGATTCTCCACGAAACTCAGAGAGAGGACGAAATCTCCTATCATGTTACCGCTTTTGCTACGCTGGAGGCTTCGCCACTGACAGCCGAAAATCTTCGCGGATCGGAGTGGGAGGCGAGCTATGCAAATACTAACGGATGCATGCTCACGCCACAAGAGCGTGAGGCGATCAAACATCAGATAGCGCAGGAGACTGTGGGACGCGAAGAAGAGACGGTCTTGATGGTGCGTATTAAGGCAGTCAACTCAGGTGACATGCCCAACTACGCGTGGTTCAAGATTCCTGCATGCCTGACGCCTAATACGGTATTTCCTGTGGCGGCAACGTATGATCCGGCTACGGGTTTGAGCAGCTTTGAGAGCGGCAGGGTTTACGCTATCTCGCTCCTAGATGGGCAGCCCGCTCCTGCAGAAGAGATGGCAATATTGATCCGGCCGGGGGATTCGGCAGTTTTGGACATCATTATCCCGCACCAGCCTTTGCCAAAGCCGCGTGCAGAGAGGCTTGCAAAGATCGACTTCGACAGCAAACTGCAGGAGTGCCGCGAGTTCTGGCTGTCGAAGCTGCGCTCCGCTGCATCGGTCAGCGTGCCCGAAGGCTCCATAGACGAGCGCGTTAAGGCCGGCCTGCTACATTGCGATATTGCTGCTATAGGGCGTGAGCCTGACGGCCCGGTCCTCGCTACCATAGGGTGGTACTCGCCGATTGGCTCGGAGAGCTCCCCGATCATCCAGTTTTTTGACAGCATGGGCTGGCACTCGCTAGCAGAGCGCTGTATAGACTTCTTCCTCCGCCGACAACGAGATGACGGGTTCATCCAGAACTTCGGCGGATATCAGCTCGAGACCGGTCCGGTGCTGTGGACTATGGGTGAGCACTTCAGATACACCAGGGACGTGGCATGGGTTGAGCGGGTCAAGGCGCACGTGCTCAAAGCATGTGACTACTTGTTGGCTTGGCGTGAACGCAACAAGCGGCCTGAGCTGCGGGGCAGAGGCTATGGCTTGCTGGATGGCAAAGTAGCGGATCCGGAGGATTTCTTCCACTCGTTCATGCTAAACGCTCTGTCGTACGTTGGGATAAAGCGTGCTGCTGAGATGCTCGAGGAAGTCGATCCTGAGCAGTCAGAGCGTCTGAGCAGAGAGGCGCAGGCCTTCCGAGAGGACATACGCACGGCGTATTATGAGGCGGTTGGCCGCTCACCGGTGATCCCCCTGGGCGATGGGACATGGATATCGACCATGCCTCCTTGGGCGGAGTATCCGGGCCCGGTGGCACTGTACGCACAGGGTGGCAGGTGGTTCACCCACGGAGCGTTCGGTGGACGGGACTCGCTTATCGGCGCCTTGTACTTGGTAATCGGGGAAGTGTTGGATGCCAACGAAATAGGCGCGGAGATAGCACTGAGAACCAACCAGCAGCTTTTTACACTGCGAAATGCTGGGTTGAGCCAGCCTTATTACGTCAGGCATGACTACATCCATCTGCTGCGCGGAGAGGTCAAGGAGTTTCTCAAGACCTACTACAACCAGTTCACTGCCCTGCAAGACCGGGAGACATACACGTTCTGGGAGCACTACTACCATGCAAGCCAGCATAAGACGCATGAAGAGGGATGGTTCCTCATGCAGACGCGCTGGATGCTATGGCTTGAGCAGGGAGATACCCTGAAACTCCTCTCGGGTATTCCGCGCTACTGGCTGACAGACGGCAAGTCGATCACTTTGAACCAGGCTGCCAGCTATTTCGGGCCTTTTGACCTCCAGGTGGATTCGCATGTAGAGGAGGGCGTGATCAAGGCTGCAATCCGTCTACACGACAAGGGGCGTTTGCCAAGCCGTATTGTGATCCGGCTGCCGCACCCTGAGGAGCTTAGGGCGGTCGACGTAGCTGGCGGGGCCTACGATCCGGCGACAGAGACAGTTACAGTTGAGCCGCTGAACGGCGAGGCCACTATAGAGCTGAGATTCAGGTAGACCTATCTCGACAATCGGCTTGGGAACCGGGATCAACCAGAGGACGTGAGGCTATGCAAGGTCGGACTGAGCAAACAGGGGTCATATCGGCGACGATCAAAGGCGTGCGGCTTGCATTCCGCACGCATCCCGCGCTCTTTTCACCAAGGTATATTGATCCCGGAACCCTCGCCATGCTTTCCTGTGTAGAACTTGGCGCCGATGAAAAGGTGCTTGATCTGGGCTGCGGATATGGAATCGTCGGAATCCTAATAGCCAAGCTTATTGGGCCTGACAAGGTGACGATGGCTGATTTGGACCCGCTAGCAGTCGAGTATGCTCGAATCAACGCGAAGCTGAACAACGTCGAATCAGTTAGGATCATACAAAGCGACGGCTACGACAGTATAGATGATAGCGGGTTCACCGCTATCTTGGTGAACCCGCCATACCATACTGATTTCTCTGTCCCAAAGCGCCTAATCGAGAAGGGATTCAATCGGCTCGCTATGGGTGGGAGGATGACGCTTGTCGTAAAGAGACGCAAGTGGTACGAAAACAAACTGCGTGCTGTCTTTGGTGGTGTGCGCATCCAAGAGGTTGACGGCTATTACGTGATGACATCGGAGCGGCGCTCAGAGCACTGGGCGACTGCTACTCGCAGATCAGCATCACGCTCCGGCAGATCGGCACCAGGCTCAGAGGCTCGCCAAGTTAAGCCATGACATCTTAGAGCAGAAACAGATCGTCAACCGTGAACACGAGCCACTCGTTCTCGCTTAAATCTACGTCCCACTTGATGTAAGTGCGGTCATCGCTGTCTACAAGTTTCAAATCATATACAGTCTGCGGCCCGGTAAGTATGTCATCGAATGACCCTCTGTCCGGGATGACTGCCCCGCTCTCAAGTTTATTCGGCCCCCACGAGGTGGAATCCCCAGGCGAGATGTATATCTCCTTGATCTCAGAGCCCGTTGCGTTGAAGATCGTCAGCGCGAGCTCAGTAGACTCCTCTGCATAAGTTTCTGAGTCAAGGTCTATGTCCCAGATAGTAAATTGCACAGTGCTTGATCGGCTGACGTCAACGTCCCACTGAGTATATGAGTCTCCATCCGAGTCAACCAGCCTGATATCGTACAAGGTTGCATCAGCGGGGATTCCGGTATCGTACTCCTCACCGTCTTCGATGATACCAAAAAAGCCGAGCAAATCGTCTCCCCAGCTGCTCGATGTCGCAGGGCTCACGTACAGGTGGTAGATGGTGTAGCCTGTGTTGTTTACGATTTTGATCGTGTCTAGTAACCCAGCTTCCTGGACCGATCCCGCCGAGGCGCCTGACCACAGAGGACTGGTTGACGCGAGGCCTTCCAGATCGAGGTCCATGAAGCTAAGCACAATCCTAGGTTGCCTCTTGATCCCGACTCCCCACTTGTAGTAGGCGTCCCCTTCGTGATCGATACAACAGACATCGTACTCAATCGGGCTGATAGGGATCCCAGTATCGAACACAGCTCCGTATGTGATCACCTCAGTATCTCCGAGAAGGTCCTCTCCCCATTCCATTGAAGTGGAGGGAGATATGTAGAGGTGATATAAGGAGTATCCCGTGTCGTTTACGATCTTGATTGTCTCGACTTGAGTATCTGGCACAACTTCCGATACAGCCTGTGTGTATCCTGGAACTGAGAAGATGAGAGCCAAGATGACGAAACCAAGAAGTATGCTTGAATAGGCCCTCTTCATTGGCCTTCCTCCTTTCGATTCGCTCTGCGGACGCGCAGCCCGGACAGTCCGAGTTGAACCGGTTGTTCAACTAGTAGATCCTGAAGTGTGA
>FIZI01000017.1:0-1688 GCA_900016865.1 uncultured Clostridia bacterium | reverse complement strand
ACGGTTACCACTCGCTCCTCAGAGGGCGACGTGTAGCCTCCTCCGCGCACACATACACATAAGGCCCTGCTTGCATATGTGGTCAAGTGCATATGACGAGAAAAAACCTCATCTTGTGCTGAACTTGGCTTATGGGTCTGACATATTATTAGCGCGATCCAATCCAGTATTTGTCATCAACGCCGATCACAACTCGAAAAGCTGTGACAACGCAAATGGCTTTCGTTCACCCTCGGTTGTAACTGGCATCGGCTTGTAGTATGTTCAATTACGACGGGGAGAAGTGTTAGACATAGCGGTGAGCTCTGACTAGACGAGCTTAGACTAAGCGAAGAAATCTGGATGCCGAGGAGATCGAGATGGGCGGAGAGAGTGGTTATAGAATAATGATTGTTGAGGACGATCAGAAGATCGCCAAGATCCTCGCTCAGGAGCTGGAGAGGTATGGGATGGTTGCTCTGATCGTGGAGGACTTCACACGCGTCAAAGAAGCCTTTTGCTCCAGCCAACCTGACTTAGTCTTGCTCGACATCAACCTACCCAAATTCGACGGCTATTATTGGTGTCGGCAAATTCGCACTCTATCAAAGGTGCCTATCATCTTTGTATCTGCTCGAGACCAAGATGTGGACCAAGTACGTGCGCTCGAGAGCGGTGGAGACGATTATATCAGCAAGCCGTTTAACCTGGAACTAGCTATCGCAAAGATAAACAGCCTGCTGAGGCGAACTTATGGAGAATACGCTGTAAGCAAGCCTCTTGATGTGCTTGCAATCGGAGATGTGGTCATAAACCGGGCTGACAGCAGTGCAAGCCGGGGAGATGTGCGGGTAGAACTCACAGCAAAGGAGTTGGAGCTCCTCTGGATCCTTGCGCAGCGAAATGGCACCATAGTCAGCCGTGAAGAGTTGCTGGATGTGCTCTGGGACGACGAGGAGTTTGTCGACGACAACACCCTCACTGTCAATGTCTCCAGACTGCGTCGCCGCTTAGACGAGTTGGGCTTGGGACAAGCCATTGAGACAAGGCGTGGCCAAGGGTATCGTCTCAGTCTGTGATTGGAGTGGTGTCTAGATGAACCTGCGGTCTTTCTTGGTGGACCGATTTTTGTACATCGCGCTCTACATCGGTTTTGGGACGCTAATCGTGGTTGTCGTTCAGTTAGACCTGTTGTTTTCAGGTGCCAGCCTGGACCTGGCCAATGTGTTTTATCTGTGGGCTCTCGGCCTGGCAGGACTGCTTGTGTTTTTGCTTGTAGATTATCGAAGGCAGGTGTCCTTTATGAGGCGCCTTGAGACCATAGAGTCAGACGAACCTCTTGACAGGCTGGCTCTTCTCTCCGAGCCAAGGACCCTGGAGCAGCGAGTCTTCAGGGACGCATGGTCCAAGCTGTATGCGAGGTTTACGACTGAACTCGCACAAGAACGAAACAGAGGCCAACAGAATGTGCATCTAATCACCCAGTGGGCTCACCTTATGAAGACCCCTGTCTCAGTCATTGACCTGGAGATCCAAAAGGCGAAGCAGCTTCCAATAGAGGCGGGCCTGGCCGAGACTTTGGATAGCATAGCCGAAGAAAACCAACGGCTGAACAGCTCAATCCAGATGATGCTCAACATGGTCAGGCTCGAGGACTTCTCTGCGGATTTCACTCCTGAGCGTGTCGACTTGCTGTCACTTGTCCGGCA
>FIZI01000016.1 GCA_900016865.1 uncultured Clostridia bacterium | reverse complement strand
GCGCCCGTGCGCTTTGGTCTCAAGGCCAGCTCAGCTCCTATAGGGCTGGCTCGACCTTCCGTGAAGCGCAGCACCTATGTTATCACGATTCGCCATTCGTGTCAACACGGTGCATCTTCCGACCGACTGACAGCCTCCGGCCCCGTTGCCCTCTATAGGCTCTCGGGGACGAAAGCCTCAAAGCCGACAATAAAGCCACTTAGCTGCTGCTTTAGCCGCTCGCTTCGTGGCGCAATGGTAAGTATACAGGCATACTTCGAAGGCTTCAAGGAGGCTCAAAGCCGATTGAAAGCAATTGACGCCAGTTTGGGCCGTCAAACGCCTCGATTCTAAGTAATTCGCTCGATTAGGAACGCCCTGCCGAGCCAGACTCGCTGGGGGTGTAAGCCCGCCTAGCTGCTATTCTTGAGCATCCTTATCAAGGCACCGTACTTGATCTCTGCTGCCTTCACCATGTAGATAGCGCTGTCGATTAGATCCTCGTCGGTTGTCTCGTTTAGCTGTCTCCAAGCGGACTTCAGATCCTGTTCTACCTCTGCGATGTCCCGTAGGATCTGTCGCCTCCGGGCATCAGCGTCGTATGCGCTACTTCGCCCAATTGCCAGCACTCTTGAACGCTGCATTGCCATCGCTAACCACTCCCGGGGCTTAGCTACTTGTACCTAACCGTGCTATTCGTCCCAAAGAAAAGTATCGGCATGGCAAGCAGCCGCTATTCGTAGGCTAGGTGTTCTAAATCTCTCTCCGGCCTTCGAGTGCTCTCGACAAGGTAACCTCGTCAGCATATTCTAGGTCTCCACCCACAGGCAAGCCGTGAGCCAATCGGGTCGTCTTAACGCCAATAGTGCGAGCAATCTTGGCGATATAGAGCGCTGTTGCCTCCCCTTCAACGTTCGGGTCCGTAGCTACAATGACTTCCTTCACCGGGTCCTTCAGGCGTGATATGAGCTCCTTTAGTTTGATATCACCTGGCCCAATCCCGTCCATAGGAGAGAGAACTCCATGTAGTACATGATAGAGTCCCTTGTACTCTCCAGTGCGTTCGATAGCAACGACGTCCTTGGGTTGCTCAACCACACAGATAATGCTGTGATCCCTATCGGGCGATGAGCAGACCGCGCAAGGATCATCAACAGTGATATCAAAGCACACCGAACACTGCCGTGTCTTCGTGCGTGCGTCCAGCATAGACTCTGCTAGGCGCACTACCTCGTCTCGAGGCATCGTGAGTATGTAGAACGCTAGGCGTTGGGCAGTCTTTGGCCCTATCCCAGGCAGCTTGGACAGCTCAGTGATGAGCCGAGATATCGGTTCTACATATTTAGGCACCTACATCCTCCTATCGCAAACACTCTTCTCCAGCAGCTAAAGGCTACAAGAGGCCACCAAATCCCTGTAGACCCAGCCCACCGGTGACCTTGCCAATCTCGTTAGCCTGCATCTCCTGTGCGGACCTGATCGCCTCGTTGACTGCGGAGAGGATGAGATCCTCCAACATCTCGACATCTTCCGGATCTACGGCCTCCGGACTGATCTTGATTTCCTTCACAGCCAGGTCACCGGACACCACGACTTTGACTGCACCGCCCCCGCTCGAGGCCTCAACAGTCTTGTTCGCAAGCTCATCCTGTATCTTTAGCATCTGGGACTGCATCTTCTGAGCCTGCTTCATTAGCTTGTTGATGTTACCCTTCAATACTGTCACCGTCCCTCTCACTTACAAGTCTGAATCAACTATGCGGCCGTCCAAAGCCTCTATTACGCTCTTGACCAAAGGATCGTCCTCTGGTTTGCATGCACTTGGTTTGTCGGCCTGCTGACCCTGCTTGCCCGAAATCCCAGGAGCCATCTGGGCAACGTCATCAGCAGGCAAAGCCCGTATCGTGACTGAACGGCCAAGGAGTAGTGAGGCCACATCTTCTATGACCTGTCGGTTCTTGTCCTCTCGTACCCTTCCCATGTGGAAGGAGCAATACTGCTGAGGAAACCCTATGACCAAGACATCATTGCGGAGAAAGGCAGGCCTGCCCTCTCTCAAGACAGCAAACAGAGGCACGCTTCGTGCCCTCACTCCATCGAGGATCTCATGAAATAGTCGATCAAGTTCATTTTGATCCGTAATCGTCAAGCCCGACCCAGCTTCGCCTTGTGAGTCAACCGAATCCCGCTCGCCCATCTTATCGTCTGTTTCAGCGCGACAGGGGCTCTGGTCATCCCTTGTCTCACCCTGAGAACTGTCATCTGCTGAGCTGGCAGCAACGGAGTCAGCTAGGCCACTCGAACCCGCCCTCCTAATCAGCTGCGCTACCTGCCTTTCCAAGACTGCTAGTCGTCTTGAGAGCGATTGCAGGTCAGGCACTTGAGAAACGTCCACACGGCTGTCAACTGACTCCACCAACTCTATCAGGCCGACCTCGAGAGTAATCGACGGTTGGGTGGAGGTTTTCAGTTCTGTATCGATCCTGGCGAGCTTTTCGATAACGTAAAGGCACTCGTCCAAACCTAGTCGCGAGGCCAAGGCCTGAGCCTCTTCAGGGCTCAAGCGAGAGAGCATGGATGACCCGGGGCCCGTCGCCAGATTTGAATCCAGTCTCAACACAGCCAGATCCCTGTATACAGAAACTGCATCCTGCAGAAACTGCCGGAAATCTCGCCCCTCCGACGATAGCGACGCGACGAGCTGCAGGAGGCTTCCTATGTCGCGCCTGTTAACCGCGTCGACGAACTCGCGCAGACGTTCTGTGGGTGTAATCCCCAATACGAGGATCACGTCAGCCACAGAAATGTGATCGCCGCTATAAGAATAGCATTGCTCAAGTATGCTGATAGAATCTCTGACACTCCCGTCTGCATGTAGAGCAATGATGCGAAGCGCGTCCTCGTCGGCGCTAGCCCCTTCTCGCTGCAGGATCGACTTGAGGTGACCTGAGATATCTGCAGTAGAGAGCCTGTGAAAGTCGAACCGTTGGCATCTTGAGAGAATGGTCTCGGGTATCTTGTGAGGTTCGGTAGTAGCCAAGACAAACATGGCGTGAGCCGGAGGCTCCTCAAGCGTCTTCAGCAGTGCGTTGAAGGCCCCTTGAGTGAGCATGTGGACTTCATCGATGATGTAGACCTTCACTCGTGAGACGGAAGGCGCAAACCTGATCTTTTCTTGAAGCTCACGGATCTCATTGATCCCCCGGTTTGAAGCTGCGTCGATTTCGACTACGTCAACTGAAGTACCCGCGACAATACCGCGACAGGAGTCGCACACACCGCACGGGCGACTTGTTGGGCCATCAACGCAGTTTATAGCCTTCGCCAGCAACTTCGCCATCGTCGTCTTGCCGGTACCTCTAGGTCCGCAGAACAGATACGCGTGCGATACACGGTCAAGCTCAATGGCGTTGGTGATAGTCTTGACTATATGCTCCTGTCCAACCACTTCCTCAAATCTCTGAGGACGGTACTTCCTATAAAACGACAGATAACTCACAACGACACCTCAAAGAAATCACGGTTGGCTGCCAACACCTCATATTGTATCATGTCCGCAGTCCCAGATGAACCTTATCAACTCGGCCCAGTCAACTTACCTCGATAGCACCTGTATCTAATGGATTACACAAATGAAAGTACACAAAAAAGGGCCGCACATCCGGCTCGACCTTCTCGCCCAGGCGATACTCCGGCAACCAGCTCCGACTAAGCGCCCCCGCGGCACACGGAGGGGTTTACTTACCGCTGCTACCTCCCGGTCCTGACGGGGTTCGTAAACTTCCGTTGCGCGGGACTCAGTCCTCAACACCGTACACCGGAGCCAGTCCCCAAGAAAGAAAGGCCTCACACGGACATTCGACCTCGCTATAGCGGATTGCGAGTTCAGGGCACCGCTACCTCCCCGTCTAGTGCGGCCAAACTTATTCGAAATGCGTTCACATGGCCGCTCTAATGAAGAGCAAGTCCATGCCAGACTGATAGAACAAAATGGCGGAGAGGGTGGGATTCGAACCCACGAAGCAGGGTCACTGCTTACTCGCTCTCCAGGCGAGCGCCTTAGACCATCTCAGCCACCTCTCCGCACCGCCGACATTGGCGATCAGGCCAAATTGTCGGTTGCGCAAATCAGTATACCACTATGCAAGCGTTAAGTCAATGAACAGCGCGTGTCTAGTCAGTCAAGCGCGCTCCTTGGTCAAGTATCGGTCTGTCTCGACATCCTGAAGGTACACGTAATCAAACTCCGATACAGAGGTGCTATCGAACGCTTCCTCAGCTTCACTCCTGCAAGATCGGCAAGCGTGCCACGGGATTATCACAGCTGCTACTCTCGTTGGTCTAGCTCTATGCAACGGCTGGGCGACTGACAAGACCTTCTGGTATCCGCTGCACCTGGAGCAGAGGCGGAAGCTCTCTTCCTGAGATACCACTATGTTGTCCGTGTCATAAAAAATCCGGCGTTGCCTGTTGTAGAAGTCTCCACCACCGAACATACGCTCCACGTCAATGCTGTCTCGCTGCTCCCATATCTCTCGGAGCTGTTCGACATATCGCCGCACGTTCGCATTCACCGTAGCCGCTGAGTCGGCCTCACGTCTTTCAGGGCTTCGATCTGGTTCGTTGACCTCGCTGTAGTCCATGCCTGCCAACGCCAAGATGATGCCCACGTTGACATACGGCAAGGCTCCTTCGATGGAGTATCCCCCTTCCAAGACAACAATATCTGGAGCCAGCAGTTCTGTCAGACGAGCATATCCCTGAGCAGAGACGTTCATGTTTGTGAGCGGATCAGAGTAGTGGTTGTCCTGTCCGGCACCGTTGATAACGATGTCAGGCTGATAGTCGCGAAGAACCGGCAGGACGAACTCCTCAATGGCGAACAGCAGCTCTCTGTCACCGCTCCCTGGCGGCAAAGGCAAGTTGAGAGTATAGGCAAAGGCTCCAGGGCCGCCCAGCTCGGTCAAGTGCCCGCTCCCAGGAAACAGCGTTCTTCCGTCTTGGTGAATGGAGATATGAAGGACCTCAGGGTCGTTGTAGTATATATCCTGTGTTCCATCTGCGTGGTGGGCGTCAGTATCAATGACGGCTATGCGCAGCTTGCCGCCTGCTCTCTTTCTCAAGTATTCAACGAGTACAGCCTCGTTGTTTATCGCACAGAAGCCCCTCGCACCATGGACAACCCGCATGGCATGGTGGCCTGGGGGTCTCAGCAAGGCAAACGCCCTGTCTACTTCACCTGACAGCACTTTTTCACCTGCTGTTATTGTCCCACCTGCAGCGATTAGGTGAGGAACACCTGCTACGGCACTTACCGAGCCCACGCATATATGCGCTCTCTTTATGTCAAGTTCGGAGGCAGGCTCCGGCCGGTATTCTACCACGCCTGGCACGTCTAACAGGCCCTCTTCTCTGATTTGGTCTCTGGTGTACAGCAGACGCTCTTCCCTTTCCGGATGATCCGGAGTGATTGCCCAGTCAAAGGCGGGGAAAAACACGAGTCCTGTCCTGTGCTTGGCAGCTTTCACTGTCCATACCCCCTTCCGCCATACCTGCAGCTATGAGCCACTGGGAAAGAAGCATCTCGTTGGAGTGAAAGAATGCACTTAACGCGATCCTAGCCACCTGATCCAGCCTGATGATGCATCTTGTGGACTCCTGGAGAAACCTGAGCCTTCATGGAGATTATCCGCCCGGCTGTGTGGAAACTACGAACGACGTTGTAAGACTCCTCTTCGACAATCTCTACGTCCTCTCTTTGAGCTGGTATACGCAGCCTCGCCGCGTAATCAACAGCCTTCTCGACTACGATCTCCCTCGCCCGCTTGATGTCAAAGAACAGCGGACGAGCAATGCGATCCATGTAGTCGAGTTCCGGGACGACGATTTCCCCCAAAGCAGTATCGGCTCGAAGCGTGACTGACGCAGTCGGACGTGCCGCTGCAGCACCCACTGCATTAGCTGATCCATGATACGCCGTTACCTCGTAGTCGACTCCCAAGCGTTTCGCAATCATGGGGATGAAAAACTGCGCTGGCCCGCCCATCCCGACTACCTTCTCGGGCCTGGGATCTTCATGGCTCATTATTCCAGCGACCGTGTAGACTGGTAGGCTACTCAGGTAGCTAAAAACACTCTCAATGGCGTCTACGGCCTGTTGACAGAAAGCGTCTACGATCTTGTTTGCCAGCTCAAGCGGAGGAATGCCCCACTCTTTGCCTAGCTCAGCCATGCCAGCCATTGCCCGCTCTCTGCTGCCTATCGCCACACCCCCGATGCAGACCGCTGCATCTGTAGGAGTGATTCGAGAGCCCCCTAAGGCCACGGGCCGACCTGCACGCTGAGGCCCAATCCTGATCTGCTCTCCGTCGCACCATACATCGCTGTCACCGCCGAGTCCCACTGATCGAGAGAAAAGGGCCGGGACGATAGTCTTGAAACCTGCGATCTCGACCCCGTCTCTCTCATCAACCGGCCTTCCCTTGACGAGGACTGACAAATCAGTAGTCGTTCCCCCTATATCCAGGACGACCGTGTTTATGTGGTCGACCTCGGCCAGAGCGATAGCGCCCATAGTGCTCGCAGCTGGGCCGGAGAGAATGCTCTCCACCGGTCGCATAAGTGACTCTTGTAGGCTCATGGTTCCGCCATCCGCCTTGAGGAGAAAGACGTGTCCTTGCAGCCCGAACTTCTTTATCAGATGCTCAACAGCGGATGCCAGGGCCGATTGCACTCCTGTCACCATTGCGTTCAAGTACGCCGTAGTGATTCTACGTGGGAAATTCAGGCGGCCAGTCAAGCGGTGCCCCAGGGTCACAGGAAGAAACTCAGGATACTCCTCCTTGATCAGCTCCTCGATCTCCAACTCCTGTCTAGGATTGCGAGGACTGAACTTCCCTGCGACCGCCACCTTAGCGAATCCTTGTGACCTGATGGTATCCAGAGCAGACCTGAGGGCATTGCAGTCAATCGGCGCCACTATTCTCCCACGGTGGTCGACATAGCCGGGTATACGAAACACCGAAAACGGGAACTCGTTGTCCTCGAGTCTCATGCCGGGTCCGGAGGCAACAATGACCGCTGTAGCATCGCCTCTTCCCTCGATAATGGCATTCGTAGCCAGCGTTGTGCTTAGATGCAGTTCTACCTGACTAGAAAGATTCCTGGGCAAACAGGCGATAATGGCGCCGAGCGCGCCCACAATGCTGTCCAAGAGCTCATCATGATTCGTTGGGACTATTGCAGTCTCAAGCACCCTGTGGTCCTTCACAAGGACGGCGTTGGTATTGGTTCCGCCGACGTCAACTCCTATGATGTATGACACCGTCAACACCACCTATGGCAAACCGAAATGCCCCTTGACTGGTCAGCATCGCGTCCGGCACCTGACACGTCTTAATCATTCGCATGATTCAGAAGCCTTAGACTCTAGCCGTTTTCCATCCTCCGCTTCTAAACCTCGTGAAAATCACTACAGACCGCGCAAGCTGATCCAGCGCCATAGCGAGCCACGCTCCAAACAACCCCAGATTGAGCAATCTCGTGAAGGTGTAGCCGAACACGACTCGGACTCCCCAGATCCCTACCAGACTTGAGTAGAGAGGCCATTTGGTATCGCCCGCGCCCCGCAATGCACCAGACAGGATGAACTGCGTGGACTGAGCAGGTTGCACCAAACCGATAATCCGCAAGACCATAGCTGTCCGTCTGGCAACCTCCAGGTCAGCCGTGTACAGGCGGGCAATCCTCTCTCCGAAGAAAAAGAGAACAACGGTCATAGCTCCGGAAATAATCATCCCAAGGCGCCGGGTTTCCAGCGCACACTTCTCAGCTGCTTCCGGTTTCCTTGCTCCTAGCGCCTGCCCCACCAGAGTGGTGGCAGCCATGCTGAAAGCCTGTCCGGGCATGAACGACAATGACAGTATGTTCATCCCGATTTGATGAGCGGCAAAAACAACTGTACCGAGGCCGGCAACAATCCTGACATAAACCAGCTGGCCGACCCTAAAGACAAACTGCTCGACAGCACTCGGGATTCCGATGTTGACGACTCTCTTTATCAGGTCCAGTCTTAACCTGAATTCTCTAATCGGGCCGAGTTTGATCATCGAATCCTTGCGCAATACTGAACCGAGCATCAATACAGCAGCAACAACTCGAGAAATCGTAGTCGCGGCCGCAGCACCGACAACGCCGTAGGCAGGAAACCCCAGCTTGCCGTATATCAATATATAGTTGCCTACACAGTTTACAAGGTTGGCAACGACATTGACCTTCATCGGGGTCTTTGTGTCTCCAACGCCTCTTAGCACTGACGCCACGCACAAGGAGACTGCCATAAAAGCGATTCCGAGAGAGACTATTTGGAAATAAGATATGCCCAAGGGCAGGGTATCTGGTTCGGCACCCATAGCTGCTATCACCCATGGACTGGCCCAATAACTCAAAATACTCAGAATCAAGCCAAGAATCACGGTGATGAGCAGGCTCTGCTGTGCAGTGCGGCTTGCCTCTGCAGGGTCGCGGGCACCTATGAATCGAGCTACAAGGGCGGTGGTCCCGACATTCAGCGCCTGAAAGACAGCCATTGCGATGAACATCGGTTGGTTGGTCAGTCCTACTGCAGCTATGGCTGCAGGTCCAATGCGACCTACCATGATCATATCCACGACTCCGACGAAGCTGACAAGCACCATCTCGACCAGGGCTGGCCCTGATAGATCTATGACCCTGCGCCTCAACCGCCGTGTATCGACCTCAACTGAAGGGTCAACACGCGCAGACAGCGTATTAGGCGCCGTTTGTGCGGCGCCGTTGTCAAATGAACGTCTAGTCAAGACAACAACATCTCCCAGCAAGCAATGGCCTTACATCGACTCAACGGGATCAATGCCTAGTAGGGCCATCCCATTTGCCAGCACCTGCTTGACTGCTGTAGAGAGCAAGAGCCGAGCGTCCCTTACTTCGGGATCCTCCGCGTTCAAGACCGGGCATTGGTTGTAAAACGTTGAGAACGCCTTGGCCACTCTATAGATGCTATTAGCCACTACGTGAGGACTAAACTCGTCGACGGCCTTCGATACTGCTGTCGGAAAGCCCGCCAGCTCTTTCACCAACTCATACTCTATATCCTCGGTAAGTCTAGAGAAGTCGGCACTTGAGGGGAGTTCCCCGCCTGCGCGCCTCATGATCGAATTGATCCTTGCGTGGCAATACTGCAAGTATGGACCCGTGTCGCCTTCGAAGCTCAGGGCGCTCGACCAGTCAAACGTCACATTTCGCTCATTGGCAACCTTGAGAATGGCGTACTTCACTGCACCATAGGCAACAGCCTTTGCTGTGTCGGGGTCTGCCTCTCCATGGCGCTTTGCCATCTCTTCTGTCGCCTTGGCGACAGCCTCGCGCATGAAGTCCTCGAGCAACACGACTGTTCCCTGACGGGTGGACATCTTTCCGTCCGGCAGCAGGACGAATGAGTAGTGGACAGACACAGGTGCCTTGTATCCGAGTATGTCCAAAGCCGCACTGACCTGCTGGTGATACAGTTTCTGATCTTCGCCCAGCACTACGATGTTGACTTCCGACTCGGTCTTCACCTTGTCTATCGTGTAGGCTATGTCCCGCAGCGGATAAAGAGAGGTGCCGTCCGCCCGGGTCAAAACCACATACGGCGCCCTGGATGGCAGGTTGTAACCATCCAGATTGAGAACAAATCTGCCTTCAACATCGCGCTCGAGCCGACCGGTCGCTTCAAGCCGCTGCAGTATCTCGTCAGTGGCACCGCTTGCAACGTAGTCAGATTCGTGCTTGAACACATCGTAATATATCCCGAGTTCACTAAAGATGCGAGTCTGCCCCTCTATACAGATGTCAACAACCCTGCGGAAGCGCTCGAGCGCATCTTTGTCGCCTCTCTCAAGCCGATGCAGCAGCTCAAACACTTCGGCCTCCAGTCGTGGATCATCCTTGATTCTGTTGTTGACATCGACATAAATGTCGAGGAGATCGCCAAACGTCACATCGTCTCTGCCTTCTGCACCCAGCACGAGCATTGCGATCTGCTTGCCTATGTCGTTGACGAAATAGTGAACGCAGACGTCGTATCCCTCAAATCGCATAAGACGAACAATAGAGTCGCCGATCAGAGCATTTCGCGCTCTGCCCACGTGTGGAGAGGCATTGGGGTTTATACTCGTGTGCTCAATCAAGGCCTTCTTTCCTCTGCCTCTACCAGAGGAACCGTAAGCCCCTCCCTTACTGCGTATCGCTTCAATCGTATCGCGGATTACAGTCTCTCTATCAAGGAAGAAGTTAAGATAAGCTCCAACCACGTCTATCCGGTCAACGAAGTCGAGGCCTCCGATCTTGTCCTTCAAATCAGCAGCTATAGCTGCGGGATTCTTACGCAGTATCGCTGCGAAAGGGAAGCACGGAAGAGCCAAGTCGCCCAGCTTGGGATCTGGCGGCACTTCCAGGGTTATCTCGTCTACAGGTATGAGCTGCTTCACTGCTTCTGCGATTGCTTGCCGATATATCTCCACTACTAGTCTCCTCTCAGATTCGGGTTAATCTAGTAAGTATGTGGGCATGATCCTCTTGCCCTCAGCTTCTCTGATGCAACGATAGTGTAAATAGGGCCAGTGGGAGTAAGCTTGCTCTCTACTAGCTGTATCTGGGTAACTCGCACTTGCGGCCAAGCACACTCGACCGTCTGCCAACGCTCTACAGCCTCGTCAGGGAGAACTCCTTTCACTCTGGCTACTGTCACATGCGGTGCTGGCCGTCTATTGCCGAGATCTTTGGACATACGAATGACTTGTCGAGCTGACAAGTCATCAAGTCCCACCCAGAGCACGCGAGGCGGCCTGCCAAGCGGGAATGAACCCACTCCTTGCCACTTGAGCGTAAAGGGAGCGTAATTGGCAGCTACGTCCTTAAGTGTTTCAGCAGCGTCCTTGCACACATCTGCGCTGACTTCCCCCAGGAAACTGAGGGTGATGTGGACTCTCTCCGGAGCCACCCATCTGAGCTGCGGGAGATCGTCTAAGGTTTCCCTTAAGTGGGTAAGATCTAGCAACCCCCACAGCCCGATCGCGTAAAACAGCCTCATTGCACGCTTATCCCTTCGGTATGCCTCTGTATCCTAGATCAGTCTCACTCTTAATCATACAGAAGTTCATCCAAGATCACAACCGAACTGGTGGCGTCAATGTCCCTAACTGTCCCCATCGGTCAAGCCCTTTATGGCTTCCTTGGCCAGGCGCAATGCTTCCTCCAACACAGGATCTCTTTCGGCGAAGTCGCCTGGTTCGGTGTACACGAAGACATCCGGGTCGATTCCCCTGCCTTCAAGCACCACACCGTTCATGTCCATGTCCTGCCACGAGGGGACGTATACTTCAACCCCGTTGCCAAGAGGGTATGGCTGTGGGTTTCCCGAGCTGCCAGCAGAGGTATCACCTACAAGCGTCGCTCCTGTCGCCCGCATCATCAGGAGAAACCCTTCGCAACTGCTCATAACACCGTTTCCGGTCAACACGAACACCTTGCCTCTGTACGCCGGGCCTGAGGTATTTGGCTCCAGGGTCCTAGTGACGATCTTGCCAAACCATCCTGTCTTCGGGTCAGCGGGGTCGTTGATTGCCGCCTGCGCGTATGGTACAGCTGTGTCTGCGAAGCACCCAGCGAACTGTTGGGCCAAGAACTCATTGCCACCGGAGTTGACTCTGACATCAATGATCAACGCAGGCAAACCGGATAGCGACCTGAGCGCGTCTATCGCCTTCAAAGGATCGGTTGTAGGGTTATCAACCCATGATGCGATGAGGATGTACCCTACGTCTCCAATCCGGCTACTGATTACACCGCCTGACCACTGAACGATTTGACCCGGCCCAAGGATCTTCACGAGCGTTGGCAATGCAACGTTGACATGAGCAGGCCTGCTGTAGGTTGCCACGACATTGCCATCTACAACGAGCCACATATGTGGATCTTTGGCATTAGAGAGCAGCTTGGCCGCTTGGATTGCGAAAGCTCGATTGGACGAAGCCGACAGCAAGGAGTCTCGATGAGCGTCAAACAAGGCCTCCCAATCCAGCTCCAGCCTGTCGCGGTAAGAGTAGGACTCTAGCACCGCCCTTCGCAGGGCATCGTAAGCCAATCGATTGCTCTCAATCTGCTGTTCGTCGGCTAGTGTCACGGCCTCTGAGGTGGCAAACAAGAACGCCAGACAGATCAACATCAGCAGAGCCGGGCTTGCTGTCTTACGCCAGATGGTCATGCACATGTTGGCACCCCTTTCGTCGATCAGCGTCGTACCGGCCCAAGTCGCTACCAGTCAGGTGCGGTTTTCGCAAGTAGTCTGCAAACAGGGTCCGTGACTCGGCTGTTCAATTGGTCCTGTTTGATTATCCTACTTAGCCCGTTCTAGATCAAGTTCTTTCCTTCATGCATGGATGTGTCTCTGCTGCCTGTGCTCAGAGACGACCGATTCATTGCTGAACGAAAATAGTTACGGCAGGATTTCAGTTGCTCCCCTCAGAATACGTGAAGTCGGTTGGCAACTGCCTGAGCGAGCGCAGCACTTGCCTAACCGCCTACATGCATCCAGACATAGGGGAGGATGAGCAGTGAAAATCGATTGGAACTATTGGAACAGTGGAGGAAAGATCATATTCGCGTCGGCGTGCGCAGCGGTTATATCTATGTTCATGGATTGGGTGGACATAGGCATAGCTTCGCAGAGCGGCCTTACTCAGCAGGCCTTCTTGCTTCTGGTGTTATGGATCTACCCGGTGCTTATGCTACTTCAAAACAGGCAAATCAGGCGAGGTTGGGGCTTGGCATGCGCAATCGCATCGGTCGTGTTTACGTTCGCCTACATAGCCGACAAGTCAGTGGAGCTCTTCGGTGAGACGGTCAACATGGCCGCAAGCGGCGCCTACCTGTTCTTAATCGCGTCCATTGGCCTTGTGGTTGGAGTACTGAAGTACGTCCCTGCCCAGCCACAAGATAGCGAGGGTGAGTATCAAACACCCATCGACATCCAATAGCCTTCTACTCAGAGACAGAATGAGTCTATACTTCGAGCCCTAGATGCGGGATTCGCTTGGCCGGATTCGAACTCCGCGAATCGATTTGTGGCTCCCGCCCTTTCGCCTCAACCAATTGAGTCGCACTACAGGCAGACGCTACGCAGGGGCTCTGTCGCTATTGACAAAGCCCCTGCTCAACCTAGCTAGTCCGCCTACTGCCCCGCCACCGCCGTCACATGCCTCACGTCCCATCCGGTATAGACCACAAAAGGAAACGGCACCCAGAGCTCGCACCGGCGGAATGGCGCATAGCAACGCAGCTGACACTGCCAGCCACAGCAGTGTCGTCCTCAGCAGCCCCTCTTTCCGTCACCTACCTATGCCCAAGAGTGCTATCATGCCGATATCGGCCTCCTTTAGCACGATGCTAGTGGGTTACACGAACTAGCATATGTCCTGCTGGCATATTCTCTCTAAAGGGGAGCTGGTCCTTGTTGCAAACACAGTTAATGACGCGCCAAAGAAGCGCCGGCTACGCGAAACGAAGCAGGGGTTCTGTCGTCATCGACAGAACCCCTGCTCTATCTGGCGGAGAGACTGGGATTCGAACCCAGGAGGCGGGAACCGCCTACTCGATTTCGAGTCGAGCGCTTTCGACCAACTCAGCCATCTCTCCGTATATACACGCCATATATGGCTGTGTTTTCGCGTGTTCAACCAGCCGCTCTTGCGGCTTGCCTATCTCTTGTTGCGGAAAAACTCTCTCAGCAAGTCTCCACACCGCTGCGCTAGGACCCCTCCCCTAACCTCGAGCCTGTGGTTCAGTCTCTCGTCTGTGACGATGTTAAACAACGAATCCACTGCGCCTGACTTGGGGTCCGGTGCTCCATACACAAGCCGCCTGACTCTGGCATGGACCAGGGCTCCGCAACACATCACGCACGGCTCTAGTGTAACATACATCGTCGTATCGAGCAACCGCCAGCTCTGCAGCGCTTTTGCAGCAGCCCGAATCGCCTGGATCTCTGCATGAGCCGTTGGATCGTTGGTTGTCTCCTTCATGTTGCACCCGACGGCAATGATTCTCCCGTCTTTGACTATCACTGCCCCTACCGGAACCTCTCCCATTGCAGCCGATCTTTCAGCTTGCTCAAGTGCGCTGAGCATAAAGGTCTCATCCATATCTGATTGCAGTGCCATATCCATCCCTCAGTCGAGAGCTGCGCAATACAATATAGCACAGGTCAGACGGCAAAGCAACTGCCTCCGACGAACTCTCTGAGTATTGACGTCGGGGGTATGGACGACGTATCCGTCATTGGCCTGACCAGCTGTATGAACGAAAGAAGGCGTTCTGCCTGGGCATACCCTCTGTCTTCACGAGGAATCGCCTTGAGAAGAGGCTCAATCAACGGCCTCAGTACTGCGAGCTCGTAAGCAAGAGCCGAGTCAAACATCACGTCTGCCTGCTCCTGATACGGGAATATATTCCTCTGCTCCCCTCTCCTAACCGCGTCCCAGAGTTCCAGGGTGCGACTGGCGGAGTGACCGCGTGAGACGCTATCGCGCACGATCCTACGGATCAGCCTCGTGTCAGTCGTCTGGATCCTGGTGTTGACATCCACATTGAGTTGAGTCAATGCGCTGACATATATCCTGTACTTGCGCTCTCTGGGGATCGCAGAAGTCAACTCATCATTGAGGCCGTGTATCCCCTCAACAACGAGCAGGCTGTTTTCGGTGAGCCTGAGCTTACGCCCCCTGTACTCGCGCTCGCCGGTCTGGAAGTTGAACGTCGGCAGTGACACCTCATCACCTGTCATCAGCCTGGACAGCTGCTCGTTGAACAAATCGAGGTCGATTGCATAGATAGACTCAAAATCCGGCTGGCCGCTCTCATCCTTTGGCGTCTGGCTTCTCTCAACGAAGTAGTCGTCCATCGAGATAGGATGAGGTGCGATGCCGTTCAACCTGAGGTGCAGGGACAGCCGCTGTGCAAACGTCGTCTTGCCCGAGGAGGAAGGTCCTGCTATGAGCACCAACCCAATCTGATCTCGATTTGCTGCTATCTCATCCGCTATCCGGGCGATGTCGCGCTCATGGACCGCCTCGTTGAGAGCAACCAAGTCACAGATTCGTCCCTCTTCTATCGCCCTGTTCAACGACCTTATGTCTGTGACGCCCATCGTGCGTCCCAACACACTCGATCTGTAGAAAACCCTGGACAGCTTTCTTTGCTCTTCGAACTTGGGCAGGTGATGTGGATCATACCTCCGGGGATATAGCAAGATCATCCCTGGCAGGTAGTATCTGAGCGAGAACTGCTTGAGATAGCCGGTAGACGGTACTAAGTCCCCATAATAGCAGTCTACATCGCCGCCGTATTGGAACAGGCGAACCTTGGCAGAAGGTTTAAGGCCGGATGCAATCAAGTCGGCCTTGTCTGCGTGGCCATGTTGGCGCAGCAACCTAGCTGCCTCTGATGCAGTAGTCTCTAGAGGGGTGAACGGTTCGTCCGCTTCGATCAGCTCTCTCATCGCAGAGGCGATAGAACGAACATCCCTGTCGGTAACAGACAGAACAGCCCCCTCTCTATCGACGAGCTCACAATATATGCCGTGGTTGAGTGAGTGCTCAACTCTTAAGTCTGCCTCAGGCCTCAACTGACGGACAGCCCTGGCCATCACAACAGTGAGGCTGCGCCAATAGACGCGTTCTCCGTCTTCAGAAGAGAGGTCTATAGGCTCAACCAGCGCGTCGGACTCGACGGTCGCATGCAGACTGCGGATTGTATTGTCCAACCTCGCAGCCAGAGGTGTCAGCCCCGAGACTGTATGTGCGTCCTTCACCACATCCATCAAAGCGGACCCGACCTCGACCACTCGGGTCCTTCCGTCGTTAAATCGCACTGTTACTGAAGCCCGCTTGTCCACTCCAACACCTCCCAGTCCCAATCCATAGATGTGTCGTTGACGTTAGGATACCTCCCTGCTTGCCATGCTAGAGAACTGCATCATGTATAGATGATAGTACCTGCCCCTTGCTCGAATGAGCTGCTCGTGAGTTCCCTCTTCGACAACGTTTCCGTCGTCGATCACTATTATACGGTTTGCTTCCTGTATGGTCGAAAGCCTGTGAGCTATGACAAAGGATGTTCTTCCCTTTAGAAGCTCGCGAAGAGCCTCCTGTATCAGTCGCTCGGTGTACGTATCAACACTGGCAGTAGCCTCATCCAACACCAGAATCGCCGGCCTAGCGAGCAAAGCCCGGGCGAACGACACCAACTGGCGTTGCCCAGACGACAGCTTCGAGCCGCGTTCTCCCACCTCGGTGTCGTATCCTTTCGGAAGCTTCCGTATGAAATCGTCTATTCCCAGTTGCCTGCAAACCTCATATATCTCACCGTCTGTGGCCTCGGGCCTTCCGTATCGGAGGTTATCCTTGATGCTGCCTGCGAACAAGAAGGGTTCTTGCAGCACTACGGCGACCTGCCTTCTGAGTGACGCCAAGGTCACGTTCCTTATATCGTAGCCGTCTACAAGAATGCTACCCGCATTCACGTCATAGAGACGCGAGAGCAGGTTGATGATCGATGTCTTTCCTGCACCAGTCTGGCCGACAATAGCTATTGTCTCTCCGGGCCTCACACTGAGGTTAAGTCCCTTGATCACATGATCATCGCCCTCGTACGCGAAGTACACATCCTTAAACTCGACAGCACCCTTGATTGGCGGCAACTCTATGGCATCAGGCTTGTCTTTGATCGATATCTCAGTATCAAGCAAGCGGAATATGCGTTCTCCTCCAGCCATCGCCCGCTGCACCATGCGGTATATCTGACTGAGATTTCGTATGGGGCCGAAAAACTGGCCGACGTACGCGATAAAAGCAACTAGGGTGCCCAAGGACAGTGTCCCGTGTGCCACCTGGAGTCCGCCGTACCACAACACCACAACAGTCCCAACCACTGCCGTCATATCGACAAAGGGCCAGAAATACGAGAACAGATACACTACCCTCATCGCAGCGTCAAAGACCGCCCTGCTGATTTTATCAAACCGCTTGAGATTCAGTCCCTCTCTACAAAACGCCTGGACTACCCGAACACCTGAGATATTCTCCTGCAGATAGGCGTTCATTTCTGAAGTCTTGCTTCTCTCATCCCTCTCTGCACTGACTATCTTGGCTCTGAAGCCGGTCGTCAGATAGACCAGCACAGGGATTACCGTAAAGCAGAGCAATGCTAGTCTAGTGTCCAGGCTCAGCATGATGCCCATGATTCCAATCAAGACTGCACTCTCACTGACCAGTGTGACTACACCGCCGGTCAGTAGTTCGTTTAGTGAATCGACGTCGCTAGTGAACCTGGTGATAGTCTTTCCAACAGGCACTTTGTCGTAGTAGTCGAACGAAAGCTTCATGAGATGGTCAAACAGCTCTTTCCTTATCGAATGAACCACAGTCTGGCCTATCCACGACATCGTGTACATGCGCCAATACGAGACGAACCAGTTGGCACACAGTATGCCGAGCCACGCGAGTACAAGGATGTTGAGGCCCGTCATATCTCCTACCATTATGTAATCATCGACTGCCGAGCGCGTCACTAGAGGCCCTATCAGTGAGATCAGAGATCCAACGAGCACCAGGACGACTGAGAGGGCCAGCTGTTTGACACACGGCCTTAGATAGCTGAGTATCCTGCGGGCAATCTGCGGATCGAATCTTTTCTCAGTTGTTTCTTCCTGCTGATAAGCCACTAGATCTCCACCCCCTCGCGGGCAGGCTGCAAAGGCATCGCCTGTGCATCACAGAGCTGCCGGTAAAACCCGCCGAGTGCGTAGAGCTCTGCGTGCGTGCCCTGTTCGATGATCTTCCCGTTGCGCAAGACCACTATTCTGTCGGCATACCTGACGCTGGATACCTTCTGGGATATGATTATCGTGGTCCTGCCTTTCGCGATCTCTCTGAGAGACTCCTGAATCATACTCTCAGTCTCAGCGTCTACACTCGCAGTAGAATCATCGAGAATGAGTATCTTTGGGTCCATGACGAGAGCTCTGGCTATGGCTACCCGCTGCCGCTGTCCTCCAGAAAGGCCCACGCCACGCTCTCCAACAACTGTATCGTAGCCTTGAGGAAGCGACTCGATAAAGTCGTGGATCTGGGCGGCCTTGGCAGCGGCGATCACCCTCTCCAGTTCTATGTCAGGCTGATAGTAAGCTATGTTCTCACGTATCGAAGTGGAGAACAAAAACGTATCCTGGGGCACGATCCCGACTTGCCTGCGCAGCGAGTGGATGTCCAGGTCTCGGATGTCCTTGCCGTCAATGAGTATTGCTCCGGAGTCTACGTCGTGAAACCTTGGTATCAGTGCTCCGATTGTGCTCTTGCCAGATCCCGTTGTACCCAAGATCCCTACTGTAGATCCAGGCGGAATATCTAGAGAGAAGCCGTCGAGCACCTTTTCTTCTGAGTCGTAACTGAAATCGACATCGCAAAACTGCACATGCCCGGCAACTTCTGCGATCTGCTCTGCATCTGACCTGTTTGCTATCTGATCGCGTGCATCGAGAATCTCAAACACCCTTTGCCCGCCTGCTATTCCGCGCTGTGCAATCCTTATGATCGCTGCAATCTGACGGACAGGCCAAATCAACATCCACAAATAGCTCAAGAAGGCAGTGATGTCGCCGGCGGTCAGTGCTCCTTGAGCGTAGAGGCGCCCTCCACACCATATGACTCCCACAGTTCCCAGAGAGGCGCAGAAATCCATCGCCGGGTGGTAGAACGCATTGATCTTCGCGGCCTTGAGATTGTCTCTTAGCACGGCGTCGTTCGCTTTGCCAAACCTGTCGCGCTCCTGATCCTCCTGAGCAAACGCCTTCACTACACGAATACCGGACACACTCTCCTGTACAGCAGCTGTCATGCTCGCAACCTGGTCCTGGATAGACCGAAACACCGGGCCTGAGCGGCCCGAGTACCTAATGGCGAACACCGCCAAGAGAGGCATGGAGAACAGAGATGCCAAGGCATAAACAGGGTTGTACGCTATCATCCAGCCAACAACAGAAACAATGATGAACACATCATAAGCCAGCATCGAGACGCCAAAACCACACATGTCTCGCACTGCGTACACATCACTTGTCATCCTTGACATTAAGTCGCCTGTGCGTGATCTGTTGTGAAAAGCGAAACTCAGATTCTGGACTTTGTCGTAAAGATCATGCCTGACATTCAGCGAGACGTTCTCTGCGACTCTCTCAAAGAGGTAGATCTCAAAAAAGATGACAACAGACCGGATCAGGCCAAGCACTGTATACACCAAAGATTTCCACAGCAAGACCCGGCTGGCAGCCTCGACCCCATCTGTGCCGACTGCGGCATCGACCATGGCCTTGGACAGCTGCGGCATGTACACGTTCATGACCGTCTCACATACAACGAGCAAGACGGCGATGGCAAGAAGCGGCCACGAGCGTCTGACATAGTCCGAATAGACACGAGCGATTACCCGCATGTGTAGGCACCTCCGACGTCACTGCAGGGTGACTGTCGCCGTCAATAGGCTACCACAGCCGATATGCACTGATCAATACGGCAGATCTGTCTGATACGATCTTTCCCACAAGATCGCGCCCTTTCATGACCGAGCTATGTGCTTCCATTAGATCCGGCTTCCGTTCAGTTGACCAACAGCATTGGACGTACCCGGCAAGGAATACATATTGGCCGAGGAGATCTATCACCCGAGGGGTGAACCCTGTGCGCTTAGTGGTAGTGGTCATCCGCAGACGCCTAGCCATCCTTTCATTACTGCTATTGACTCTCCTGCTAATCCTGCCAAAGACAGTCAGCCTAATGACAGTCTTGAGTTGGCATATTCTTCGGACTCCTGTAGATGTAGTAATTGATCCCGGTCACGGCGGAGTGGACCCAGGCGCCAATGACCACGACACTATGGAGAAGGACATCACGCTTCAGATCGCGCTGCAAGTGCGAGATATGCTTGTTCGATATGGGATTTCGGTTGGGCTGACCCGCAGCACTGACACGGATTGCAGTGGATGGAGCCAGCTGAGACCTGGCAGGCACCTAGCTGACCTCAACCAGAGAGCGCGTATGACCAACAAAGGAAAAATCGGCATAAGTATCCACGTCAATTCTAGCTCCGACCCAAACCAAAAGGGAGCCATGGTTCTCTACGCAGCCGGGTCAGATCCCGGTAGAGCCCTGGCTGACGAAATCATCTCCCAGCTTGCGCTTGTTACAGACCTCAACCACTCAAAGCCCGTGCCGCGGTCAAACCTGCTGGTCCTCAACGCGACCCAGGTGCCCACGATACTGGTTGAGGTAGGTTTTCTGTCCAACCCCACGGATAAGGCTAGGATGAAGGACGAAGCTTTTCGTTATCGTCTAGCAGAAGCCCTGGCGCGTGGCGTGATCAACTACTTCACTACCACTTCCTCTGCTCAAGAACCAAGTGCACAGGGCGCGACAACAATGTGAGAGATGCAAACCGAGACTAGTTGGTGGAATCATAGGAGTACGGAAGGAGTAGACACAGGCGATGGAGAAAAACCTATCCTGGAAACGCCTGATCTTGCAAAGGGGAGTAGCAGGCAACTACGGTTGCATCAGTGTCCGTCATCACGGCTCCTTGAGGGCTCGGAGCTGATACCTGCTCTTGGTCTGCGAGACCTTTGCCAGTTGCTCATCCGCTGGCAGAGGTCTTTTTGCTTGCCGCGAAGACTCTGCAGCTCTGGAGCACTACAAGAAGGCAAGAACGATAGGAGAGATGCACGATGAGTAATCCAACGGCCTATTTGATGTTTATCGTAGGCCTCGTCCTCGTGATCAAAGGTGCCGACTGGTTTGTCGAAGCGGCAGTTTGGATGGCCAAAAAGACCGGTATGCCCGAGGTCTTAGTTGGTGCGACCATCGTCAGTGTGGGTACTACTCTGCCAGAGCTGGCAGTTAGCACCTTTTCATCATTCACCGGCTACCCCGATGTCGCTCTTGGCAATGCAGTGGGCTCATGCATATTTAACATCGCAGTAATCCTCGGCCTGAGCATAGCGATCAGGCCTCTAGAGATAGAAGGCAAGCTGTTTAGCACACGGGCCTTGATAATGCTCGCAGCTGCTGTGCTAGCTACAGTGCTCTCGATCGACGGAGACCTGGAGAGGATCGACGGCGTGATACTACTCGCCGGTCTGGCCGCGTACATCATATACTTAGTGAGGTCGCAGCGCTCAGTCACCGATGAGCAGGATACGAGTGCACAAGAAGCACAGGATGCAGCCCCTCCTAGCTCATCTAGTGACAAGCCGGGGCATATCTTCCCCTCCACTACACCCGGCCAAGTGCTTCAATTCATAGCAGGCGCATTGGCAGTAGCCATAGGCAGCAGATTCACTGTGTCTGCCGCTACGACAATCGCCGAGATGCTCGGAGTCCCGGAGATAGTCATAGGGTTGACGATCGTGGCTATCGGAACCTCAATGCCTGAGCTGGCGACTGCCATAACTGCCCTGGCCAAAGGTCACCAATCCCTGTCCGCAGGCAACGTCGTTGGTGCTAACTTTCTAAACATGACTGCAGTGCTTGGATTTTCCTCATTAGTAAACCGAGTGCCTATCGCAGGTTCATCGCTACTGCTCGACTTCCCTGTGATGCTCGCACTGATTGCAGCCCTGACCCTCTTCGCATCTATTGGCCGCAAACTCACCAGATGGCAAGGAATCGTCTTCCTCGCCGCCTATATTGCGTACACTGCCGTCCAGTTCGGCAGAGGATGACAGCTATAGTCAAAGCTAGCTCGCAGGTGCGTTCGCAGACACTTTCCCAAGGACGTCTGCCAGCGCACCTACGCTCTCGAGCGGTATCGACAGCCCCCGCTTGCTAGGCTGCCATTGGTTGTTCCTATCCTGCCAAAACACCCTAATGTCGATCATCGTGGCATTGCGCCGCCTCACCTCTCGAACGCGAATCCTCTCGCGTCCCTTGGCGATATCAGCGAGGATCGACTCGCTGTCCCAGAACCCTGCCATGATCCTCCCCCCTAGATACGAAACCCTCCATCCATATTTTAGGGTACATGTGCCACTTATCTCAATCACCCGCACCGAGTGATTTTGCAGCCAAAGCGAGCTGACAGCGAGGCGAAGAACCTCCAAGACAAAGAAAAACCCCGGAAACCACGCACGTTTGTTTCCGGGGTGCTCTATCATACTCTCTATTCTCGCTGTTGTCATGATTGTGGCGGCCCTGGAGCGACTCGAACGCCCGACACGCGGTTTAGGAAACCGCTGCTCTATCCCCTGAGCTACAGGGCCAAAAACACGATCTACCAAGCACCAAACAAGCGACTAAATCAATGTGCTTGATCGGCAAGAGTAAGAATACCACATACCCACTCTGATGTCAACCGGGACACGGCGCCGTTGTGGTTCGGGAGTGTCTACGGGTACAAACGGGCACCTCTACTCGGCAGTGTCGTTGAGCGTTACCTGGTCGTCAGTGCCAACTTCGATTTGGCGATAGACTGGCTCATCATTCTCGCCGTCGGGTTTGCCCATGTCGCACTTGCCCTTAAACACTCCTCCTTCTTCGATTGCCAGTGCAGAAACGCGTATTTCTCCAAAGACCTTGCCTGTAGCCAGTATCTCGAGTCTGCCGCTTAGGTGCAGGTCACCATGCACTTCGCCAGCCACAGACATCCCTGCTGCTTCCACTCTTGCCTTTAGATAACCTCTCTCTCCTACAACGACGTCGGTCTCTGTATGTATGTCTCCTTCAAACCGCCCGTCGATACGCACTACTCCGGAGGAGGTTATAGAACCACTAATCTGTGTATCATCGCCGATTATAGTAGTGATACGACGGTTCTGATGGCCGGACAAGGCCTTTCTACCAAACATGGCTTACCCTCCCAACACAGCTGGAGCTTCACGCTCACCATAACGGTCCACTTCTATCATAGGCGCTGACAAGGCAGACTTCAGAGTGAGCATTTAGTCCATATAAATCGAAGGATCAACGGCCTTGCCGCCAACCCTGACCTCATAGTGAAGATGAGGCCCAGTTGAGACGCCTGTGTTCCCGGAGTAGGATATCACTTGCCCTCTTGTCACCACTTCACCGGCCTTAACGAGCAGCCTGGAGTTGTGCGCATAGAGAGTCTGCACTCCGTACCCGTGGTCAATGATGACGGTCAATCCGTACCCTCCGCTTGTGCCTGACAATATCACTACCCCATCTGCAGTTGCTTTCACAGGAGTTCCAACTGATACGGCTATGTCTATCCCGTTGTGAAATCGGGTGTCTTTGTAGACAGGATGCGCCCTCCAGCCATAGCGAGAGGAGACCGGCCCAACTACCGGCCACCCCATGGGAGTGTGGCGCAGTCTATGGACATAACTGACTGACTCGTCTCTCAGTGACTTAAAAACCTCCAGATCACTGGCGAGCTTCTCATCCAGTGCTGCAATAATTGAACTCGTCACACTTGAGACCTTGAACGTCCTAAGTGTGTCGGCTAGTAAACGAGGCGGCGCAGCCCGATCAACTCCGCCTGCTCCCATAATAGACACCACTGCGTCACTGCGAAACCCTGACGACAGCCCCTCGATCGTAAGCTCAACGTTGGACGGCAGTTCGATCTCACTTCCGAGAGTATCGATGATCTCTTGGCCAAGATCCGTTATAGACTGCACCTTCTGCGCCATGGCGTGGATCTGATCTTCCTGGAACTCGAGCTGCAGCTGCTGAGCGCTTACGATCATTCTGAGCTCGGTGTTCTCAGACACTAAGCGCTCAATCCTGGTATCTTTGATCTCATGCGAAGCAGTCGACTGGATCAGCGACGACCGCATAACCGCGTAGGATCCAATCATAGACGCGAAGAGTCCCACACTCACCAGAATAACAACAGCAGCAGCCAACACAGGCAGTGTCACGCTGCGTGTAGATCCGCCTGATGAGTTCACAGCAATGATGGTTATGCGATTGCGCCGAGCTTTTTTGAGGAGTTTGGCAAAGCCTCTTCCCATGCCTAGGCAGACCTCCAGTTACTACCTAAGTTTTCTTCTACAGGACAGGCTGTTATCCTCCAAGACCTGTGGCTCACTGCATATAACTCAGCTCTAGATTGTCTGCAAGAAGGGCACAGGTGTCCAGATGCTCTGTAATGATGCGCAAAACACCGCCAGTACGAAAAAGCGAGGCGACTGAACCTGTCGCCCCGCTGTAGCGTTCAACATCTTGTGCTATCAATTACCAGTTGATAGCATTTGCCCTTCTCGCCTGGAAACACTCCCTACAGTAGACCGGCCTGTCTCCGCTCGGTCTGAACGGTACCTGACACTCCGCTCCGCAATCTGCACACACGGCGTCGTACATCTGCCTCTCGCCCATCTCAGCACCTCTACGCTGCTTACGTGCAGCTCTGCACGCTGGGCAACGCCCCGGCTCGTTCTCAAACCCCTTTTCTGCGTAGAACTCCTGCTCGCCGGCGGTAAAGACAAACTCCTCGCCGCACTCCTTACAGACCAATACCTTGTCTTCGTACATTAATGAACCTCCTGAACCTTGCAGCCCTAACGGACCGGAATTGTGCCGTCCACCACAGGGCTACAATAAGGAGGCAATGAGGCCAGATGCTAGCTTCAAGTGCTTCCCTGGCGACCCTGGGTATCGAGACATCGCTTTCATTATACCATAGACTGTGAATGCGTCAACAAGAATTGCTAGTATGAAGTGTCCAAATTGCACTGGACATCACCGTGCCTATAACCAAAGAGACTTCCCCTAATCAGACAAACCGCCTCGCCCCGACATATGCGCGGCGCCAAGGCCCGCTAAGCCGGCTCAGCATCACTGGACGGTTCTCTCTGACATGAATAAACACACCCGGTGACACTACTATCCCCGCGTGGCGGACGATTCCGTCTAGCTGAAAATAGACAAGGTCGAGAGGCTTGGGCGGACCTTCGACCGGCTTGCCTACCTTTAGCAATCCTCGGATATAGCGATCAGGGTCATCCCTGTACCAGTCTACAGCTATCGGTTTTCCATCAGAGTCAGGTACGTCTATTCCGACATCCTTGTAAAACCTCCATATCAGTCCGAGGCAATCAAGCCCGTCTAGATCGCGGCCGTTGTGCTTGTAGGGTATTCCTACATACTTGCGTACAGCCTCGTCAATGGTCACTGACTTCACCTTCCTGCTCAGCACTAGTCAGAGTAGTGAACGCCCGAACTATAGCAAATCGGGTGGAGCGGGCATTTCATTCTATGTGCTCAAGGCAAAATCAGTGCAAAATCAGCAAGGCTGGTAAGCATTCACGTTCAACGTAAACGCTCTCGGCCGGACACTCGCAAGAGCAGGCGCTCAATCAGGTTCTGAGAACGCGCTGCCGGTGAACGGGACAAAGCGCACATAGTCGTGGTCAGTCCACTCAAGCTTGTCGCCGCGTTTTCTCACCTGCCTAAGCACCTGGAATCCATGCATCGGACCGATGGGGATTACCATAGTGCCCTCATCACGAAGCTGCAGTTCAAGAGGGCGAGGTACCTTTGCGGCAGCCGCAGTGACGATTATTCTGTCGTACGGAGCGTGTTCGGGCAGCCCATACGAACCGTCACCGCAATAAACGGAAACGTTCCTGTAGCCCTCCTGTTCCAGGACTGAGCGTGCTCTGTCAGCCAGCTCCTGGACGATTTCTACTGTGTACACGTGCTTCACCAGGAGGGACAGCACAGCAGCCTGATATCCAGAACCGGTGCCGATCTCAAGGACTGTCTGATTGGGTTCGGTCTCCAAGAGCTGAGTCATGAGCGCTACTATGTACGGCTGAGATATGGTCTGGCCATGCCCAATGGGCAACGGGCCGTCGTAGTAGGAATCGGACTGCAGTTCCTTTGGCACAAAGCGTTCTCTCTTCACTGCAGCCATTGCTGTCAGGACCCTGAGGTCTGTTATGCCGCGAGGCACAAGCTGCTCCTGCACCATTCTTACCGCATCCACAGACATCCACCCCCAAACACGCCAGAGATAGCACTTGCTCCGCCCCTCATGTTCACTGTAACAAAACGCATTGGGCTAGTCCACTATCCTATGATATACCAAACAAAGGTGTTAATGCCCATACAGGCATGGCCCTTGACAGAGGGTTTTTGCACCTACACGTCGTAGACTCTGAATGTCACCAGTCGTATTCCTAATACTTACCGACCGAAGGAAGGCAAGGTGAAGCCTGTGAACCTCAAGGACCCAGTCAGCATCTCCTTTGACGACTTAGACCGAGTTGAAAAACACCTGGACTACCTCATGAGCTACGAAATCGACAGTGTGGACGCTCTCGTCACTTGGCTGATTGAGTGCGGTAGATTCTCGGACGCCATGGCCGAATGGGTAAGCCGCAACAACATCGCTTTCTCATGCGATACCGAAGACGAGGAAGCCAAGAAACGTCGTGAGTTCGACCAAAAGCAACTCATCCCGCTAGCTACGAAGTACAGTGCGAAACTTAAAGAACGCCTTTACAACAGCCCCTACAGGGACAGCTTATCGGATTTCTACTCTGAGCTGGTGAAGCGCACTGTGACGGCGATCGAGACCCATAGAGACGAGAACATCCCTATAGAGACCGAGACTAGAGGCCTGGTCAATGAGTACTTCATCATGCAGGGCAAAATGACGGTTCTCTGGAACGGTGAAGAAAAGACGCTACAACAGATGAACCAATACCTTCGAAGTTCGGACCGCAACGAACGAGAGCGTGCCTGGAAACTCATCCAAAGCCGCAGGCTCCAGGATAAAGACGCACTCGATAGGATAATGGACCAACTCGTAAGCTTGCGACATAAGATCGCGCTGAATGCGGGTTTTGAAAACTACCGCGACTACATGTTCAAGAGACTCAATAGGTTTGAGTACACTCCCGATGATTGCTATCGTTTCTGTGACGCAGTCGAAAAGCACGCAGTACCGCTGTACGACAAGATTGCAAGAGAGCACAAGAGGCGTCTCCAGGTCGAATCTTACAGGCCTTGGGACATGAAAGGCACTCCGAGTGGGCAAGGCGCGCTCAGGCCGTTTGAGACCTTTGATCAACTGGTGAGCAAGTCCGTGAGAGTGCTCAATCGAGTCGATCCCCAATTCGGGAAGCTGCTACAGGACATGTCCGATCGGGGCTGCCTGGACCTTGAGACCCGAAAAGGCAAGAGGCCCGGTGGGTTCTGTTCAAGGCTGCCAGTTTCTGAGACGTCCTTCATCTTCATGAACGGCTCCAAGTCACAGGACAGTGTCAGAACAATCCTACACGAAACCGGGCACGCGGTGCACAACCTAATGACCAGTCCGCTTCAGCCGTCCGACTACAGATCAGTGCCTGCAGAGTCGGCCGAGCTGGCGAGCATGTCCATGGAGCTGTTCACAATGCCTGCTTGGGATGAGTTCTACCCTGATCCTGACGACCTGAAGCGTGCACAGAGAGAGCAACTTGAAGGAATCATTGAGTTCTTGCCATGGGCGCTTACCGTAGACAGCTTTCAGCACTGGATCTATCTGAACTCATCCGCCGACGCAGATGCACGCAACCAAAAATTTGCAAACATAGCTCGGTCCTTGGCATATCACCCCGTCGACTGGTCCGGATACGAGGAAGAGCTGATGCACAGATGGAAAGCCCAGCTGCACATCTTCGCATATCCTTTCTACTACATCGAGTACGCGATCGCACAGATAGGCGCGCTGCAGCTGTACAAGAACTACAAGAATGACAAGGCGAACGCAGTTGAAGGCTACAAGCGAGCTTTGGCTCTGGGCAGTTCTGCACCTCTGTCGAAGGTGTATGCAACGGCAGGCATCAGGTTTGATTTTTCAGAGCAAACGATTGGCGAACTGATGAGATTTGTAGAAGACGAGCTTGCCGACTTGATGTAAGCAGACAACAGGCACCCGATGCGCAGCCGGACGCCAATCGGTCTCAGGGCCCTACCCTTCAATAGGGTGGCATGCCGTGCCTGTGTCGTCGGCGCATACCGCGGCCGGGTGCCTCGCATCTCCGAGCAGCTTCCTCGCTGAGTTTATACACTCCGCCTTCAATCCGGATAGCCTTGCCACTGGTAAGAGCATCGGCAATCTTGGCGCGGGCAGAAACAAGAATCCTCCGGAATGTCGGCCTGGAGACCTGCATCAACTCTGCAGCGTCTGCCTGCTCGAGATCCTCAAGGTCCTTTAGCCTGATCGCCTCAAGCTCCTCTACAGTGAGTACAACCTCGTCGAGCTGCCTCATCGGCACGCCTGCGGGCTTGAAGTAAGTTATGTCTGGAATGAACCCTACCCTCCGAGTCTTCGGTGGTCTCGCCATCTAGACAACTCCTATAGAAGTCTCCTGAACATAGCCGACAGGGCTATAGCGTACAAACCCGGCTAAGCGTCTACAGCAATTGTACTGTGCGCCGCCCCAAGCTGTCAAACGCAGGCCGTTCTGCAACTTGAGATAGGCAGACGAGAGACTATTGATCTACTAAGCGCCATGTGATATATTTGTCACATAAAGTTATAAATACTTAACAGGAGGGGCTCATATGAAGAACAAAGTATGGCTTCTCGGGTTTCTCGGACTGCTTGGCATCTTAGGGTTTGTGGTAGACAACCCAGGTTTCTGGGGCTTCTTCGGCTTTTTTGCGTTCTTCCGGTATGCCAATGTTGTCGCAGATGAGTTGTTTGTTGCAAACCTGGAGAAAGCTGCAACTAACGCCTTTTTCACTGGTTTACTCGTATACGGCGCATCAGTCGTCTGGGCAGCCTTCTCCTCGTTTGAGCGCGCATATGCCTACGGATTTCCGATCAGCTTTGCCCTTCAGATCGTCGTGTTCGTGATCAGCCTTACGATCTACGAGCGAGGCGGTGGGCAAAGATGAAGCTGGTAACGCGAATGCGTGAGTACAGGGCAAAGAAGGGCCTGACCCAGAAGCAACTAGCAGATATCGTGGGCGTGAGGAGGGAGACCATAATCTACCTTGAGGGCGGCAGGTACAACCCCTCACTCGCGCTCGCCTATCGCATTGCCAAGGCCCTGGACGCATCGATCGAGGAACTGTTCGACTTCATCGAAGATCCAGAGAAGGATTGACAGTGCTCACTTCTGCTTTCAAGAGATGAGGCTGGTAAAGCGGGCGGGCCGACAAACGCGCCAGCCTGCCTACCCATCCTCACCGACCTCGTTTGCTACACAGTTTCTACGCTGCTACATCACTTGGAACCACAAAACCCCAGCCGCCTAAGCCAGTCTGCGCACAGATCTGTCCAGACTGCTACGTCAGGGTTGTCAGGAGCGAGACCTAGCCCATGCCGCCCTGTTTCAAACACGTGCAGCTCAAAGGGCACTCGATTTCTCGAGAGAGCAGCGGCAAACGCAAGACTGTTTTCAACACTGACAGCCTCATCGTCAGCAGTGTGCCACAAGAACGCTGGTGGAGTGTCTTCCGCAACCTGAGTCTCGTTGGACAGCAGGCTTATGAGCGCCTGATCTGGTGATGGGCCAAGCAGGTTGTGCATAGAGCCTATGTGACCGAACTCGCCGAAGCTGATAACCGGATAGCACAGGATCATAGCATCGGGCCTGCATGACACTGCATCTATGGAGTCACTAGAGTCGAGGCCTCTGTCCCAGTGGGTACCTGCAGTCGATACGAGATGGCCGCCTGCCGAGAAGCCCAGAATGCCGATACGGTCAGGATCAATATTCCATCCACTCGCGTGGTATCTAACGTATCGAATCGCTCTTTGTGCATCAATCAGCGGGTAAGGATGCCTGTAAGGAGCGACTCTGTAGTTGAGGACGAATGCATGCACACCAACGCTATTGAGCCACCTGGCAATGGGTTCGCCCTCGTGCTCAGCCAAGACTTGATAGCCTCCGCCTGGACATACAATGACGGCTCCACGCATCTCTCCCGAATCAATAATGAAGGGTCTCAGTCCCGGGACCTGGTCTGAAAGATTAGGGTCGTATCCCGGGATCTCTCCATCCCACAGCCTTATCACAGCCTACCACCTGCCGCACTTCGTGTAGTGTAAACCTACTGCTCTGCTGCGATGCGCATAGGCTTGTAGCCAGGCCTGCCAGCCTCTCAGGTAGGTCCTACTCCGTTGGTCTTCGCCGCGGGGACTCGTATCCCTGCACGTAACTAATGAGGGAGCCGGGCATGAAGATGACCCCAGCTTGGTGTAGAATCTAGTTGGCAGACGCCGGATCAGATACAGAGGAGGGAAGAAACTGGCGTGAGTAAGACCGACATCGTCACTGTCACTAATCTCAGCAAACGGTATGGCAGCATTACAGCAGTTGATAGGATCTCCTTTTCCATCTGCAGTGGAGAGATCTTCGGTTTCCTCGGGCCCAATGGCGCAGGAAAGACAACTACGATAAACATGATGACCGGCCTTGCCAGGCCCACCGCAGGCTCTATAATCATAGACGGCATTGACGCAGTGCGGAACATCAAGAAAGCGCAATCAATTATGGGCATAGTCCCAGACGAGAGCAACCTGTACGATGAAATGGACGGTTTTGACAACCTGTGTTTCTGTGGCGCTCTCTACGGCATGCCAAGAGCGGCGAGGGAAAGTCGAGCCAGAGAGTTGCTGGAGCAGTTCGACTTGCTAAAAGCCGGAAACCGCCCGTTCAAAGCCTACTCCAAAGGAATGCGCAGAAAGCTGACGATTGCAGCCGCTCTCATTCACGAACCTAAGATACTGTTCTTGGACGAGCCCACTACTGGAATTGATGTGGAGAGCGCTCGACAGATTCGCAATCTCCTGTTGAACCTCAGACTCCGGGGAACCACCATATTTCTCACCACCCATTATATCGAGGAGGCTGAACGTATCTGCGATCGAGTGGCCTTTATCGTCGAAGGTAGAATCGTTGCGGAAGGCTCTGTGTCAAAGCTCTTGGGAAGCACCGGCCACGGACATGCAATTCGGCTGACTGCTGATGCCGCCCTTGAACCGTTTGTCTGTGAACTGCAGGCGCGTGTTCCCGGCTGCACTGTTAGAGCCGAGCCAGGACACGCAGCAACTGTTGTCTCCAAGGAACGTATCCCGCTTTACCCTATTCTGCAATACCTCGACGAGCAAGGGGTGTCAGTGTTTGAGGCCAAGGAGCTAACTCCGACCTTAGAGGACGTTTTTGTGAAGATCACTGGAATAGAGGCAGCAGAGTCAAGAAAGGAAGCCAGGAAGGTGGGAATAGGCAGATGAAAACATGGATCGCCTTTTGGAATATCATGAAAAAAGACGTCCGGACCTACTATCTCAAGCCGCCGAACATCAGCTGGGGAATCGTCTTCCCTCTTTCCTGGACCCTTATGCAGATGATCCGTTCTTCCGGCAGCGTAGACCTCTCAAGCATACGAGAGATGCTCCCGGGCCTCATAGCTATGAGCGTGCTGTTCGGCACTACTTCAATGCTGGCCGTCACTATTACCTTTGAGAGAAGAGGCCGTTCGTTTGACAGGCTGTTGCTGGCGCCCATCTCCCTGAGAGCCATGGTTACTGCCAAGCTGTCCGGTGCGGTCCTGTTTGGAGCCCTCAACGCTTTTGTGCCTGTGATCCTCGCTGCGTGGTTTGTCGACCTATCGGAAGTCAACTGGGTCAGTGTGCTTCTGGCGGTATTTCTCACTGCGTTGACGTCTGCGCTCATGGGACTCGTGATCGCTGTTTCCGCAAAGGAGGTGTTCGAGGCGCAGACACTCTCCAACTTCTTCCGCTTCCCCATGTTGTTTCTGTGCGGGTTGTTCTTGCCTATCAGCAGCCTGCCGGTCTGCCTGCGGCCCATATCCTATATGCTCCCACTCACCTATGGAACAGATCTGCTCAACAGTTCGATCCTTGGTGCTAGCGCAATGCCGCCCGTGTTGTGCATTGCCGTACTGCTCGTGTTCGCCATTTTGCTGTTTGAGTTCTGCCAATACAGTATCAGTAGAAAATGGATTCTGTAAAAGACGGAGAACGTCCCAGCAACCTGGGGCGTTCTCCGTCCACACGGTTTGCTCGGCTCGGAGTCACTGCGAAAAGGTCTGATTTCTGCATTCGCAGCCTACTCAATAGCCTCCCAATCCCCTCTTGTGTACCTCGAGTCAAGCATGTCGCTTATGCCTGCAAGTAGCATGATTATCCCCTGAACTCTATGGGGCTGGATCACATACACTCCCCTGCCCTCGTTTTCGCTGTCCTCCACCACGAGATCAGCAGCGATCAAAGGCTTGAGGTGGTGATAGACCTGACCCGTAGAGTTGTACCCGCACTCCTCAACAAGCCGCGCAACAGTCATCGGCTTCTTGAGTATCGTCAGCAGCATCCTCAGGCGATCGTTGTTTCCTATGCACCTAAGTACCTTCACTGCTTCTCCACTCTCAATCAGAGACAGGAGCTCGTCTGCGTTGACATTCTCTCGCACCCATGTAGATTGCCTCCCGCCCGACGAGAAAACGCCCGCATAGGCTACCCTACCGCTGCTGCCGCTTTCTCCGCAGGAGTTCTCTAGGCGATCGAGTACTCTGATCAAGTTCTCGTCCGCCTCCACGGTGCGGACCTTGTAGACATGTCCCACCTTCTCCGGCATCTCGGCGGCCGGAGTCTTCGAATGAGCTTCTGCTCTGGGCTGCAGGAGTCTGCGAATCTCTTTGAGCTCCTCTCTCAGAGCATCGATTTCAGCACCATAGTCCCTTTCCATGATAACACCTCTCCTTGGCGATATGCAATTACGTAATTGCGCAATTGCATAATATAACGCAAGAGAGGTCTTGTCAATGCGTGTTTTCGCCCTGCCTGAAAAAACTCTCGACACAGCAAGAGCCCTACTGGATGCTCTAAGGGAGCCACACCAGGCGCACCAAGAACACATCAGGCGCTCTTGGTCTTTGGGCGGCCATCATTGGTTCTCTGCGTTTTCCTTGTCCTACGACCGGTGCGGTTTCAGCCATGGAGGGAGAGCAAGTCTGAATTCTCTCCTGTCCCGCAACGCCATAATGATGCTCTGCAGCACGATGAAGAGATACAGCAAGAGCCCGGCGACGATCGCTTGTAGGTTTGACTGAACGCCCGCGGCCCGGATCAACTCGTTGATCGTCAGGAGGGTCAGAGTTCCGATGGGCGCACCTAGCAGGTTCCCCACGCCGCCGCTCAGCATAATGCCGCCCATGACATTCGCGGCTATGGCCTTTATCTCGTACAACGCTCCGTTTCCGATATTGCCAGCTCCTGTTGTCATGAGAAAGACAAAGCCGGAGATCCCGGCGGTCAACCCGCAGAGCACGTAGGATAGGAAGATCGTTTTCTTGACGTTAATCCCAAGCATCCGGGCACTGTGGCGATTGCCGCCAACCGCGTAGAGATTGCGCCCGAAACTCGACCACTTCATCAGGACGGCGTAGAGAACAACAAGTGCCACCACCACAATGACGCCTGGTTTGATTTCGCACGGAATGAAAACGCCCAGCCGGTTTACGGTACCTAGCCAGGGGATCTCGATTGTAAACCTTCGCAGGGCGACAAAATCAGGATTGGTCACGTTGAGCGGCTCTTTGTGGAGAGTCGTCAGCAGCCCCTGCGCCAAGAACATTCCGGCCAGCGTTATGATGAACGGCTGGATTTCAAGGTAGGCAATGAGAAATCCATGCATAAGCCCAAAGGCGAGCCCGATTCCCAGCGCCAGAAACAAGGCTCCCCAAACGTTCCCCGCTCCCGATTGGAGCAACAAAGCGCAAGCCATGGTGACCAGGCCGCAGACGGCGCCGACAGAGATATCGATGCCGCCTCCGATTATGACGATGCACATCCCAAGGGTAGTGATGAAGAGCGCTGCGTTCAGGTTGAAGAAGTCAAAGAAGGTCTGAAACTGCCGGAAGCTAACAGGGAAACTTACTATGGCAATCCCGTACATCAGAAGGAAGATAATCCCTGCGATGATAAAGAGAAGCGTCGAATTCGACAGTCTTGTCCTTGGTTTGCCTCTGTTCAGGAGTCTCATCCTACCCCTCCTTCTTCGCAGAACTGTCCGTGATGGAAACAGCCGCCTTGTTTAGTCCTCCTGTCTGACGTGCGGAGTAGCCGGTGACGATGGCTCTTGCCTTATCAAGTAGCTCCCTGGCAAGGGCTCTGACTACCGGCGAAGCAATAACCATGAGGACGATGATAAAGACCGACTTGAAGGCCTTAATGGCTTCGGGATTTACTTCCAACCGAAGCAGGGTCCTGTTGAGTACCTCGATGGTGTATGCGCCTATGATCGAGCCGGTGATACTGAACTTCCCGCCTGCCAGCGAGTTTCCGCCCAAGGCAACGGCAAGAATCGCGTCCATCATGATGAACTTGAGCAGGTTGACACTGTCGTGGCGGCCCGCTTTGTTAACCGCAATGAAACCCGCGACCGCGCTGCAAACCCCCATGATCAAGAAGGTCAAGAAAATGACCTTTTTCGGATTGATCCCGTTCAGCCGCGCCGCGCTCGGGTTGACCCCCACCGCCTCCACATAGAGTCGCAGATTGGTGGTCTTAATGGCCACCGCCACGATGACGATGAAGACAGCGGTCAGGATGATTGGTGTCTGGATCGGCACACCCGGTATGACGGTGCCGATTTGGTTCGAGATCGGGTTCGCCAGGATGGGCGATACTTTGCCGTCAATGATAAACGCGATCGACCTGCCGCCCAAGAACAAGATGAGGGTCGCAACCATTGGCTGAACATTGAAGAATGAAACCAGGGTGCCGTTGAAGGCGCCAATCACCAGCCCGGCAACGCAACTGATAAGAAAACCCGCTAGGATGGTCCAGATGGTGACCTCGCCGGCATTCAAGACATACTGGACGAAGATGGCGGAACTAATCGCGCCGCTTTCACCGATGCTGATGTCCTGCCCCCGGGAGGCCGCAGTTACCAGGGTCATCCCGATTGACAGGATAACCAACTCCGAGGCGCCGAAGAGGATATTCGGAATGTTCCCGTAAAAGACCCCGTTGATCATGGTGATCTTGAAATAGTCGGCACCCTTGACCAGGTTAATAGTCAGGAGTGCCACCAAGACAGAGAGGGGAAGGAAGAGATGGGACAAGCGATCGAACTGTCTTCTTAGACTCGTCACCTTATTCACCCCCTCCCTGTGCGATCATCTGCATAACATTCTGTTCCGTCAGGTCTACTCCACTGAGTTCGCCGACGATTTCCCGGTCCCTCATCACGATCAGCCGCGAGCAGACGCGAAGCATTTCGTCGATTTCCGAGGAAATGAAAGTCAGACTCATCCCCTCTGCTGCAAGCTTGAGCACAAGTTTTTGAATCTCCACCTTGGTTCCAACATCGATTCCCCGGGTGGGTTCATCGAGGATCAGGTACATAGGATGAGTCAGCAGCCAGCGGGCCAGAATCGCCTTCTGCTGGTTGCCGCCGGAAAGCGATTTAACTGACGTGTCGAGGGACGGTGTCTTGATCTCCAGTAATTGTATGTACTGGTTGGCAAATTCCTCAGCCTGTTTTCGCGAAAGCGGCCTGAAAAAGCCTTTCATCACCTGCAAGGCGAGGATGATGTTGTCACGCACCGAAAGCTCGTCGATGATCCCGTCGCTCTTGCGGTCCTCCGGCAGATAGCCGATTCCCTGTTTCATGGCGTCCAGGGGCGTCCTGATCTTCACCACCTTGCCGTTTATTTTGACTTCACCGCCCGTCACCTTGTCAGCGGCGAAGATTGCGCGCACACTCTCGCTGCGCCCCGAGCCAAGCAGCCCAGCAAACCCATTTACCTCTCCTTTGTGGACCGAAAAATCGAACGGCCTTACCCCGGTGGCGCTCGAAAGGCCCCTCGCCTCGAACACCGGCACACTGTCGTCGGACTTAGGCGGTTCGTGTTTTTTTATGGCCGAAACATCGCTCAGCGCCTTTCCCATCATCTTCGAGACAAGCTCGATTTGGGGAAGTTCGGCTGTTAGGTATTCGCCGATCAACTCGCCGTTGCGCAGTACGGTAATCCTGTCGCTGATCTCGTAGACCTGATCGATAAAATGGGTAATAAAGATGATCCCTACACCTCGGGCTTTCAGTTCATGCATGAGCGCGAAGAGTTTTTTCGTCTCATCTTCGTCTAGGGAGGATGTCGGCTCGTCCAGGATGAGGATCTTGCAGTCCATATCGACTGCGCGGGCAATCGCTATCATCTGCTGGACAGCAATTGAGCAGCTGGCGAGTTCTTGGGTCGGGCTCGCGGGGATACCAAGGGAATTGAGCATCTTAGCCGCACTTTCGTTCATTTGCTTCCAGTTAACGAAAGCGCCCCGGCTCCGGCCGATAAACATGTTTTCGGCCACGGTCAGGTTGGGGCAGAGCGCGATCTCCTGAAAAACCGTGCCTATCCCCATATTCTGCGCATCCTGCGGCGATTTAAAGTGAACTAGCCTTCCCTCTAGGTAAACCTGGCCAGCATCCTTTTGGTAAACACCAGTTAAGATCTTGATCAGGGTGGACTTGCCCGCTCCGTTTTCGCCCATCAGGGCATGGATTTCACCTCTGCGGAGCACAAAATCAACGTTGTGCAGAGCCTTGACCCCGGGAAAGGATTTGCAGATCCCCTCCATCTTGAGGATGATTTCAGGCTGCAAGTAAAGCCCTCCTTACGGGTATCGTATAAATCAACGGCAGTGCGGTTGACGGGAGAGAATCCGGACACCGCACTGCCAGGGCTATTGCAAAGAATTATCGTGTAATCGCACCCTTGCCCGGGTCGGGGTTGATCCCGTATTTTTCGATATGTTCGTCGGTGATCGTGTCCGTGTCCAAGATTATCTCTTCCTGATAAACGATGCCTTCGGGGATATTACCACTCTTGATCCACTGATCAATCTGGCTTGCCATACGGGGATTACACTGCACATCGGCGTTCCAGTAACCGGCCTGTACGTTTCTAAGGGCAAAACGGTTAAAGTCAAAACCAATGATTTTGACCTTCCCGTCCTTCCCAAAGCTGATCCCGGCTGCCTCGAGAGCCTGACAAGCACCTTGCGCCATCCCGTCGTTCTGGGCATAGATGACGTTGAAGTCCTTTCCTGCGGCGATCGCAGCCTCGACTACTCTACGAGCTTCCTCAAGGCTCCAAGTGTCGCCGCCTGTGCCATCCCACACGATGTTGAGCTTACCTTCTTCTGCCGCCTTGAGCACCGGGGCGCTGCGTCCGATTTCCGCGGCGCTCCCCATCTGCCCGCGAATCAGGATTACATTGCGCGGTTCCGGCACGTTGTTTAGAATCCAGTCAGTTGCCAATTGGCCCTCGTAGTACATGTCGGAAACAAGTGCGGCCTCATAGTTCGAAGGATCCGTATCAATCAGCCGGTCAAAGAGGATGACCCTAACCCCCGCTCTTCTTGCTGCCAGCAGAACGTCGTCCCATCCGGAGGCGTGGGCTGCGGAGATCAGAAGATAATCGACGCCATCGCGAATATACCCCATGGCCGCCGCCATCTGCTCGTTGACATCGGCGGTGTTGGTCTGTCTGGTGTCATAGCCGTTTTCCCTGGAGAAGACCTTGTTCATGTCTTCCACATTGGCCTGACGGTAGCCGGATTCTTCCGGAGGCAGATTCACAATCCCAACCCTAATCAGATCTTCTGAAGCTGCTAATCCAGACCCGCACGACAAAACCAAAATAGCCACCAACAGCAATGTTCCCGCTTTCAGCAACCTTTTCATCGCTAAACCTCCTCCTATTCTTGGACTGAATCGAGGTAACCCATCTGACCTTTAGAAAATCACCTTCCAAGTCTCGTCATCTGACCCCAATACTCTCCCCTTTCTGTTTTTTCCAAGATATTAACTGGGCTGCCTCTACCAACCTATTGGCTGTTAATCTGTTAAATAGATACGCACCGTTCGAGCTAAACAGAAGCTTTTTGCGATTATGACGTGATAACCAGGCCGCCTGGTGGAAAGACTGCTGGATTAGAAGATCGGAATGCTACCGTCAGTTTATGCTGCTGACTGTTCTCTCGCTGCTCTAAGCGTTTCTTGTGGAACTGGCGACCAACAGGAAGTCAAGTCTTGCTATACACCTGGCAGGAAATCCGTAGAAGCGTTTTTGACACCAGCATTGCAGTACTCGGCCTACATCGGTCCAGCGGTTTCTTCATAGGCCGCGGACGATCAGGCGTAAGCCCCACCATGAATGGTTGTCACTGGCGTCAGTACAACCTTCTTAATCTCGCATTTTTTGGCTGGGTACGAATCGGTTCTAAAACGTATTTCACGGCTGAGTTGAGTGCTGGATTTATAAACAAAAAAAGCGGGGCTTGGTGTGTCACCAAACCCCGCTCTAGCTGGTACGCCCGGCAGGACTCGAACCTGCGGCCTTCTGATCCGTAGTCAGACGCTCTAATCCACTGAGCTACGGGCGCCTATATTGTAGAGATGAATGCCAGTCTCCTCAATCCAGGACGACTGACTCATCGCTGTCCTGAGACAGTATATCAGAGAAACGCTCTGCGTGCAAGCGAAAACCACTTCGGTGTATAAACCGCCGGTTGATTCTTCCACCTCAACTAAACCTATGGTTGGATGGTGCAAATTTCGGACGAAAGAGGCCGTATTTTCTGAACGAGTAGCAGAGTCTAGGGAGCATCCTCAGAGACAGCGCCGACTCCTCAGTAGGCGCTGTCTCAATTGTGAGGAGCCTCCCCGCTCGAGGCATTACCAAGGCTTGCATCTGGTGTGACCACATCGATTGGCAAATCGGACTGAACCTTTAGCACAATCCACGGATAGGTTATCGCCAGAGTCACGATGTCGTCCTCGCCCGGGCTAATCTCGTTGTAGCGGACTATAACCCTCTCACCCACTTGTTCGACGCTTTCTACGCTTATCAGGTAACCTCCGGTCATTCGCTCGCCCAATGCGATGTACACATATTGAGTTCCTGAATCACCCTCGAACACCATAGTTGTCGGATGCGTCTTGGTCTCTTCAACAACCCTCAATATGTGCGGAGGCACGTTGTGCGTATCTACTACCGAATAGCGGATCTCCTTACCCTCGACGCTGTCGGCCTTACCAGAGAGGTCCTTGAGCATACTTACCGCAGCCTGATCCGCTGCCCTCCCCAGCTCTTCGTCACTAAGGAGGCTCGGCGCATCTATCCTCAGATCAGACACAAACTCTGTCTGGCCAGCCGCATCGAGTTCCAAACCCGCGTAGTCGTGATTGGCCTGATCTTGGCCGACTACGACTCCAGCTACGATTAAGCAGACTAGGACCAACCAAAAAAGTGTTCTCACAATGAAGCCTCCCATTTAGCAGGAACTGCGCCACTTGTTTCTCACTCAGTACAGACGGACTACTCGGATGCAGGTTCCTTCAGAAGGGCTGGTATTTCCCACCACGGGATCTCTAGGCACAATCTCCCGTAGCCAAAATCATCGGGTACACAAAAAACGACCGGCTTCTCACCGGTCCCTAACACTCGGAATGAAATGGCGGAGAGAGAGGGATTTGAACCCTCGCTAGGATTGCTCCTACTATCGGTTTAGCAAACCGACCCCTTCGACCACTTGGGTATCTCTCCGCAATCGAACCTATAGACAGACTCACCAGATATTGACCGTGGCGGAGGGGGTGGGATTCGAACCCACGGCCCACTTACGTGAGTCACTGGTTTTCAAGACCAGCTCCTTAAACCACTCGGACACCCCTCCAAGTCCAGAAGAGCTGGAATCTCAGTCAGCCGACGGCTGACACAAATGAAGTATAACACAGGCTATCCGATGTGTCAACGCGAATCGCTTTCACCTGCCGAATCGCATTTCTCTATGCTCTTTTTCTCCTCTAGCACACGCTCCAGCCAGCGCTCGTAGGCCTCGCGGCCTTCTTCCCTCCAATATCGCTCGAACTCGGCTGTCTTCGTATCATCGACATCCTGTTCCTGCGGCTGCTCATCCTGTTCCTTACAGAGGCTCGCAAGTACGAAGCCAAACGCTCGATCGGTATACCGTTGACAGGCAAGGAAAGCAGCCGGACCATCACATCCTGAACCACGTCCTCTGCGTCGCAGTGGACAAGGCCGGACACGAGCCGCTCGGCGTATCTGAGCAGAAATCGGTATTCGGCAATGATTGCCCGGACTACCGGGTGCTGTTCTCTCTCCATACCTATACAGACGTCAGCTGGTGGGAATTATTGCAGGAAATGCATCAGTCCAAGCCCGCTAAGGCTTTGAGAGGCGCTTAGGAACGACCTGGAGCGCGCGCAACGCCCACATTCGCACGTCCTCCGCAAGGTCCATGCGCATCACATCGCTTGACGAGTACCATCCCGCCTCAACAACCTCATGCGAATCAAGATCCAGCTCCAAGCGATCCGCATATTGTCCAGGCCGCAGAGCTGCGAAATATATCAGGTCTATGTGCTGATGATTGTCTGATGGAGAACCGATGATCTCAAGCTGTACGCCTTCAGGAGTGATGAGCTGCGCAGGCTGATCCAGGGGCAGTCCTCGTTCGCCAACGAGGACTACCTCAAGCCCTGTCTCCTCGAATACCTCACGAACCGCGGCGTCGTCCGGAGTCTCGTCCGGCTCAATATGCCCTCCCGGGGGCAGCCACATGTTGTGCGATCTGTGGTAGAGCAGTAGAGTCCTGCATCCCGAAACGACGAACACCGCAACAGTGAAATGACGGGTAACGGCCATCGCCTCGCGCTTAGGTGCCCCGGCCGACTGACTTCTGTTCTCCAATGCATCCTCTCCGGACCCTTTACGGTTCAACACAGCTACTGTACCTCACTGATCCGTTCGCAGCGATTCGAGTTGCCTTTGATAAAGCGGGAAGCGAGCACAAAGCGTTTGAACCTGTGCTGCCACCGCCTGCTTGTCGAGTGTGCCGGACTTCATCCCGTTGAGCACTTCGGCGATCATTGATGCGATCTCTTTCATCTCCGGCTCTTTCATCCCGCGGCTTGTGACAGCGGGAGTGCCCAGCCTTATCCCGCTGCTTATGAACGGCTTCTGCGGGTCAAACGGGATGGCGTTCTTGTTGACAGTGATGCCCACTTCGTCAAGAGCCTTCTCTGCATCCTTTCCGGTCAAGCCCTTGTTGATCAGGTTAACGAGCATCAGGTGGTTGTCTGTGCCGCCCGAGACAAGGTCAAAGCCCTCTGCAACCAAGGCGGCTGCCAGAGCCTTGGCATTGGCTACTGTCTGGCGCTGATACTCTGCAAACTCTGGCTGCAAGGCCAACTTGAGGGCTACTGCTTTGGCTGCTATGACGTGCATCAGTGGCCCGCCCTGCGTTCCGGGGAACACCGCCGAGTCTATCCGCTTGGCATACTCCTTCTTGCAGAGAATCATCCCCCCTCGTGGGCCGCGGAGGGTTTTGTGGGTCGTAGTAGTCACAAAGTCGGCGTACGGCACAGGACTCGGATGCAACCCTGCTGCCACAAGCCCGGCAATATGAGCCATATCGACCATCAGCATCGCACCGACAGAATCCGCTATCTCACGCAACCTGGCGAAGTCGATGATCCGCGGATATGCACTTGCACCTGCCACTATCAGCTTTGGCGAATTCGCTTTGGCGATCTCTGCGACCTCGTCATAGTCAATAGTCTCCGTCTCCCGGCTTACGCCGTAAGGAACTATCTTGTAGAACCTGCCTGAGAAGTTCATGGGATGTCCGTGGGTCAAATGCCCTCCATGAGCCAAGTTCATACCCATGACGACGTCCCCTGGCTCAAGTAAGGCGAAGTACACAGCTGTGTTGGCCTGAGCACCCGAATGGGGTTGGACGTTGACATGCTCGGCGCCAAACAGCTTCTTGGCTCGCTCAATAGCGAGAGTCTCGACTATGTCAACGAACTCGCACCCGCCGTAGTATCTCCTGCCCGGGTAGCCTTCTGCATACTTGTTTGTTAGCACTGATCCTTGGGCTTCCAGTACTGCCTGGCTAACGAAGTTCTCGGATGCTATGAGTTCGATCTTCTGACCTTGGCGTCTTGTCTCCTTGAGTATGGCGTCAGCGACCTCTGGGTCTACTTGCCTCAACTCCTCAAACATAGTACTCCCTCCTCGTGGCTCCGAGCTGCTCACCAAACTTCTAACCTCTCTACTCTACTACAACTCCTTGCCAAGGTAAACACTAACGGGGCTTGGCAGTCCTGCGATCAGAGACAAGCGGATGCCCTCGTTGTTGTTTGCGTATCTCGTCCGCAATCGCAGCTATTCTCTTGAATCTATAGCTCACCGTTGACTTGGACACTGCGGGTGTCAGTGCCTGGCCAAGCTCCTCCATAGTAGCCGAAGGCATCTCAAGGCGCAACACAGCAACGTCCTGCAAGCTCTTCTTGAGCGACCTTATTCCGATCTCTCTGTCTATGAGGCGAATGTCGTCTATCTGCCGAGCCGCAGCCTCCACGGTCTTGTTCACGTTTGCCGTCTCACAGTTGACTTCCCTATTGACCTGATTGCGCACATCCTTCATGGCTCGAACGTTCTCAAATTCCAAGAGAGCCATATCTGCGCCTATCACCTGCAGAAATCGGGAAACATCGTCTGCGCCCTTCACGTACAATATGTGCCTTTGCTTGTGCTCGGTCGTCTTGGCCTTGATATCCCACTTGGTTGTCAGCTTCACCAGGTCCGAAGCGTGATCAAAGCTGTTGCTTGTCACCTCCAAGTGGTAGCCCTTTACAGGATCGTTCACATAGCCGCGAACGACAAACGCACCGCGAAGATAGGCACGCTGGCAGCATTTATCTCCCACAAGTCTCCACGGAATGCCTCGAGTCAGGCTGCTGTCGTCGTCAAGTACGTGAAGCCGCCGAACGACTTCTGTCACTTGTGCGGACGGGGGGATGTTCACTACGTACGTATTATGCCTTCCCAAGCGAGAGGAGCGTCTGACTGCGATGACAGAATGAACGCCGAAGAGCCTCTTCACCAGGGTGAAGACGCGACGAGCTATCGCAGGCCTGTCTACCTCTACGGTAACGCTCAGCCTTTGGCGTCCTAGGATTGAAATAGAGCCAGCAGTATGGACGAATCCCCCGAGTTCGGCATACGCGCACTCGGGGCATTCGTCCTTCTTGCGCCTGACTAGTTCATTCTTTACCCTTTCAGAAAAGGTCACTGCACTCGCCCTCTAGGTCTCACTGGGCCTTGACCGCATCCAACCGGTCAAACAAGCCCTCGACTGCAGCGTAGAAGTCATCGTAGATCGGGTAGAGTTGATCATACACTGCCTGCGAACTTGCGGTAGGGCTATAGCGTTTCTGCGGTGGATTTAGCGTCACCGAGGCTTCCGCAACATCACTGATGACTCCAACGCCCTTGGCTGCCAAGATCATGGCTCCAAGAGACGCCGCGTCAGTCACCCTCGGCACACTGACAGGCCTGCCGGTGACATCCGCCCTTATCTGATTCCAGACATCTCCGCGGGAGCCTCCGCCCATAGAGACAATCTGTGACGGTTCAAGCCCGATCCCCTTGAGTATATCAAGACAGGCTCGAAGTTCAAAGGCTACGCCTTCCATGATTGCCCGAGCAAACTCAGCCTTGCCATGTCCAAGCGTCACTCCCAGGAACGCTCCACGTGCCGCGGGATTCCACCGTGTTGCCTTGGCGCCCATAAAGAACGGCAGCATCAAGAGCTTGTGTGATCCAGGCTGCGCGTTGGCTACCATTTCATCGATGATTGCATAAGCGCTGATGCCGCGAGCGGCTGCGTCGGCCTGCTCTTCTTGGCAAAAGGTGTCACGAAACCACCTCAGTATGGAGCCGCTGGTGGTAAGCCCTTGTTCAATCAGCCAATGCCCACGGAGAGCATGCACCGAACATACAACGCGGATATCCAGGTTGTCAATGACGTGGTCAGAAGCACAGGAGATGTTTGAAGTCGTCCCTGTAGACTCCATTGCCCTGTCTCCAAAGATCCCGGCACCTACCGCCTCGCACTGGCGGTCGCCTCCCCCGGCCACCACGGGTATTCCAGAGGGGATGCCCAGCAGTGCTGCAGCCTCCGTGGTTACCGTGCCGACCACTTCATCGGAGTAGTATATCCGAGGCATTTTCTCCTTTGAAATCCCGACCGCAGCGAATACATCGTCACACCAAGACAGCTTCCTCACGTCGAGCATCATTGTCCGCGAAGCAAGGGAGTAGTCGGTTGTGAACGCCCCTGTCAACTTCAAGCAGACATACTCCTTTGGCTGGAGGAAGCAGTGCGCAGCGTCGACCACCTCGGGCATGTGACGCTTAAGCCACATCAATTTAGTCGCACTAAACGTCGCATCAGGGATCATTCCCGTGACACTGTGCAGGTTTTCCCTGCCGAAGTACGATGCAAGGTCCTCGGCTTCCTTGGCGGTACGTCTGTCCATCCACAGTATCGCGTCGCAGAGCTTGTTTCCCTGTTTGTCAACAGGGACTATCGTCTCCCTCTGGCTGGAGAGGCCTATGCTCAAGATCCTGGCGTTCTCTCTGCCTTCCATGAGTGACCGGGTGGTGGACACAACTGCCTGCCACCAGTCATCAGGGTCTTGTTCCGCCCACATCGGCTCGGGATGCCTGGTCGGAAACTCCTGCTCGGCCATTGCAACAACTGTCCCGTCGACGCTAAACAACACGCTCTTGCAGGCTGTGGTCCCGATGTCATAGGTCAAAATCAGGTCCAACGAACTCACCTCACAGTCCTACTCGCCAATCCGGCCGTCATCAGCATATCGGCGCCAAGGCATCCATATCAGTACCCCTGATGCTTGCCAGGTACTTGATGGCTGCCAGCGTTGAGTATTCAGAGTGTATGACTTTGCTGATAGCCCCTGCAACAGCCATCGGGTCGTCTACACCCGGATAGAGGACATTGCGCCCGACAAGTGCACCCCGGACATTGGTGCCTGCTCCCATGCCTCTTTCGAAGTTCTCGATTGTGTCTATAGGAGTGCCCTTTGAAGCGCCTCCCAGCATGAGTATTGGAAGCGACGTGGCTTTAGCCACCTGATCATACTTGTCTACATATGGTATTTTGAGCCAGAGGTTCTGAGATGAGTCCCCTAGAGCCGACGCCACTCCGATTACACGTATCATGTCGATGTAGTTGAGCTTGACCTCATAGCCTCTGTCGGTCTTTTGGACAGGCAGGGGCTCAAGGAATGTTGGCAGTCCAAGCGCGTTGCACTCGGTTATAGCCTTTGCACAGTATGTGAGAGTCCGCAAGGAGTACTTGTCGTTGAGATCAAGTCTAAACATGATCTTTGCTCCATCCAGCCTCAATCTGTGCATGCTCTCTGCAGTGAACGCAGTCATCCGGTCGTCCATTTCATACCTCGCGCCTGCTAAGCCCGCTCTGTTCATACACCCGAGAATCACCTTGTCGTCGAGAAGGCCTTTCCCGGTCTTCTCCCTCAACATGGCGCTGACTATGAGCAGGTCTTCTACGATGTCGGGAGTCCCCATAACCCCATCCACTTCGTCATGAATCAACACTCGGGTAATTCTGCCAAGGTAGTCCATCCGATCGCCCATGCCAATCGGGTCGTCACCAACATTTGTCACATATCTTGCTGGATGGTCGCAGGCAAGGATCATGAGACGTCCGTTCTTGGTCAACTTGTCCCTGCGTTTTCGTGCAGCGGCCTCTTCTGTTATGATCTCCGGCCGCTGTACCCTGGCATCTGTTATCGCTGCAAACAGGTTCTCCGGGAAAAACGTCCTGGGTCGAAAGAAGTACCTGCCAAGAGCGTAGTTGACATCGTATCTGTCCCTCGCTTCATCGAGGTAACTCTTGGCTGTTCGAACAATCGCGTCGCTCTGGTCATCGCCGTAAGGGGCGATTTCAAAGCCTATGCCCTTAGAATAGCGTATGGCCTGAAGCTCCTTGACAAATTCAGCCAACAGCTCCTTGGTGACTGCCGAGTTCGGGTAGTCAAGACGAGGGTGTGTGTCTCCGTAGAGCGGGTCCTCTTTATCGAGCACACAAGTGCCAATGTGGATATGACCAAGGTACGGAGCGAGCTTTCTCAGGACAAACGGGTCCTCGCCGTCAAACGATGAATCCTTCATGAGCAGCATATGGCTCAGGTCATACATGAGCCACAGATTGTTGCGCCGATAGACATTCCTCAGCTCTTGGATGACCTCGATAGCGTCGGTTGTCGGCCCGATGAGCATGTTCTTGCAGCCGGGTTCGTCTAGGCGATCGAACATCTCTAGGAAGATATTCAGCTCGCCTACTCCGATTTCGGCTGCTCTCTCGCTCGCATACTGACAAATCTCATCGAGCGACCTGACGAGGGAACGCATTGCCTCCCTTCGCGCCTTAAGCCCGTTGGAGGTGCCGGGGTCCTTTCCGCTGACCAATGCGAAGTTGGAAGCCCCTAGCTCAAAAGCCTCCTCAATGCATTCCTTGATCCGTGCGACTGCATTGATCCGGCTAGTCTCATCGATAGACGAGATATCCCCTTCGTCTATCAGGGCGTCTTCGTTGATCAACTGCACGGGTTGGGCGCTGTAGGTGACCACCATGTTGGCGTCTTTCAAAATCTTCGCAACTTTCTTGCGGTGGTCTCTGTTTTTGATTCGAGTGACCTCTATACCACCGAAGTAAGGGTCATCCGCTATCTTCTTAACTGTAGTGATTAAGTAAGTCTCAGGTGCTTCACCCCTGGCTACCGCGTTTGTCTTTCCCGGGCCGGGGTACGCCATGGAGTGCACAATGCTTATCACGTTTTTTTCTAGGGCCATCTTAGATCCCTCCAGTGAGAATCAGATTGATAGCGCTCTGACTAATCGAATACCTCTCGGTTGAGTATGTTGGGCGGGACTTCTCCTCTGAGTACCGCCAGCACGTTCTGTGCTGCCATAGTTGCCATCTTGGTCCTCGTCTCAACCGATGCGCTTCCTATGTGAGGCGCCAAGACAACGTTGTCGAGATCAGCCAATCCAGGTTTCAACAGCGGCTCATCTTCGTAGACGTCGAGCCCGGCACCGGCGATATCGCCCTTTCTCAACGCTTCTACCAGCGCAGCCTCATCGATCACCGGCCCGCGAGCCGTATTGATCAGTATGGCTGTTTTCTTCATTGCTGCAAATTCAGCAGGGCCGAACATGTGGTAAGTCTTCTCCATCAAAGGCACATGAACTGATATGAAATCCGACTGTGCCAGGAGCTCAGGAAAGGACACATATCTGACGCCAAGCCGTTCCTCTTCCTCCGGCGAACGCCTATTCTCGTCATAGTAGATGACCTGCATAGAGAACCCATTTGCTCTCCTGGCCATCGCCTCGCCAATCCTGCCAAAGCCGACTATGCCAAGAGTCTTTCCATATACGTCACGGCCCAGCAAGAGCATGGGAGACCAACCCTTGTACTTGCCTTCTCGAGTGAACCTATCGCCCTCAACGATCCGTCTAGCCGCAGACATGAGAAGGGCCCAAGCGAGATCAGCCGTAGTCTCAGTCAGCACGCCGGGAGTATTGGTGACGGGGATCTTGCGGCTTGTTGCAGCCTCGACATCGATGTTGTCAAAGCCGACAGCGTAGTTGGCGATGACCTTGAGGCTCTTGCCGGCGTCCATAACCTCTGCGTCAATTTTGTCCGTAAGCAGGCACAGCAGCGCATCCTTCCCCTTTACCCCTTCGATCAGCTCTTCCTTAGATAGGACACGGTCCTCCCCGTTCACTACCACCTCACAGGTCTCACGAAGCATGTCGATCCCTGATTCGGGGATCCTCCGAGTGACAAACACGACTGGTTTCACGATTGCACCACCCCCGAGATTTCTTCCGCTATCACGACATCCAAGCCCGATTCGCGCAGCTTGTCGAGCTCGTGCGGTTTGGCTGTCGAATCAGTGACCAGCCCAAACACTTCCCCCAGCGGCGAAAAGCACACCAGCGAACTCTGGCCAACCTTGGAGCCGTCCGCGACCACATAGGGTCTGGATGCCGCGTTGACCATAATGGACTTGATCTGCGCTTCGTACACGTTGGACGCGGTGAACCCCCGCTCAACGCTCACTCCGCTAGTCCCAATGAAGGCTATATCTACACTCAACTTGCGCAAAGACTCCTCAGCGTCAGGCCCTATCAGCGACTGGCTGTCCGGGTCCAGGATCCCTCCTGTCAAGATGACAGTCGCATCAGGATATCCGGTCATCTCCAGAGCGATCAGAGGCGACGTGGTCACTACGGTCAATCTGCGTTTGCCTCTCAAGCACCTGGCTACCTCAAGTGTGGTCGTGCCGTTGTCCAGTATCAACGTAGACCCGTCTTCGACCAGTTGCGCGGCAGCTCTACCGACTCGCTGTTTCTCGATTGGAGCCTGGACCTTGCGCATGTGGTAAGGGTAAGCCACTCTGACGCGGTCACTCAGTACTGCGCCACCGTGTGTCCTCTCAACGAGTCCCTCTGCCTCGAGTTGCTTCAGGTCTCTGCGGATTGTCTCGTCTGCAACATCAAACCGAGCGCAAAGGTCGGATACCCGGACACTGTGCTCTTTTTCTAATATCTGTATAATACGGCGACGCCGCTCGGCTGCAAGCACTAATGCATCTCCCTTACAACGCGTTGTTGTCATGTGGACAAGTGTGAGTTCTTGTGGTTATCGACCTTGCGTTAGTTGTTATTCCACATAAATCAACATTATCCTTCTATGAACTGCGGACTTCCGATCAGGTGCCCAGCAGCCGGCAACATCACTACACTTGCCCGAGCATACACATGAATATCCGAGGAGGGATTGCGTGTGATCAACATAGTCTGGCTGCTGCTTGTCGGATCGGGGATCTTAATAGCTGCGGTAAACGGGACCCTTGACAGTGTCTCTAGTGAGATAGTGCAGTCCTGCAAGTCTGCTGTTGAGTTCGTGATTGGACTGACCGGCCTGCTGATGCTCTGGTCGGGGTTGATGCAAGTTGCTTCTGCGTCGGGGCTTACTGAGTCCATAGCCAAGGCCATATCTCCGATCGTAAGGTTCCTGTTTCCGAGTATACCTCGGAGGCACCCAGCGCTCTCGTACATATCGCTTGCCATGAGCTCCAACATACTTGGGCTCGGCAATGCATCTACCCCGCTTGGCATCAAAGCTATAGAAGAGCTCCAAAAGCTCAACCCGAGAAAAGACACAGCCAGCGATGCTATGTGTACGTTGCTGGCTATCACAACCTCGAGCATAACAGTAGTCCCAACAACAGTTATTGCCATGAGGGGCCTGACGGGATCTGCAAACCCAGCTGACATCCTCATCACTACACTCATAGCTACCACGTGCTCGACTGCTGCTGCTCTCATTGCTGACAGCCTCTTTCGTCGCGCCTCTGCCAAGTCTCGCTCAAACAGAGGGAGGTGACTGTGCCAATGCTGGCAAAGTCAGTACTGCTTGAGAGACTGGTCGGCACCATCCAAAGCGCCTCGGCGCTTGCTGTACCACTGTTGATCATCGCAATTCTCGTCTGGGGTGCTTACAAAAGGGTGCCGGTCTACGAAGAGTTCGTAAAAGGAGCAAAGGACGGCGTTTCGGTGGCCTTGAGGATCCTGCCGTTTCTACTCGCGATGTTCCTGGCTCTTGGGATCCTGCGGGCTTCGGGCGCACTCGATATGGCTGCCTCAGTCCTGTCTCCGGTCCTGAATGTCATAGGAGTGCCCGTCGAAGTGGTGCCGCTTCTCATAGTGCGGCCATTGTCAGGCAGCGGCTCGCTGGGCATTCTCGCAGACCTGCTGTCCACCCATGGGCCTGATTCAATGATCGGACGGATGGCGTCCACCATCCAAGGAAGTGCAGACACGACCTTTTACATTGTCACCGTGTACTTCGGCGCAGTCGGGATACGCAGAGTAAGACATGCTGTCTGGACAGGCCTGATAGCCGATATAGTCGGTTTCTTGGCATCAATCATTGTGTGCACGTTAGTCTTTGGATAGGATAGGCACGAACGGACTTACGTTCCAATCGAGACCCTACGACCGGATGTACTCTCTCCGCCTGAACATGCGGCAAACGAACCTGCGAACAGTGGGCTTCGGCTCTTGCGCCTCTCTGATCTCTGCAATGAGCTGCATAAGGACAGACGCCAGCTTTATGGGATCATGCCGCACTACTTCAGTCTCACTGACCACGTTTGCCTTCACGACACGGATTCCAAGTGCGGCGACCCGCTTCGAATCATCTCTGACTACGTGCTGAGACATCTCGCTGTACCGCTTGAGGAGGGGCTCAGAGACTCGGCCGTCGTTGACTACGCAATAGTCTAATAGGCCGTCAACCGAATGGTCTAGAATAGCCTTGACATGATCGAAGACGCCGTAGTTGTCTGTTTCACCCTTTTGAGTCATTACGTTGCACACGTAGATCTTAGGAGCTCGAGATGCGGCGATCTCTGCGGTCAGTTGCCTGACCAACAGATTGGGAATCACACTAGTGTACAAGCTGCCGGGCCCCAGAACGATTGCATCGGCCTCTCCTATAGCCTCTACTGCATCAGCCAGAGGAGTGCAGTCCTGCGGCTCGATGAAGACTCGGCGTATCGGCTTGTCTTGTGCTGAAAGGGTCGTTTCGCCCCGAACTATGGATCCGTCGATCAGCTCCGCGCAAATAGTTACATCACTCAGTGTAGAGGGGAGCACTCGGCCCCGGACCGCCAAGACCTTGCTAGACTCCCTCACTGCCAACTCAAAATCGCCTGAAAGCTCAGTCAATGCAGCGATCAACAAGTTGCCAAAACTGTGGCCGTTCAGTCCCGAACCGCACCTAAACCGATACTGCAAGAGCTGCTCCATCAGCGGCTCCGTGTCGGCAAGTGCAACGAGGCAATTGCGTATGTCGCCGGGAGGAAGGATTCCGAGTTCATTTCTCAGGCGGCCCGAGCTTCCTCCGTCGTCAGTGACAGTGACGATAGCTGTAATGTTGCTGGTGTATTGCTTAAGGCCCCGCAGTAAGGTAGAGAGTCCGGTCCCGCCTCCAATCACGACTACCGAAGGCCCTCTCCTGAGTGTGCTGTCATTGAGCACTGCATCTGCAATGCGGCCCCCATATCCAGGCCTCACAGCCAAGACAACGCGTTTGATAGCCATCGCCAGGCCAAACGCGATGCAAAGAATCCCCGTGACCAACAGCACTGCCGCCACTGAACACCTGACCTCCGTGTCCGTGGTAAACTGGACACCGACTCGGTCTAGCGCTCGGCCAGCAAATGACAAGATGCTTTCACCGAACAGGCAGTCAAGTCCGAGCCCGGCCATAAGGCCTCCAAGGACCGCCAAGAAGAACCACCGTTTCAAACCCATCCCCGGATATAGCCACTTAAGGAATGCCAATTGACGTGATCCCTCTCAATCAGTTAGCGCTCATGTCCCTGTGCTCCAAGCCTGCCGAGTACCCAAGGTGTGTCAAGTGAGATACTATCTCCTCAGCAAGGACTACAGACCTGTGACGCCCTCCCGTACATCCGATTCCGATGATCAGGTGGCTCCTACCCTCTTCGATGTAGTTCGGAACGAGAAACTCCAACAGGTCTTTGAGACGTTCGATGTACTCTTTTGTTACAGGCCACTTCAGAACGTATTCCCGCACTTCAGGGTCTGTCCCTTGCATTGGTTTAAGCGATTCAACCCAATATGGGTTTGGCAAAAACCTACAATCAAACACGAGATCTGCGTCCAGAGGTATGCCATACTTAAACCCAAAGGAGACGACTGTAATGGAGAACGTATCAAATCTGGCGTCCTCGCTGAAAAGCTCGACAAGTCTGTTGCGCAGCTGGCGAGATGTAATACCCGATGTATCTATCACTTGGTCCGAGGCTGACTTAATGGCCGCCAGGAGCTGCCGCTCACGCCGAATACCCTCGAGAATACCGCCCTCAGAACCCAAAGGATGCCTGCGTCTCGTCTCCTTAAATCGTCTCAGCAATGTCTCATCCGACGCGTCGAGAAACAAGATTGTGAAGTCAGCCGCTATCCTGCGGAGTTCCTCTAAGTCTGCAAGAGCGTCTGAGAGAGACGCGCCGGCACGAACATCAACCACCAGGGCTATCCTATTCACTGTGCGATCCGACTGTGAAAAAAGCTCAGCCAGCTTGCGAATGAGTTCCGGAGGAAGGTTATCTATGCAAAAATATCCAATATCCTCAAGTGACTTGATCGCCTCGCTCTTGCCTGCTCCAGACAGTCCGGTGATGACCACTACTCGCATGGCCGAACCTCCTCACTGCTGACACATCTGTGCTGCATTGGATCCTCGTTAGAGTTCTCAGATGATTGCCGCAATTCCTGCACGCCGTACACTGTCCTCTAGCTCCAGTTGACCAGACTGGACAGTTCCAGGCCGCTAAACAAGGAGTCGATCTGCTCGATCTCCTCTAGTTCATCTACTCGCTGATCGCAGCACCCACCTGCTAGGGCCTCCGCGGCCGTCAAGACCTTCTCGAGTCTGTCCTTGTGTTCTGCAAAGCGCGACCTGGCGTAGTCGGCCGCCTGACCGGTCGTGATTAGGAACGGCCAGTCACTGCTCTGCATAAGCATGAGCTCCCTGATACCTTGGTTTATCAGCCTAGCCATTCGTGTATCGAACGCCGATGAGTTTCGACACTGTTCAATCACACAGGCTAGCCGAGACTCTGCAGCAAACAACTCCTGCCACAACGAAGCGGTCGCTTCGTTCATCCAGGCATAGTGCTTGCCACCTACCCCCCATGAGCTCTCCCTCAGCCTTACTGCCTCGGTTGGCGGGTATTTTGACAGATAAGCGCTTGGAGTGCTCACTTCTACTTCCGGAATCTCAGCGAGCTTGGTCAACACCTGGCGCAGCCACTGCGGGCCTTCATGCCACCAGTGCCCAAAGAACTCAATATCATAGGGAGCAACGAGGATACCGGGAGTCTTGGAAGAAGCGGCAAAGCTTGATAGAAGGTTTCTCACCAGGCAGACAAAGTGAGTGGATTGCTCAAAGACGCGGGCCATTGCTTGATCCGGGTCGTACAGCTCCTTTCTGTCAAGCCCGGTCAATCTGTTTGTCACGCGCCAATATCTAAAACCTGACTTCTCGTCTCTCTTGTGGAACTCTCGATAGCTCCCGTCTCCGGGATACCCCCATTCGCTGGACCACACCTGCGAGCCGGTCCTCCGGTCGCGGCCAAATACAGCTACACCTGAATCCTCTACGTAGTATGGGCGAAAGGTGCTCCTTCCTGTATGAGCGGAGTTCTCCGCATCGGCATGTTGGAATGAGTGAGCCAACCTAGAACTATAGATGCCAAGCGGCGCACCGCCCTCTATCGCATGGGAATCGACAAGGAAGTAGTGTATTCCCAACTCCTTTAGGTGTTGCTCGATTCCAGGCCGCAGAGTCCCGCCATGCGGGTCTTTTCCGCCTCTGGGCCTGTAACCGCATTCAGGTAGCCAAATGCCTGCAGGCTCTCTGCCCATGTAAGCCTTGTAGGTCTCGCGTCCAACAAGCAGCTGCAGCCTGACGGAAGCCTCGTCGCCCATGAGCGGCAGATATGCATGAGTTGCTGCACTCGTAATGACTTCAATGCGTCCCTGGTCCTGGAGACTCTTAAAGGCCCCCAAGAGATCGCGATTCCATACCCGGATATACGCGTCTTTGACCTTTTCGTAGTAGTCCACATATCCCTCTGCCAGCTTCTTGAGTCGGTAGTCTGAGGTCGCTGCAAACCTCGACACATCCGCAGATGCTGCAGCCAGACGTTGCCCTAGGTATTCCTCGAAACCCTCATTCATGTACGGATCTCTCAGCTGCTCCATGAGCACTGGAGATATGCTTACACACACCCGGGCCGACTCGTTGAGTCCTGCAAGTATATCTAGGATAGGTATGTATGTCTCGGCCATTGCTTCGTAGAGCCATTCCTCTCCGAATGGCCATTTGCCAGCTTTCTTTGTGTAAGGGATATGACTGTGAAGGACCAAACAGAAATACCCTAGCGTCATCGTGTTGCTCCCAAGCGCGTTCTGCCGGGTCAAGAGATTGACGCGTCAAGACATGAATGCATCTCTGCATTCGAACGCGCCTTACTGCTTATTATCTCCAGCTCTCTCCCGGATATTCGGCAGTGTTCCACAGCCGGACGTTTTACAGTATAAACTCATACAGGAACGGCGATATTAAGCAATGGACGCAGTCGTCGCTTAGATGGCTCTCACAGATTGATCCCAAGTCACGAGATCGGCTTCCAGTACCACTTTACACGAGGAGGATATCGCCGCCCAATGCAGGACTCAGCTGGCAATGCCGGCAGGGCTCGGCACAACCACATAGGCGCAGGTATAGGCGCTGATGACGATCCCTCCTCCACTCGAGTGGGTGATTCTCAATCCAGCATGTACTTGCACAAGTCTCCAGAACTCGACCGCCAAAGCCCAAGCAGTCCGACGCCGGCTGAGTTTAGGGGCCGCACTGAAATCACGTCGCCGATTCCGGAGGACCCTCCGGAATACCGTATTCCTCAGAGGTACAACGAGACCATTCTGACTCTGATGGTTCGCGATCCCTATTGGATCTATGCTTACTGGAGCGTATCGGAGCAGGACAAGCAACGCGTATGCAGGGATTACGGCCGTGATGCATGGTCCAAGAGCATAAAGCTCCTTCGGGTCTACGATGTCACAGACGGTGTTCTTGGCGATATACGAAGCAGGATGGACATAGGAATAGGCGACGAAGCAACCAGCTGGTACATCAATGTCCCGGCTGCGAACCGAACATACTGCGCAGACATAGCAATCATAACTCCGACTGGCCGCGAGCTCGTTCTCGCCAGGTCCGGCCTGGTGTCAACTCCGAGAGACCGGATCTCAGACGTCACTGACGAGGAATGGATGGTCCTCAGCGGATTTGACAAGCTTTATTGGATGTCAGCGGGCTTTGGGCCGAGCTCACCAGAATTTCAACAGCGGTTCGTGTCGCGGTTAGCCCGTCGCAGGCTGTTAATGGGTTCAGAAGCCCTTGTCCGCGGGTTTAGTCCATCTGGCCCGTGGGGGGCTTTGAGTTCGCTCGAGGGCAAGAGCACGCACGTACACGGCGTCAAATGGACGATGGAACGAGGTCGCTGCGATGAAGAAATCACCTAAGGGCTATGTGGCAATCGTGTTGCACGCCCACCTTCCATATGTAAAGCACCCGGACACAGATGGCTTCCTGGAAGGCAACTGGCTCAACGAAGCGATCACTGAAACGTACATTCCGCTGCTAGATGTGTTCAACGGATTAGTGGAAGACGGCGTTGAGTTCAGGATAACGGTATCACTGTCACCTCCCCTAATGGAGATGCTCACTGATCCGCTCCTACAACAAAGATATGTCGATTATGTCAATCGTCTCATCGATCTATGTGAGAAAGAGGTCAAGCGGACGGTTCTTAACCCAGAGCTCCATTCGCTTGCCTTGATGTACAGAGAGAGGGCCTATCATGTCCGGGAGGTTTTTGAGAACAAGTACAACCGGAATCTCCTCTCAGGGTTCAAACGCCTGCACGATGTGGGTGCAGTCGAGCTTATTACGAGCGCTGCTACTCACGGTTTTCTGCCGCTCATGGATGAAGTAGCCCAATCCGTCGAAGCTCAGATATCCGTAGGCGTCAGCCACTTCAGGCGTCATTTCGGCTTCAGCCCCTTTGGGTTTTGGTTGCCTGAATGTGGGTTCTACCCGGGAGTTGACTCCGCGCTTGCCCGCCATGGGATTAGGTATACGTTTGCAGACACGCATGGAGTTCTCTTCGCGAGCCCCAGGCCGAAGTACGGAGTCTACGCGCCCATATACTGTCAATCAGGGGTAGCAGTCTTTGGCCGCGATCCCGAATCATCAAAGCAGGTCTGGAGTGCAGACGAAGGCTACCCGGGAGACTTCGACTACAGGGACTTTTACAGAGACATAGGATTTGACCTGGATTACGACTACATCTGCCCCTATCTGCGAAACGGCATACGAGGGCACACTGGGATAAAGTATCACAGAATAACCGGCAAGACCGACGAGAAGGCCATATACAACCGTCAAGCTGCTCTGAACAAAGCTGCACTGCATGCGGGCAACTTCATGTTCAACAGAGAACGTCAGTTGGAGTTTCTCGCATCGCTGCTAGATCGGCAACCCATTGTCGTTGCGCCGTACGATGCAGAGCTGTTTGGGCACTGGTGGTTTGAGGGGCCGGAATGGCTGGATTTCTTGATCCGCAAGTCAGCTTACGAACAGGACATTTACCGCCTTGTCACTCCGTCGGATTACCTCACGTCGTACTCTCACAACCAGGTGTCGACACCGACTATGTCGAGCTGGGGGTTCAAAGGCTACTGCGAGGTATGGCTCAACGAAACCAACGATTGGATCTACCGACACTTGCACCGAGCCTCTCGGCAAATGGTTGAACTCGCAAACAGGTACCCCAAGGCTGAAGGCATACTTCGACGCGCCCTCAACCAGGCAGCCCGTGAACTCCTGCTCGCTCAAAGCAGCGACTGGGCGTTCATCATGAAGACCGGGACCATGGTGGACTACGCCATAAGGAGAACCAAGAACCATGTTGGACGATTTGCGGAGCTGTTTGACCAGATAACGCAGGACCGCATTGACCCGGACTACCTGTCACACCTTGAGTGGAAGGACAACATATTCCCAGAAATCGACTACTCCATCTATGCGTCACACATGGTCAGCTAACGCCACTAGAGCTCTATCGGGTTCACTAGCTCCGGTGTTCGCTAGAGCTCATGTGTCCTGTCTCCAGACCGGCCCATAGGATCGTCAGCGCTGCTGATCTTGTTGATCTTCGAGACGTACAATTCCTTGAGCTCGATCGCGCTTTCCATTGACGCGGCTTCGCAGTACACGTGAAATACGGGTTCATCCGAGTCCGGCAGCACCAACGCCCATCCCGAACCGTGGTAGACCTTTATGCCGTCGAGGAGTTCCATCTTGTCCTTTGGCTCGGTCTCTATGAGAGTGCGCATTACTTGCCCCTTCCTGTCCCATGGGCATGCTACGGTTGCCCGGTCCATGTGAATGGGCGGCACTCGGGTCATTATACTGGAGAGGGACACGCCCTCCTTGGCCATAAACTCGAGAAGCCTAGCGAGCGCGGCCACTGCGTCAAAAGCTGGCTGGAAGCTTGGCAGGTCAGAACCTCCGATTGAGACCTTTTGCCTGACCATCATCTCCATCATTGACCGCACATTGGCTTTCGTCCGAACTACCGCGCCGTTGAACCTCTCGGCCAATCGGTCAATGACTCTTGGGGCAGTTACTGGCGCAACTACTCTGGCGCCTGTGCGCTGTCTGAGTGTCATCAGGGACAGGAGTGCGAGGAAGCTCTCGCTCGATAGAGACGACCCGAGCTCGTCGACAAGCATGACGTGCTCGCCGCTCGAATCCACCAGAGCGCCTATATCCGCCCCGGATGACACCACCTGCTGCGAGATCCTCACAAGGCCCTCCAGCACCCGATCTCCGTCGGTCTCTACACCGGACGAGTCGCCGAACTCAGGGGCCTCATCGAGGATGACCGCGTCAACACCGAGTTCACTCATCAGCCTTTGGACCAACGGCGATGTTGTCAAGCGGTTTACCTGGAGCACGGCCTTGAACCCGCTTCGTCTAACAGCCTCGCGATCGACCGTAGCCAAGAGCTCTTTGAGATAATGAGTTCCAATGTCTCGGACAGTTGTGATGCTGCCACAAGCAGAAGCAGGGGCTCTCGAGAAGTCACCGCTAAAGAAGTCGCGCTCGATACCCCTCTGTGTGGAGCTATCTATATCAAGTGCCTGCTCGTCCATGAAGCGCATGAGTATGCCGTTCTGATCGCCGGGTGAGCGACATACGTACACTCCTCCAACAGAGCCCAGCTTCGCTACTGCGAAGCGAGTCAGAGGCATAGTCGCGGTCTTGATGTCCCTCACGTCTCGCCCGGAGGAGAGGATGCCTGCAGAAATGGCCTGCTTCACCACGTCCGACGCCTTCGCCCCGTCTGACGCGACGATAACCGGGGCTTCGGCCTTCAAACGAGAACCATACGCCGCCCCGAGTTTGGCTGCAAATTCTGAGGTGATCTCCACGTTGAAGGCACCGGACACTCCCAGAGTGCAAAAGAGCCTGCTAAACGCGGTCGAACCCCATATGACGCTCGAACTCAATGTCGTGCCCGGGCTGACGAACTTGTCAGGCCAGATCTTGACACCGGGCTTGACGATCACCCTCTGGCCTATTGTTGAATCAGGGCCGATCACGGCGCCTTCAAATACCGCACACCTGTCCTTGACGCTAACTCTGTCGCAGAGGATGGCTCCCCGTATCTCTACCTCGTTGCCCAAGTAGACATTGTCCCAGATCACCGACCTTTTGAGCGAGCTGTTCGCACCGACGAGGATCTGCTCGCCGAGCACCGAGTATGCACCTATCTCTGCGTTAGCACCGATCTTGCAATGGCTGCCTATGTAAGCGGGAGCGTTTAGGACGGCTGTAGGGTGTATCTGAGTTCCATCCTCGACCCAGACTCCTGTGCGAATCTGCTTGCCCGGGATCGGAACATCCAGCTTGCCTGCGAGAATGTCGATGTGTGTCGCTGCGTACGCCTCTATGTTGCCTACGTCGCACCAATACCCCTTTGCCTCATATCCGTACATCGGCTCTCCTGACTCAAGGAGCTTGGGGAATAGGTCCTTGCTGAAATCAAACGGCTGCCCTGCGGGAATCCAGCTCAAGACCTCCGGCTGGAGGACGTATATGCCGGTGTTCACCATATCGCTGAAGACTTCACTCCAGCTGGGCTTCTCTAGGAACCGCCGGATTCGGCCGGTCTCATCAATGATTACTACACCGTATTCCAGCGGCGTAGGTACACGAGTCAAGACAATGGTAGCAGTTGACCCTTTGCTGCGATGGTAGTCAAGGGCAGACGTCAAGTCGATGTCAGTCATGGCGTCGCCGCTTACGACCAGAAACGGCTCATTTAGATATCCCTCCACGCTCTTGACACTGCCTGCCGTGCCGAGAGGCTGGTCTTCAATGAAATAGCGGATGTGCATGCCGAGAGCACTGCCGTTTCCGAAGTACTCCATTATCATTTCAGGCTTGTATTGAAGAGTCACCAGTACGTCACGAATGCCGTGCTTCAGAAGGAGTCTTAGGATATATTCCATGATAGGCTTGCCCAAGATCGGGACCATCGGTTTGGGGCGGTCGCATGTCAAGGGCCTCAATCTCGTGCCTTTTCCGCCTGCCATGATAACTGCTTTCACGTGTCACCAACTCCGTAGATGTCAGCGCCCAGTCGCTGTTTTTGAACTCATGAAGTACTCTGCTGTATGTCTGCTCTGTTAGCGTGGCGATTCGTCCCCAGGAGTATTTCGTGATCACTTCTTCATATGCTCGCCTGCTCACGCGCTCGGCATCGTCCGGGCAAAAGAAGACGTGTAGGATGGTATCAGCAAGGGAGTTGGGATTGCCTGCGTAGAATTTGTACCCGTTGACTCCGATTTGAACAGTGGAATCCAGGCCGCCCACGTCGCTGACTGCGACCGGACAGCGGGCGGCCATGGCTTCCAAGGCCGTAATGCCAAACGGCTCGTACAAGCTCGGCACGACCGCCAGATCAGCGGCCTTGTACAGCTTGTTGCGAGTATCGTCATCGATATATCCGGTGAAGTATACTCGGTCCCAGACACCAAGCTGCGATGCGAGAGACTTGAGGTAGTCCATTGCCGGCCCTTTACCCGAGACGACAAGTTTGGCTTTTCCATAGTGAGCCAGCACCTTTGGCATAGCCTGTATCAGGACATGGACACCCTTCTCGTGCACGAGCCTGCCCACGAAGAAAACCAGCTTTTCGTCGTCTGCCGCGTACCTTCGCCGAAACTCGGCGATGTCCGCATCTGAGGCAAACTCCCCGGCATTGACTCCGTTGGGAATGACATCGATCTTGTCCATAGGTAGCTGGAATACTCTCATGACCTCATCCAGCATATATGTGCTGCAACAGATCACCCTCCAGGCCTCAAAACCCAACCACCATTCTACATCTCCGATGTATCTCTGGAGAGCATTGTGCAATCCGGAGTTACGCCCTGCCTCAGTGGCATGGATCGTGGCAACCAGAGGGACTGTTAAGGAATGCTTGAGCGACTTGGCGGCGTACGCCACCAGCCAATCGTGCGCGTGGATGATGTCAGGCGGCCCTGACCTGCGCGTGATCTTAACGACAGTCTCAATGAGGTTTAGGTTCATCTGCATGACCCAAGTGAGGAAGTCCAAGGGAGCGGGACTAGCCATTGGAGCCCTATGCACGGTCACGCCTTTGTCGTCTTCCAATCTCTTGGCGTCGCCTTCGAGATGAGTCACGACTTGCACATCGTGGCCTCGCTGAACTAGTGCCCTGGACAACTGCTGTGCGTGCGGTGCGATCCCCCCAACCGACCTGGGAGGATACTCCCATGTGAGCATTACGATCTTCATGTGTTCGCCCCAGTCGTGTGCGGTAATGCCCTTCAACAACGACAAATCGCACGGGCAGTGCGCATCTCGCAGTTAGTGTACCCAAGAACCGCACGGGCTACACATTGACGTAGCTATCGTCCGTTTGGCGGAGTCCGGTTTGCCATTCGCCTTATGACTGCAAGCCCTATCCCGACACCCAAGAGGAGCACGGCGATGACAACTGACAGGACCAGAGTCGCTACGCTAAACGACTGCCCGCCAACCGGATAGAGCAGCGCATGAGTACCTCGGCCACTATCGTATGAGAGAAGCTGTGATTGCTGGCTCCGATGCCCTTTGGCGGGTGCAAGCAAGTCTATCACATACGGAGCCAATCTCTCGTCTTCTGCACCCCCGAAGTGCCACAGCCCCGCCTCCCTCATGACAGGCCTGTATTCATCCTCTCCAAAGACGTCCTGCGAACCTATGAGGCAGAAGTACTGCCATCTTGGGCTAGGCTCCACCTCGAAATGATCGCGCCTGACAGACACCTTGATAGTCTTGCCGTCCTGCAGGAGAACTGCTGAGACTCCGTCCTTTGTCCCTTTGGCGTTTGAGGGGTCATCCGCACGAAACAGTCGGCACCCATCCCATGCAACGACTCTGATGAGGTAGTCCCAACCTGATTCCGAAGGAAACCGGACCCTAGGCCCATCACGCAATGGGCGGTCGCGGCCTGCGCGCTCGATGCAATCGATATAGAGGTCGATTAACTGGTGGCTAAACCCTTCAGGGGCGTGCCATGGATTTGTGACCACTGCAAAGGAGAAGTAGAAATCGACGGTCTCGTGAGTGTCAAATACCTCAAAACGCCTCAAGTCCAAGATCCCCCGGTGTGGGCTAAATGCGTGATGTGTTGGGTAGATATAGGTCCCCGGCCCGTAGTCATCATCGGGAGGGTCCTCCATGCTGAACAACATGCGGCTTGCATCCGCGCCTGAGCTACTGCAGGCGACAAGTTGCACGAACAGTCCGACTGTCACCGCTACCAGGGCAATCAGAGCCAATCGGTGCATTGGCATCCTCCTTCGCAACGCTCCTCGGATCAGCGATCAGTTGCGGGCGTCAAAAAGAAAAGGGAGAGAGCACTATCATCTGAATAGTATTCTCTCCCCCTCTGCCATATGCTTTGGAGCCTCTGACTTGCCCGGCTCAGCCGGGAGGGCTTAGTCCATGACCAGACACATAGCACCAACCACTCCGACATCTGAACCCAGCTTGGCTCTGTGTATCTCAACGCGGCTAACTGATTCCCTCATAGCTCTTGACAGAATCATCCGACGAAGAGGTCTAAACAGCCTGTCGCCTATGTTCGAGACCCCTCCGCCGATCACTATGCGATCGGGGTTGAATATTGTTACCAGGTTGCCCAGGCCAATGCTCAGATATCTGATAGCCTCGTCGAGGATCTCAGACGCGAGAGCGTCGCCGGCTGCATCAGCCCGCGCAACAACAGCGGAGTCGATCCGGTCGATGTCGCCGTCTACTAGTTCCAACATAGCAGTTGGCACTCCGAGGCGCACCGCTTCTTGCGCTCGCCTGGCAATCGCAGTGCCTGAGGCGAGCGTTTCAAAGCAGCCTCGCCTTCCGCACCCGCACAGAGGGCCATTCTCCACCATGATCATATGCCCGATCTCTCCTGCGAAATCGTGCGACCCGAGGAGGAGCTTCCCATCGACAATGATTCCCCCTCCGATCCCTGTGCTGACAGTCACATAGATCATGTTGCGGCATTGTTCTCCCGCACCAAATCGCCATTCGGCCAGGCCTGCAACATTTGCGTCATTGCCTACCTCGACCCTGACCCCGAACTCATCCTTGAGGATCTGGCGGATGGGTACATGGTCCCAGCCTAGATTGGGTGCGCTGTACACGACACCCTCACTGACGCTCAAGGGCCCTGGGCTGCCAACTCCAATCCCGCAGACCTGCAGATCAGGCCCGAGCTGCTCAAGCACTTGGCGAATACTTGCCTTGATGTTGTTGATCGTGGCTTCTGTGCCCTTGTGAGCCTCAGTCGGCCGGACATCCCGGACCAGAATTGCTCCGGTCTGATCTCCGGCTCCGGTAGCTATCTTCGTGCCTCCCAAGTCAACTCCAATGTAGCAAGCCCGCAACCGCCATCTCCCTCCTTATTCCTCTACCTGTGCCAATTGGCTCTTTAAGTATGCGATAGATTCAACTGGAAGCGGATCTTCGTTGTTGAGGAAAGCTAGGTAGAGCGAGACGAAGTCTCCTATATACACCAGAGAGAAGAGCTTGGCAAGATCGGACTTGCCAACAGCCCAGACGTCCTCTACACCGGCAGCCAGCTTCTTGATGATTTCAGAAGTGACTTCGATGCGCCTCTGCATCTTGGGGGACTCAGTCTTGTCCCTCAGGTTGATCACGTACATGCGAGACAAGAGCTCGGGATAAGCCTTCCATCCGACTATCTCATTGTGGTTGAGCTCCGGGTACACGTTCCAGTAGGCAGGGGCCTTGCTGTTCTCATTGACCTGGCCCTTCCAGCGCTGGGCAACCACAGCTCGGTAACCTTCGGCGCCATAGATAATGGGGAGCTTGCCGTGGATTCTGCGAGCCAACTGCTTTGCTTGGTTGACGCTCTCAGGTGACTGAGGAGCCAAGACCTCCCTCAGTCCAACCATGATTGACAACATCTCATCAACATCGCCGATGTCATCCTCTACCAAGCCCAGCCTTCGCATCACAATCAAGAGTGGAAGGAAAGAATAGCCTAAAGCCGCACGCGGAGCAGGGCCGCCGGGGATCTTGATTACAGGAATCCCTTGATCCGTCGCTCGCTTGGTGAGTTCACCCCCAGACGAGATGCAAAGCACGCGGGCATTGGCAGCTACTGCACTGTCAAATGCCGCGAGTGTCTCCTCTGTGTTGCCGGAGTAGCTAGAAGCTACAAAGAGAGTATCAGGCCCTACGTACGCCGGTATGTCGTAGTCACGGTTGACCGAAATAGGAACTCTCGACTTGCCCGTGGCCAACGACCTCAGCAGGTCACCGCCAATCGCAGATCCCCCGAGCCCTGAGATCACGACGTTCTTGACATTGGAGTAATCCTCGGGGACTTCCGCCTTTAGGCCTATCTCGTGGGCCTCTTTCAACTGATCGGGCAAGCCGACGATTAGACCGGTCATTCCCCCTGGGTCAAGCTGTTCCATTGCAGCTATGTCATCCAAATTGAACTGCATAGTGCGTTCTCCCCTCTTGCTTCACTTATCGAAAAAGGATGGTACCCAGATCCCGAGTACCATCCCTTAATCAACCCACAAGGTCTGTGACAGGCACCCACGCGGGCAGCCCCGCCAGCCTATCTATTCACACGCGAGTGTGACCTACCTGATCACCATCTCGGTGTCTTTGTCGAACAGATGCATCTTGTGCATGGCGAATACCACCTTGAGGTTTTCGCCATCCTCGGCTCTGGTATGAGGATCTAGTTTGGCTGTGACCATCGACTCGCCAAACGACAAGTAGACGAGAACCTCAGATCCGAGCGGCTCAGTGACATCCACCATTGCAACGATAGAGTTGTCATCTGTGACCTCGCCAGGATAGAACTCTGCGTCAATGATGTCCTCAGGCCTAATGCCGAAGACAACTTCCTTGTCGATGTATGGGCCAAGGTCCTTGAAACGTCCTGATGGTACCTTCAGCTTGAAGCCGGGACCCTTGACATAGAGGTCGTCACCCTCCTTGACCAGCACAGCGTCTATGAAGTTCATCGGAGGTGTACCAATAAATCCGGCTACGAACATGTTGTCAGGATTGTCGTAAATCTCCAGAGGTGCGCCGACCTGCTGGATCAACCCGTCCTTCATGACGACAATGCGATCGCCCATGGTCATAGCCTCTGTCTGGTCGTGAGTAACATAGATAACTGTCGTCTGCAACCTCATGTGCAGCTTGGAGAGCTCGGCTCTCATCACGACCCTCAGCTTGGCGTCGAGGTTGGACAGCGGCTCGTCCATAAGGAAGACCTTTGGCTCACGCACGATAGCTCGGCCGAGAGCAACTCTCTGTCTCTGACCACCCGAAAGAGCCTTTGGCTTTCTGTCCAGCAAGTTTTCTATACCCAAGATCTGAGCTGCCTGCTTGACCAGTCTGTCAATCTCCGCCTTCGGGTACTTCCGAAGCTTGAGTCCAAACGCCATGTTGTTATAGACGTCCATGTGAGGATACAGAGCATAGTTCTGGAACACCATCGCTATGTCTCTATCCTTGGGCGGGATGTCGTTGACCAAGGTATCCCCAATATAGATGTTACCCTCGGTGATCTCCTCCAATCCCGCCACCATTCGGAGTGTCGTAGACTTTCCGCACCCCGATGGTCCGACCAGCACTAGGAACTCCTTGTCTTTGATCTCCAGGCATGCGTCGTTGACCGCGATCACATTGCCAAAACGTTTAGTGACGTGGTCGAGTACCACTTTCGCCATTGCCGATGTACCTCCTCAATCAAGCTATGGACCTCTCCATGTGTATACTGTTATTCAACACACTTTTGTAATATCCTTCTTTCACATCAAGGAAACTTACAAAGAAACTGAAGTACAGGTGAGCGAGTCTCGGACTCAGAGACCGAGACTCGCTCCTGTTGGGATCGCCCCTACACAGTGCAGGAGCATTCTGTGGTGGCTAAATCGATAGATTGGCGAGGTAATAAGCCTTAGTCGGCTTCGTGTCTGATTGGCAACTTAGAACGTTACCTTCATGCCGGCATTCGCAGAGAATCCGGCTTCGCCGTCGTACTCCGCACCGAAAGACATACCGTTCGGCGCATCGTAGGAAGCCTTGACGTTGTAGTTCAGACTGTCGAGTCCTCCGTTGGACTGCAGCTTGGCTGCAAGCTCGACGTCCTTGAGAGCTGCGACGTCTGTCCTCGTTGAGGCCTCAACAGTGTGCTTCCTCTCGCCATCCACGGCGTTGGGATTGGTCTTGTAGGTGTACTTGCCCTGGATTTCGTGGTCTGCGACAACGAACCCTCTCTGAGCGACCAAAGTCGAGTCAGTCGTGCTCGCATTGGCTGCCAGGTCGGTGTTGATGTTGTGCTCAAGGCTCAGGTCAAAGCCCTCTATTGTTGTACCGAGAGCCAGGCCAACAGTCCTCATCTGCTCGCTGGAAGTGTTGTACCTATCCAGCTTGCCTGTGATGTCGAAGTTGGCTATCGTGGTGCTGACCTCAGCGTTGTAACCGGTCTGGCCGGCGAACCTTACCACGTCGGGCTGCTCGTTCCTACCCTTGTCCGGGTCTTCCTGTGCAGCATACGGCGGTGCAAAGTCCTCATCGAGGTTGCGATAACCGGCCTTGATGGTGTAGTTAGGAATGCTGGTCACAGTAGACTCCACGACAACTGCTCTGGCCGAGTTTGCGTTGTCGTAGGCAATGGTGCCGTCTACAGTGACATTGTCCACAGGGCTTACCTTGGCGTTCGCCACATAGGTGGTGTTTCCGTCGGTCAGCCTCTTGACAATGGCACCTGAGAGGTCCAAGCCAGCCAAGTTGGTCTTGCCGTTAACACCCACGACCTTGTCGGCCGACTGGTCTGCGTCAACGTCACTAGCTGCGTCCCAAATGTGGAAGACGTCGATGGTGTTGTTGGCGATGTCGATTTGATCAACCTTAATGCCTTCGACGCCATTGATTACTGCAATCCAGTCCGAGTAATTGACGTCAACGTCCCCAAGCGTGATGTCCATCTCCGGCCCATTGTGCCAGAGAGCTCCGCTCGTCTGGAGGTAAGCCTTGCTGATAGACAGGTCGAGTGCGGACCCGAACGGAGTCAAGCTGCCGAACGAATCCTTCTTCTCTCTGTTGATGGGCGCGAACTCGATGTGGAGCTTCGCATTGCCAGCACCCTCGTCCAATGCCAAGTTCACGTTGAACTTGATCTCAGACTCGGAGGTCATTCCTGAGTCCTTGGTATAATTGAGATTCGTCTCGATCGAACCGCCGGTAGTGAGCTGTGGGGCTGCCATCGCGGGCAGGGCCAGTGCCATGACCATTGCGGCGACCACTGTTGCAATCACTAGCTTCTTCATTAGTTATCCCCCTTGGTTGGATCAGTGTTGTGAATTGTACTGCGATTCTTGCGTCGTTTCTGCAGCAACTCCAATCCATCTACAAATCAATGTAGACGCTGGTACATCTCCTGGTGCATCAGGGGGTCACGCAACGTAAGTCTCCTTGTTACCTCACGGTTGATGATCCCCGGCTACGTCTGTTTGGTTGCTGCTGTCTCCCGTGCCTGCCGGCCTGCGTCAACCAGTGTGGGGCACCTCCTTTCTCACCGCATAGCCGGATAACACGTTTGACTCTGAAGCAGGTTAGGCGGCTGTCTCACCGAGTGCTCACTGATGCTCCAGTGGGAAGCCGACCCCTCTCTGCTTGTCGCTTAACAAGTTCTCTAGGATCAACAAAAGTCCTGCTAAACCCCTATATTAAGGTTCTGGCAGGACCCTCACGTCTATCCAAATCCGGAACTTCTCTACCATGAAGGTCAGGCGCCTAGAGCGCGCTCATCGGAGTGCTCTGCGCCAGACTGGCGAACGCCAGCCAAGAGCACCGATAGGACCATGGCAGCGGCGCTAACAATCCCCACACTCAGAATGCCGAGACGCAGGCCCACGATGTCCGAGACAGCGCCGGTAAGCCATGGAATCACCATACTTCCTGCTGCAACCGCCATAGACAGCAACCCGGTTGACGTACCTATATTGTCAGGCAACAGCTCGCTCCCCCACGCAACTGCTGTCGGAAAAAGCGCTGCGTGAGCCAGGCCTGCCAGTGCCAGACTAAGTGCCGTAAGCACAACATCGTCTGAGACGACCGACCCAACAGTTGAGATCATGGCTCCAATGGACCCTACGATAAATACGCCCCTGTATGACCACCGAATTACGCTTCCAGAGCTAAACCGGCCAATCGCTATACCGACGTTGTAGAGAATGATCGGGTACATCGAAGCAAGCGGTGACACGTCCATACCGGCTAGGTACGTGTTAGTCCAAGCTAGAACTGTCCTGGACAGCCCTCCATACAAGAAAGAAACGGCAATGAGGACTACGAATGCCTGCGATTGGAGTGCCGCTCTCAGCGACTTCTTTTCTGCATCTGGTAGAACTCCGGAGACAGGGGCTTGCTGCGGCTGATCAAGAGAAGGATGCTGTTCCTTGACAGGACACAGTGCCAATGGGAGAAGAAGCGCGAAGCACCCCAATCCGGCTGCTAAGTATATCGGCTCCCACCCAAGCCCGCTCGAAATGCAGACAGCCGTATCTACAGGTGCGACTACGGAGCCTACGCCGAACCACGCCTGCAGGCGGCTTATGTCAGACTGACGGTTTTCATCGCTCAGATCGGCAACCGCCGCGTTGGCAGCCACATCGAGGAGTCCTACACCGAGGCCTATCGCAAGCATTGATCCAAGAGACAACCACCACCAACCGCTCAGAGCGTATGTCACAGCACCAGCTGCTATAACTACGCATCCGACAGCCATGACCGGCCGACGACCCAATATGTCGCTAATCCAGCCGGATCCGGCCGCAGTGATCAGCCTGCCGGCACCCATCATCAGCGGGATCAATCCTGCACTTGTCAATGAGAGGCCGTACTTAGCTACGAGCCCATGAACAGTTGCACCAACCGGGCCTGTCATGCTGCCAAGCAGAAATGCAACAGCCCAACAAATCATGAGCATGCACTGCCGCGCCCCGGCGCCTGCCGTGCATGCTCCATCTGTTTCAGAGATATCCAAGTCATCGTCCTCCCAAGCAGCAAGACTGAAGCTGTGAACTCCGCACCATCGATCGACCTGGCATGAGGCTGATGCGAGGCCCCGCTCACCCAAGGAGCTTCTTGGCGAGCTCGATCTGCTCCACAACTCGGCTGTGAGCTGTACCGCCGTACACGTCTCGAGCTGAGACAGACGCGTCCAAGTCTGCCACATCCATGACATCCTCCTCGAAGACGCCGCTGAACGAATGCCAATCTTCGAGCTTCAGGTCCGAGAAGGACAAACCGCGTTTTTCGCAAAACAGCACTATCTTGCCTACGATCTCATGAGCCGTCCTGAACGGTATGCCCTTTCGGACGAGATAGTCTGCCACATCCGTCGCAGTCATAAATCCGCCTGCACAAGCCGTACGCATCCTCTCTGCGTTAAAAACCATGGTGTCGATCAGCCTCTCCATAATGGTCAGGCAGCCTTTCACCGTATCTACTGAGTCAAACAGCCGTTCCTTATCTTCCTGCATGTCCTTGTTATACGCCAAGGGAAGCCCCTTCATGGTCACAAGCAGAGCCAAGAGGTTGCCGAAGACCCGCCCCGACTTGCCGCGGACAAGCTCTGCAGAGTCAGGATTTCGCTTCTGCGGCATGATGCTGCTTCCTGTCGAATAACGCTCATCAAGAGTGACAAACCCAAACTCCGATGAGGACCAGAGGACGATCTCCTCAGAGAATCTGCTCAGATGTACCATGATTATTGATATGCATCCGAGCAACTCCATGACGAAGTCTCTGTCCGATACAGCATCGATGCTGTTTTCGGTGATCCCATCAAAGCCAAGCTCTTTGGCGACTCGCTCTCTGTCTATAGGGAAGGTGGTTCCCGCCAAGGCTGCTGCACCAAGCGGCATCACGTTTGTCCGCTTGGCGCAGTCCTCGAGACGCTCAAGGTCACGCTGCAGCATGAAGAAGTAGGCCATCAGATGGTGAGACAGCAATATGGGCTGAGCTCTCTGTAGATGGGTGTATCCCGGCATCAAGACTCCGAGGTTTTCTTCGGCCCGCTCAACAAGCGCTGCCTGAACGCGCCTGATCAGGTCTATGATCTCATCTATCTCTCTTAGCACATACATGCGAGTGTCGAGAGCAACCTGGTCGTTGCGGCTTCTGGCTGTATGGAGCTTTCGAGCAACATCCCCGATCCTCTCAATCAGCAGTGATTCGATGTTCATATGTATGTCTTCAGCCTCAGGAGAGAACTCAACTCGTTGGGCCTCGATGTCCTCGAGGAGATCCCATAGCCCGTCCTCAATCACCTGTGCTTCATCATCTGTGATGATTCCGCAGGATCCGAGCATCCGAACATGTGCGATGCTCCCACGGATGTCCTCCGCGTAGAGTCGGTTGTCAAACTGGATAGACGAGTGAAAACTGTCCATTAGGGAATCCTGCTCTTTGGTAAACCTTCCTGACCAGAGCTTCGCCATCCCTACCCACTCCCTCGAACTCGTTAGATACATCGAGCAGCAAAGCTAAAGCTCTAAATCGGCTCATCACTTCTTTGCTGTACGCCGCTCCATCAGCGCCTGGACCTTCAGCGGCAGGCCGAACAGATTGATGAATCCCTCGGCGTCCTTCTGATTGTAGACCTCGTCGGCTCCAAACGTAGCAATCTCCTCGCTGTACAATGAGTACGGCGATTCGACTCCTGCTGGAGTGCAGTTGCCCTTGTAGAGCTTCATCCGCACTTTACCCGTCACAAACCGCTGTGTCGAGTCGACAAAGGCAGACAACGCTTCTCTGAGCGGAGTGTACCACTGGCCGTAATAGACGAGTTCGGCAAATCGCAGTGCCACGAGCTCCTTGAAGTGATATGTATCCCTGTCCAGGCAGATGGACTCCAGCTCCCGATGTGCAGCGTAGAGGACGGTTCCGCCCGGCGTCTCGTAGACGCCTCTGGACTTCATGCCTACCAGGCGGTTTTCTACGAGATCTGCCACTCCTACTCCGTTGTTGCCTGCAACATCGTTCAGATACGACAAGAGCGATACCGGGTCCAGCTCCTTGCCGTCGACTCTGATCGGCACCCCGCGTTCGAATTCGATCTCAACGTAAGTCGGCTCATCAGGCGCGTTCTCAGGAGTGACCGTCAGCTTGAGGAGCCGTTCATAGTCCGGCTCGTTAGCCGGATTCTCCAGGTCTGATCCCTCATGGCTTAGATGCCACAGATTTCGATCTCTTGAGTAGTTATCCTCCTTGGTCACAGGCACTGGGATCCCGCGTGCCTTAGCGTAGTCAATTGCGTCCTCTCGAGACCGGATATCCCACAGACGCCACGGTGCAATGATCTTGAGGTCCGGGTTGAACCTTTTCACAGTCAACTCAAACCTGACTTGGTCGTTTCCCTTGCCTGTGCATCCATGAGCGACAGCGTCAGCGCCTTCCTCTTCGGCAACCATCACCAGGTGTTTCGCAATCAGAGGGCGAGCAAACGATGTGCCCAAGAGATAACGGCCTTCGTAGACAGCGCGGGCTTTGATCGTCGGGAAGACGAAGTCCGTTACAAACTCTTTCTTGAGGTCACGGATGTAGATCTTGCTTGCGCCGGACTTGACCGCCTTTTCCCGCAGCGGCTCGATCTCGTCGCCTTGGCCTACGTCGGCGCACATAGCGATGACCTCACAACCGTAGTTCTCTTTCAGCCATGGGATTATGATCGAAGTATCTAGTCCCCCGGAGTACGCAAGTACTACCTTCTTGATATCACTCATGTAACCTGCCTCCTATCATATGTCTGTCTTGAGCAGCCAAGTCAGCTGCTCAAGACATCAGAAGTGCCATTATGGCCTTTTGGACGTGAAGCCTGTTCTCCGCCTCATCAAGTACAACTGAGTTCGGGCCGTCTATCACATCGGCCGTGATCTCCTCTCCCCGATAAGCCGGGAGACAATGCATGACAAGTGCATCCGGCTTAGCTATCGCCATCAGCTCTCTGTTGACCTGGTAATTTGCGAAACTCTTGGCCCTCTCGACTTTCTCCAGTTCCTGGCCCATACTGGCCCAAACATCCGTGTACACTATGTCCGCGTCTCTGGCGGCTTCCATTGGATCGCGGACGATTTGCAATTGCGCACCGCTCTGCGCAGCATCCAGCTTCGCCATCTCAACTACTGATTGCGGTGGGTCATAACCTTCAGGGCATGCCAAGCTCATATGCACACCGAGTTTGGCGCAGATAAGAAGCAGGGAATTCGCCACATTGTTGCCGTCACCGATGAACGCGAGTTTGAGGCCTGCGAGTGTTCCCCTCTTTTCGTAGGCTGTAAACATATCGGCCAAAGCCTGGCATGGATGAAATAGGTCAGTCAACCCGTTTATCACTGGCACAGAGGAGTGCTCTGCGAGCTCGACCACTTCCTCATGGTCATAGGTGCGAATCATGATGCCATCCAGATACCTTGAGAGAACCTTGGCGGTATCGCTTATACTCTCTCCTCTGCCTAGCTGTATGTCATCGGCATTCAAGTACAGTCCGTAACCGCCAAGCTGCCATATGCCAACCTCAAATGAAACCCTTGTGCGCGTAGAGGACTTCCTAAATATCATTCCGAGGCTCTTGCCCGAGAGCACTCTATGGGGTATTCCTTGGTACAACTCGGATTTCAGCTCTGACGCAACAGCAAACACCCTATAGATCTCGTCCAGGGACAGGTCATGCACGCACAAGAGGTCCTTGCCCCGCATACTAAGTCCCAGGTCGTCAGTGAGAAGCGGATAGCTGTTCAGCAAGGCTTGCTCACTCCTTCCGATTGTGTATCTATCCTAGACCTGTTGAAATCGTTGATGTATTCATTGAGCGAGCGGACCGACGGGTACCTGCCCCCTCGCCACCCCTTCATTACTGAGATGACCGCCCGAGCAGTATCAAGTGATGTAAGGCACGGAATCCCGAGTTCAACCGCAGCCCGCCGGATCTTGAAACCTGTCGTCTCAGTGCTGCGCCCTCTGGTAGGAGTGTTGACTATCAGGCTAACCTCACCCTGCCGTACTAGATCGACCACGTTGGGCATGCCCTCTCCCGGGTTATGCACGCATGAGATCGGTATCCCCGACTCTTTGACGTGATTGGCAGTGTCGTGCGTGCCGAGCAACTCAAATCCCATCTGTACCAGATCACATGCGAGAGATGCAACCTCTCCTTTGTCCTTGTCTGCAACGGATATGAGGGCCTTTCCTGAACTCGGCAGACGCAGGCCGGCAGCGAGCACTACCTTATACAATGCCTCTTCGTAAGTCGCCCCAATCCCCAACACCTCTCCCGTAGACTTCATCTCCGGGCCGAGTGAAGTGTCCACCAGTCCGAGTTTTTCGAACGAAAACACTGGAGCCTTGATCGCAGTGTAAGGCGGAGGGGTGAGCAATCCCGTGCCGTATCCAAAATCACCGAGCCGTGCGCCGAGCATCACCTTTGTAGCACAGCGCACCATAGGCACACCTGTCACCTTGCTGAGGATTGGGACGGTCCTGCTCGCCCGAGGGTTGACTTCAAGGCAGTAGAGCTTGCCGTCGTGCAACACATACTGGATGTTCAACAGGCCCTTGACCTGTAGAGCTCTGGCTATCCGAACGGTGTATGACACAACCGTCTCGATGTCCTCATCCGAGAGGGTGTACGGAGGGAACACAGCCATACTGTCACCTGAGTGGACTCCTGCACGCTCTATGTGCTCCATGATCCCGGGTATAAACACGTCCTGCCCGTCAGATATCGCGTCTACCTCGACCTCTTTGCCACTCAGGTAGCGATCGATCAGTATAGGGTGATTCGGCGATACCTCCGTAGCGAATTTCATGTACCTGTAGAGCTCTTCGGTGTTGTAGACGATTTCCATCGCACGCCCGCCCAACACGTACGAAGGCCTGACAAGCACTGGAAAGCCTATCTTTTGCGCAATGCCGATGGCCTGGTCAATATCAGTGGCTGTCCGACCCTCGGCTTGGGGAATGCCTATAGAGCGCAGCAGCTCGGAGAACAGCTCGCGGTCCTCGGCGAGGTCTATGTTCTCAACAGCTGTGCCCAACACACTGACTTCTGCCTGCTTGAGTGGTCCGGCGAGGTTTATTGCAGTTTGGCCTCCAAACTGGACTATGACGCCATCCGGCTTCTCTTTGTCGACGACGTTCAGGACGTCCTCAATGGTGAGCGGTTCGAAGTACAGGCGGTCGCTGGTGTCAAAATCCGTGCTCACGGTCTCCGGGTTGTTGTTGATGATGACTGACTCGACGCCTGCTTCCTTCAACCCCCACACTGAATGCACGCTGCAGTAGTCGAATTCAATGCCTTGACCGATCCTTATCGGTCCGGACCCCAAGACCAATACCTTGCTGGCCGTGGTGGCCTCAACCTCGTCTTCGTCCTCATAAGCGGAGTAGAAGTAAGGTGTAGATGCGTCAAACTCAGCAGCACATGTGTCAACTGTCTTGTAGACTGGCTTCACCACTTGCTTCCTGAGCTCGCGAAACTCGTGCTCAGGCATACCAGCTATTCGTGCAATATGCGCATCCGAAATCCCTTTGGACTTCGCCAGACGCAACAAGCTCTTGGTTTCGTCATCAAGAGGCGGTTTCAAGGGCGTGTGCCTAAACCTCTCCTCAAGTGTCGACACCAGCTCTACAATTCCATGAATCTTCTGTATAAACCACCGGTCTACTCCGGATGCTTTGGTGACATCGTCAACAGGATACCCGCGTCTCAAGGCTTCGGCAATGCAAAACAGCCGTCGGTCGTCGGCCTTCTGCAGCCCGGACAAGAGCTGTGGATCAGACCAGTTTTCTATGCCCTTGAGTGCAAGGCAGTCAATTCCCGAATCAAGCGAACGCACGGCCTTTAACAGGCTGCCTTCAAACGTGCGGTCAATCGCCATGACCTCTCCTGTTGCCTTCATCTGGGTGCCGAGTACTCTGTCAGCGGAGTTGAACTTGTCAAACGGCCACCGAGGGATCTTGGTCACGACATAGTCCAATGCAGGTTCGAAGCATGCCGACGTCTCTCCAGTCACTGAATTGACAATCTCGTCCAAGCGCATACCTATCGCTATCTTTGCCGCCACTCTGGCGATAGGGTAGCCAGTCGCCTTTGATGCGAGTGCGCTGCTCCTGCTGACTCTCGGATTGACCTCAATGACGTAGTACTCGAGACTGTCCGGGTTGAGCGCAAACTGGACATTGCATCCTCCCTCAATGCCGAGAGCTTCGATTATCCTAAATGCAGCGCCGCGCAGCAATAGGTGTTCCTTCTCTGTCAAAGTCTGTGTTGGCGCCACGACGATGCTGTCGCCTGTGTGAATCCCGATTGGATCCATGTTTTCCATGTTGCAGACAGATATACAATTGCCTGCTTGGTCTCTCATTACTTCATATTCGATCTCTTTCCAGCCTGCCACGCTTCGTTCGAGAAGGATCTGCTGGATACGGCTGTTTTTTAGGCCTCTGACCGCGATCTCAATCAGCTGTTCCTCGTTTTCTGCAATCCCTCCGCCTGTGCCGCCAAGCGTATAGGCTGGGCGCACGATCACCGGATAGCCTGTGTTGCGCGCAAACTCCAAAGCCTCCTGCAGCGTATGTGCGATCGTGCTATCGGGAACGGGCTCTCCTATCCCTTTCATGGTAGCCCTAAAGAGTTCTCTGTCCTCTGCCTTGCGGATCGCATCAAGCGAAGTGCCAAGAAGTGACACCCCGTACTTCTTAAGTACGTTTGCCTCGGCGAGTTCGACTGCCAGATTCAGCCCGGTTTGGCCGCCAAGCGTAGCCAATAGCCCGTCAGGCCTCTCTCTCTCAATGATCCGCGAGACTATTTCGACAGTGAGAGGTTCAATGTAGACCCTGTCAGCTACGTTCGTATCAGTCATTATGGTTGCAGGGTTGCTGTTGACGAGGACTACGCGAATCCCTTCCTCTCGCAGCGCTCGGCATGCTTGAGTCCCGGCATAATCAAACTCCGCGGCTTGACCGATAATGATCGGCCCAGACCCAATTACCATGACTGTGTTAAGACCCTGTTTTAGCGGCAAATCTCGTCACTCCTCTTATGACGCAAACCGTGCGGCCTCAGCGACGAATCGACGAAACACAAAGCGCGTATCGTGAGACCCGGGAGATGCCTGCGGGTGAAACTGAATCGAGGCTATTGGCAGCGAACAATGCCGTATTCCCTCTACGGTCCCGTCGTTGAGACTGACGTGTGTTACGTAAGCAACACCTGGGTCTATTGTCTCTTGGTTTACCGTGTACCCGTGGTTCTGTGAGGTAATAAAGACCCTGCCAGTCGCAAGCTCCTTCACAGGGTGGTTCTCGCCTCTGTGGCCGTACTTCAGTTTCTGGACATCGGCTCCTAGAGCCAGGCAGAGTATCTGATGCCCTATGCCAATCCCTAGCAACGGTTTCAGGCCAATTAGTTCTCTGACTGTATCCACGGCATAGCCCGCATCTCTCGGATCACCGGGGCCGTTGGACAAGAGGATGCCTTGCGGTTCGGACTCCAGGATCTCACAGGGTGTAGCTGTAGCAGGCATCACTGTCACCCTGCACCCCAAATCAAGGAGGCATCTCAGGAGGCTTCGCTTCACCCCGTAGTCAATGACCGTAATCCTGTAGCCGTCCCCGCCGATTGTGTAGGGTTTTTTCGTTGTCACCTGGCGAATAAGCGCAGCCCTGTCTACATGTGGGCACTGTCTAGCCATTTCAGCAAGCTCCGCGGCAGTCGAGGAGTTGATGGCCAAATCCGGAAGGGAGCATATCACGCCCTTCATAGTCCCAACAGAGCGCAGCTTGCGGGTAAGCGAACGCGTATCTACACCCTCCAGGCCTATAACACCGTAACGGCCAAGCATCTCGTGGAGATCTTCTTGGCTTCGCCAATTGCTAGGACACTTGCTCACTTCCTTGACAACGAGGCCGTGCAAGGCTGGCTTGACTGATTCCATATCTTCCTCATTGGCCCCGCAGTTGCCGATGAGCGGGTACGTCATGACGACGATTTGACCGATAAAGGTCGGATCAGTCAAAGCCTCAAGGTATCCGGTCATACAAGTAGTGAACACGACCTCACCGGACATCACTCCTGTTGCTCCGACAGCACTTCCCTCATACACTGTTCCATCTTCAAGCACCAGGTACGCTCTCACTTGCTCGCCCCCGTCTACTGGAGTTCGGACAAAACGCCGCAAAGAATGCGCAGCGCTTCGTCTACATCAGATTTCTCGATGATCAAAGGCGGCAGGAGTCGCAGCGTCTTGTCTCCTGCGCAGTGGACAAGCAGCCCTTTCTTACGGCAGGCTGCTAGCACGGCTGCAGCTTTCGCCTCTTTGAGCTCGATTCCGACCATGAGGCCGCGGCCTCTGATATCAGCGATTGCGCCTGTTGAAGCCTGCAGCTCCTGTAGCCTCTGAATCAAGTAGGCGCTTACTTCTTTCACATTGTCCAATACCCCGTCGTTCAAGATCACATCCAATGTAGCAAGGGCCGCTGCGCACGCAAGCGGATTCCCACCAAACGTAGACGCGTGCTTGCCTGGGCCAAAGCCTGCTGAAACCTCTTCGGTAGCCATGACTGCACCGATGGGAACACCGCTTGCCAACCCCTTCGCCAGCGTGACGATGTCAGGCTTGAGGCCGTCGTACTGCTGGTAAGCGAAGAGTGACCCTGTTCTACCTATGCCCGTCTGGACTTCGTCAATGATCAAGAGCAAGCCTGACTCTCTGCACAGACGAGCGACACCCTCCAGGTACTGCGGATCAGCAGGATGGACTCCGCCCTCGCCCTGTATCAGCTCGAGCATAATTGCACATGTCTTGTCACTGACCTCTGCCTCGAGTGCACTCAAGTCGTTAAAGGGCACGTAGGAAAACCCGGGAACGAGAGGTTCAAACCCTTCATGGTACTTGGTCTGTCCTGTTGCAGCCAATGCACCCATGGTCCTGCCGTGAAACGAGCCTACTGCGGTTATGATCTCGTAAGCATCGGCTCGCCCGGCTACGCGTGAGTACCTGCGAGCTAGTTTGATGGCTGCCTCGTTGGCCTCGGCCCCGCTGTTGCAAAAAAAGACCTTGTCGAGGCCGGAGTTCTCTACCAGCACGCGTGCTAGCTCAGCCTGTGCCCTGATGTGATAGAGGTTTGAGACGTGCAGCAATTCTGAAGCCTGCCTGCAGATCGCCTCCACAACCTTGGGATGGCAGTGGCCAGTCGAATTGACTGCTATTCCAGCAACGAAGTCGAGATACTCGTTGCCTGCTGCATCAGTGAGTCGCGCTCCAACGCCCTTAAGAGGAGCTATAGGAATCCTCGAGTAGGTATTCATCACATACTTATCGGTCATAGCGACTATCTCGCCAGTATCCATGAGTCAACCTCCCTTGCCTAAATGGGGCTATGGGATCACCATCGTGCCGATGCCTTCGTCAGTGAAGATCTCGAGCAAGATCGAGTGCAGCAGCCTTCCGTCTATGATGTGTGTCCGTGCCACTCCGCCTTCAACAGCTCGTATGCAGGCTTCGACTTTCGGGATCATCCCGCCGTCTATCTGCCCTGCAGCGATCATCTGCCTGGCGCTGTCCACAGTGAGGGAAGAAACAATCGAGTCCTCACGCTCGGGATCTTCGAATATTCCCTCAACGTCTGTAAGGACAATCAGCTTCTCCGCCTTCAGCGCCTGTGCTACCTCACTCGCTACGTAGTCAGCATTGATGTTGTAGCTTTCGCCGTCATAGCCGACAGCAATCGACGCCAGCACAGGGATGTACCCCTCACGGCTGAGAGTCCCGAGCAGCGCGGTGTCCACTCGGTCGATGTCTCCGACATATCCGAGGTCTACAGTCACCGCCTCTCCGCTGTTCTTGTCGACACAGACTTCAGCAGGCCGCTTTCGAGCGATGATCATGTCTCCGTCTTTGCCGGTGAGCCCCACTGCCTTGCCGCCGTGTTGGTTGAGCAGAGTCACAATCTCCTTGTTCACCTTGCCTGCGAGCACCATCTGGACGATCTCCATAGTCTCTGCATCGGTCACGCGGAGCCCATTCACAAAAGTCGGTTTCTTGCCGAGTCTGTCCATAGCGCGTGTGATCTCAGGCCCGCCGCCATGGACAATCACCGGATGAATCCCTATGTACTTGAGGAGCACAAGATCGAGGCAAATCGACTTCTTGAGATCCTGGTCCTCCATGGCGCTGCCACCGTACTTGATGACAAACGTCTTGCCGACAAACGTCCTCATATATGGAAGCGCCTCTACCAAAACCTCTGCCTTTTTGATCACAGAACCCATTGCATCGCTGCCCTTGCGTATCACGTCTGGCTCATCTCCAATCTGGCGGCTCAATGCGCCGCGTGTCTTCTTGCAGATACCTCACGAACGATAACTGGCGTTTATCTTTACGTAGTCGTATGTCAAGTCGCAGGTCCACACCCGCGCTCTTCCCTCTCCAAGATTGAGATCGACCTGAATCACGACCTCACGCTCTCGCAAGATCTCTGAAGCGAGTTCCTCGTCAAACTCCAAGCTCTCGCCGTTCTCGCACATCTTGATGCCGCCGATCTTTACATCGATCCGATTGGGGTCAACCGCCGCGCCTGAGTAGCCAACAGCGCAGACAATGCGCCCCCAGTTCGCGTCCTCTCCAAACACTGCAGTCTTGACAAGATTGGATGTTGCAATCGCCTTTGCTACGAGACAGGCATCCTGGTCGGACTTTGCGCCGTTGACGTTGATCTCGATCAGCTTGGAGGCTCCCTCACCGTCCCTCACTACCATTTTTGCGAGCTCAACGCATACAGCATCCAAAGCAGCAGCGAATGCCTCGAACTCGGGAGTATCCGGCATGATCTCCGGACAGCCCGACATCCCGTTTGCAATCGCCAAGACGCTGTCATTTGTACTGGTATCACCGTCAACAGAGATCATATTGAACGACTTGTCGACAGACGATGACAGCGCAGCCTGAAGCGCCGGCGCGCTGATCAGTGCGTCAGTGGTTATGAACGCCAGCATGGTAGCCATGTTTGGATGAACCATGCCTGACCCCTTGGCCATTCCACCGACCCTAACTGTGCAGCCGCCGATCTCGACCTCAAACGCTATCTGTTTGGTGACTGTGTCTGTCGTCATGATCGCCTCGGCCGCATCGTCAAAGCCGTCTTCGGACACGATCTCTGCAATCTGCTGTATACCGGCTTCTATGACATCCATGGGCAATTGCACGCCAATCACTCCCGTGCAAGTGGCTGCCACAACGTCCTCTGAGATCCCAAGCTGCCGGGCAACCATGCGGGTCAGAGCATAAGCGTTCTCCAGGCCTCTCCTGCCTGTGCAAGAGTTGGCATTGCCGCTGCAGACTAAGATAGCTTGAAGGCTGCCTCCGCTGACTCGCTCCTTACAAACTATGGCAGGCGCAGCTTTCACAAGGTTCTTGGTAAAAACTCCGGCAGCACTGCCGGGGACCTCCGATACCACAAGAGCCATGTCCTTTTTCTTGCGCTTGATCCCACAATGCAGCCCCGCTGCCCTAAACCCCTTTGCTGCAGTTATCCCTTTAGGTATTTGCTTAAGTACAATCACGTCTCTCTTCAATTGAACTCCCCCCTAGGGCTATCAGGCGTCCTTGGCTGCCGGGTCTACGGAAAGACGGGAAGTCCGGCAATTCCCGCAGTTTCATCAAGCCCGAACATGATGTTCATGCACTGCACAGCCTGAGACGCTGCTCCCTTTCCCAGATTGTCTATTGCAGAAACTACGACCGCCATTGACGTGGATTCATCGAAATCAACAGATATGTCACAATAATTGGACCCCAAAACTGCCTTGGTGCCCGGATGGCTGCCTTCACCCAACAACCTGATGAAAGGCTCATCTTTATAGCGCTCCTCAAACAAGCTGCGCAAGGACTCTTTAGAATAGTCGGGCTTTATCGAAACATACACAGTGCTGACAATCCCGCGGATTGTTGGAACAAGGTGTGGAGTAAACAGCGCCTTGACTCCGGATTTGGCAAGCAGTGACAACTCTTGCTCGATCTCAGGTACATGCCTGTGATGCAGGACCCCGTATGGGCGCACCTCTCCAGTCAACTCGCAGAAGTTGTAGGCGGCATCGGCCTTTCTGCCCGCTCCACTGACACCGGACTTCGAGTCTGCGATAACAAAGCCGTCCGCAACCGCACCTGCTTCGAGCAGAGGAGCCAGTGCCAAAATGATGCTTGTCGGATAGCATCCAGGGTTGCCAATGATAGTTGCCTCGGCTATCTCGAGCCTGTGAACCTCGGGCAGTCCGTACACTGCGTCTGCAAGCAAGTCAGGACAGCTGTGCGGTATCTTGTACCACCGCTCGAATACTGAAACGTCCCTAAATCGGAAGTCAGGTCCAAGGTCGATCATTTTCTTGCCCGCCGCATCGACTATAGGGGCATACTGCATTGCAACTCCATGCGGTGCGGCCACAAAAACAACTTCTGTATCCGCGACTATCTGCTCAGGTGTCAGCTCCTCGAATTGATAGTCAAGCCCCCTCAAAGAACTGAACACATCGCCGACCTTCTTGCCACTGTAAGTCCTGGAGGAGAGAGCTAGAGAACCCACGTTTGGATGCGCATGGAGCAACCTCACCAGCTCGCCGCCTGTATATCCAGAGGCTCCAACTATACCTGCCTTAATCAACCGACTCACGCTCCCCCATGTCTGCCGCGATACCCACGGCTCGCGAAGTTGCGATAATTATACCACCGTGTTGTATTTTAATGCAATACCCTTTCTTAAGATTTTAGCTAGATGCGGGCAGGAAAACTTGTTGGTCTAGCCAACGATATGTATAAGCCCGCAAGTTTCTGCGGAGTCAGGAGGCGGCTATAGAATGAAAGATGAAGAAGTATTGGTCGTTCCCCGCAGCTCTGTCTTTCCAAAAGCAGCGCCGCAGGGGTTCATTGCACAAGACTTGCAGGCATACCTCGACCGAATGAGTGCAGACTACAGGTTCGAGCCGAGGGCGCGCGTAGAGAACGACCCTTCTCTCAAACAACTCATTCCCTATGTGGTCTTCATGTACGGTGAGAGCGTCTATGTAGTGAAGCGTTCGTCTCGGCAGTCCGAACAGCGCCTTGTTGGCAAGCATTCCATTGGGATAGGAGGGCACATAAACAAGTTCGACGCCTCAAACCGTGACGAGACTTCTGCGTCGGATGGGGCATGCAATGCGAGTGGCCTGTTTGCATCGATCTTGACCGACGGACTACACCGAGAGATCAACGAGGAGATCTATCTAGGTGAGACGCCTGAGTTCGTGCTGTCCGGCCTGATCAACGACGATTCGAACTCAGTTGGCAGTGTGCATCTGGGACTGGTCTACATCGCTCGGCTCAGCTCGGCCAACATATCTGTTCGAGAGAAAGACATGATGTCAGGGAGTTTTGTAGACGCGGGCAGTCTGAACGAGTACTACGACACAATGGAGACATGGTCGCAGATCGTGATTGATTCAGGATGCCTGCAATCGCCCGTTGGTAACTAGATCAGCTCCGGCTTATATGACTACCGCCTGCTCGGCACCGCACTTTTTGCAACGTTTCGCGTCTAGCGCGATATCTACTCCGTGCAATGCCGACCTGCGTATGACAGGTTGTCCACATTCGAGGCAGTAGGTTGTCGCATATCGCGAGTCGCCCACGTTGCCTAGATAGACGTACTTGAGCGACTCAGACGCAATATCATACGCCTTCCTCATGGTATCTAGCGGTGTCGGGGGAAGGCCCATCCGGTGGCGCGGGAAGTACCGGGACAGGTGGAGGGGAATTGTCTCATCCAGCTGTGCTAGCCAACGCACTAGCGAGCGAATCTCCTCATCCGAATCATTGAGAGTCGGTATGAGGAGAGTTGTGACCTCTATGTGGCATTTGCCTACAGCGTTCTCGACTGTTTGTAGAACGGTTTCAAACGGCCCAGAGCACACCTTAGAGTAGAAACGGCTGCTAAAAGCCTTCACGTCGATATTCATAGCATCGACGACCGTAAGCAACTCATCAAGCGGTTTTGGGCGGATCTCTCCATTTGTGACAAGCACGTTCTTAAGCCCCGCGTCCTTTGCCTTTGCGGCTACATCCATCACGTACTCAAACCACACAATCGGCTCCGAGTAGGTATATGATATACCTATGTTTCCGTGTCGTGAAGCCGCCTTCAAGGCGATAGAGACGATTTCCTCCGGGCTCACTGTCTCGGTGTTCGCCTGGTTGGTGGAAAGCTCGTAGTTCTGGCAGAAATCACAGGACAGGTTGCATCCGACTGAGCCTATAGACAGAATACTTGACCCCGGGAAGAAATGATACAAGGGCTTCTTTTCAACCGGATCCAACGCAATGGAAGCGACTTCAGCGTAGTTGAGGCTGTACAGTTTACCGTCCTCAGCCCGCCTGACTCGGCACAGCCCTGCTTGGCCATCACGCAATCGGCAGCCCTGAGGGCAGAGCAGACAATGGACTAGATCCGACTTCTGTTCATAGTACCGGGCTTCTCTCACTCGTGACGCACCACCTCAAATCGCTGGAGCGTCACGGGCTCATTTGCCAGGATTCCTGCTTTCTGCCTGGCTATACGCACCTGATCTTCTACAGTGTCCACTCCGTCAAGGTTCGGCAGCAGCAACCCTCGCCTTTGGCCGCTCGAGACTATGACGCCGTACCTCTCAGTGTCAAGCTGATCAACACTGTCAATCGGCTCCGGCGCAGCAAGCACATCCACACTGTAAACGAGTGAACTCAACTCATCAACTTGCACTGGCGAAAACCTCGGATCCTGCGTTGCAGCCGCGATTGCGTTGTATATGATCTCTTCGGCTATGTTTGCCCGCACAGGTTCGATCGTGCCGATGCATCCCCTAAGCTGCCCGTGCTTCTTGATCGAACAAAACAGGCCGGCGCGGCCCTGCATGCCCTCTGGAACAGGCTCCGGAGGATCTATGATACGGCCTTCACGAACATAGCTCTCAACAGCTTGTCGAGCCAAACGGACGAACGCGTCCTCGCTTTCACGCCTCTTTCTGATCTCTTCGGAGCTGTGCTTTATTAGCTTGTCAAGAAGACGGGCTCCGCCTAGCCCCCTTACTCGAAAGTCAACTACGCCATAACCGACACCGAACGGGCCTTCGTATGAGAGCACCTCCGGCTCAGTCTCTGACCCTTCCAAACACCCAAGGAGTATGACGAGTGAGCGGTAACCGCATTCACCCGCTCGTTCTATCAGACCCTGATCCAGCGTCAACACGCCGTAGTAATCGCGCTTACCCAGTTTGTCCATGAGGGTCTCATCAAACCTGCGTCCATCAGGGCTGTACCCGGCCGGAGCTCCCATCATGAGTCTGTGCGACAAATCGCCGCTGGCGATTACAGCGGTCGGCCCAGGACTCTCCTCGATCACTCTCCTGAGCGTCATGCCAAACCTATACAGGTCTTCGACGCCTAGCAGAGCAAACCCCATGCAGACCAAGGAGCCTTTGTACCCGGCTTCATTGATGAAGTGCATGGGAACGAGGACACCGTGGTCCAAGCGTTCATCGACCCTGAGGGACCGCGCGCGCCCGCTGTCAATCAGCACTGTCGGCACCCTGTCGTCACCTGCAGCCTTCGACAGCGACCTGGCGAACTCGCAGTCGTTGTCAAAGGAGTACGATAGATGCCTGTACCCAAACTGCCCAAAATCTCCCGCGAGTTGCTTGAAATGCAATATCGCAATAGCATCACTAAACAAAGGGCAGTGAGGCGAAATGACGACGATACGATCGGGCGATGCGTCAATGATCCGTTTGGAGATCTCACGGAGCGAGTTGGTCGTAGTCGACACATCTTTGATCCGGTCTCCGGCGATTTCAGGGACAGCTATCGGAGGATGAGGCATCAAGGCAGACGCAACCAATTCACCCACTTCTCTCACCCCTTGTCCATTTCAAGTTCATAGTATCACCCACGTACCTGTCTTTCAACGTCTCAAGCGAACCCACCGAATGCTTTCTCCTCAAGGCTCGGCAATCACCCAGGGGTTGTAAGTGAACTGAGCATCAAGCACCATATGCCCTGCAATACTCACATCCGATCTGCCGTCGACTGCCAACTGAACTCTGTCTATGCCGTCGAGACTGCAAAGAGTATTGACTATTGAGTACACAGTCAGCTCCTCACTGCGACTGCCGCCCCAGTATGTTTCAAGGAGAGCGCCGTCAAGATCCACTGTCGCCAAGCCGTCGCGGACAGTTACCTCTCTGATCTTTGTCCCCTTAGGCAGCACAGGTGTCAAAACGCTCTTCTCTCCCGGCCCGGCAATCAACTCTTCAAGGAGCGTTCGAGCGAGCTCTTCAGTCGACGCTTTGTCGCTGCGCAGGACAACGGACCTCTGTTCAGCCGCAAGGCCGTCTTGAAGATTCGTTGGTGCAGCGAAGTACAGAGCGCTCGTATAAACAAACGAATCGTCCACAGTCCTGGAGAGTGGATTTCCGGGCTGAGCAGACTCTATTGGCGGCAGGTCCGGAGACGCAAACAACCCGTCCCTGACAGACATGCCGCCAGATACACTATGTTCGCTGTCAAGGCTACTGCCGTAGGCCCGGCTCCGCGAGTCCAAACCAACAAGATAACTGACGATTCCGGAGAACACAGCCTCCGCCACCCTCTGCTGATACTCTGCGGTCGCCAGGAGAGACTCCTCTCTATAGTTTGACAAAAACCCGACCTCGACGAGGGCTATCGGCGGGTCAATCCTCTTGAGCAAGTATAGGTCTGCGCTCTTCGCCTTTCTCAGATTGGGCCCCAAGTCACGAACGAGGCTGTCTTGGATAGCGACTGCCAGCAGCCTTCCCTCTGTACACCCCTCCTTGAAAAAGGTCTGTGCGCCGGACCAGATGGGCTCAGGGAAGCTGTTTGCGTGGATGCTGACAGTGAGATCAGGACTCGCCTCTTTGATCAAGCGAACCCGCTCTTGCAAATCATGGCGCTTGCGAACCGCCGGAGCCGAGCCGACAGCTCCGGCCAGGTCATAGTCATCGACCCGCGTCATGACCACCTCTACACCTGCTCTATTTAACAGTGACCGCAGTCTCAAGGCTATTGAGAGAACGACGTCTGCTTCTCTGGTCCCCGACCTGCCGACTGCCCCGGGATCCATTCCTCCATGTCCCGCGTCTATAACCACAGTCCTACCGGACACCGCGTCTCGAATCCGCGATGCTGCTTCCCATGACGGGCGTTTGGACTGGTAAACGCACCATGAAGCCAGCAGGCAGGCGAACACGAGCAGCGCAGAGAGCTTTCGGCGCCTAACAAAGACGACTGCGGACACCTGACATACCCTCCCCTGTGTGCCTCCAATAAAACGTATGTTCAGGCATCCATACACATACTCAAGGCGACTGCACCGTCGCCTTTCGGCTGCGAAGGACTCTGTAACCTCCCTCTATAGCGAGAGTATCCACTGAACCAAATATCTCAGCCAGACGATCTCTCAGGCTCAGTATGCCCTGCTTTCTCTGCCCAACGACATACAGAGCGCCTCCTGGGTAAAGGTGATCGAGCGACTGCTCAAGCCAGGTGTATACGAGTTTTTTCCCGGCTCTGTATGGAGGATTGGTAAGAATCCGATGGAACCGCCGCCCCTTCACCGCGTCAAATCCGTTCCCATGCACTACCTCGACGTTGTCTACCCGATTGAGTTCAGCGTTTCTTCTGGCCAACTCAACTGCACGGCTGTTGATATCCACCATTGTTACAGTACAGCCTGGGGCCATCCGCGCCGCTGCAATGCCTACAGCGCCATAACCGCAACCCAAGTCAAGCACCTGCTCGCCGTCATAAACCTCAATGCACCGGACAAGAAGCGCAGTTCCGCGATCCACCCGGGATTTGGAGAATACACCGGAGCTTGTGACGAAAGTAAGCGGTATCTCGCCGACTAGGAGCGACGTTGTGCGGAAGTTCTCTTTCACCAAGGGGCGTTCTGAGTAGTAGTGGTCGACTTCGCGTTCGCTAAACACCTGGCATCATCTCCTGCTCTCCTCCTCTAAGTGCCCAACTCGTATTGTACCCGAGATTGCAGAAGCAAACAAAAGAGGAGACCGTTCAAACGTGACGATCTCCTCAAATACTCGAAACGTCATTGGACGATAGCACTCAATCCACGAGCCAAGAGCTCTACGCAAGCAGCAGGCCTTAACGCTTGGAGAATTGCGGAGCCTTCCTTGCCTTCTTGAGCCCGTACTTGCGGCGTTCCTTCATGCGCGGATCTCTAGTGAGGTAGCCGGCTTTTTTGAGAACAGGACGGAACTCGGGGTCTACCTCCAACAAGGCCCGGGCGATACCGTGTCTGATGGCGCCTGCCTGACCGGTGGTTCCGCCACCCTTGACATTGGCATAGACGTCAAACTTGCCTTCTGTACCTGTTGCAACTAGCGGCTGGCGGACAATGATCTCAAGCACCTTGCTCCCAAGGTACTCAGACATCTCTCTGCCGTTTATGATGACATTGCCCTGCCCAGGCATTAGCCTGACTCGAGCAACCGAGCACTTCCTTCGACCTGTTGCGGCATACTGCATTGTCGGCACGATCTCTCCTCCCTTCGCCTCAGACCTCTAGAATCTCAGGCTTCTGAGCCTGGTGCGGATGGTCCGGAGATGCGTATACCTTGAGCTTCTTAATCATGGATCTACCCAGCCGATTGCGCGGCAGCATCCCACGAACAGCTCGCTCAATGACTCTCTCAGGACTCTTCTTCATCAAGTCTTCGAATGTTATGGATCTCAACCCACCAGGATACTGCGTGTGGTGGTAGTAGACCTTATCTCGAGCCTTATTGCCGGTCACGACGACCTTGTCGGCGTTAACAACAATAACGTAGTCTCCTGTATCTACATGAGGAGTGTACGTCGGCTTGTGCTTCCCTCTTAGGATAGCCGCGACCTTGGAGGCTAGTCTGCCCAAGGTACGACCTGATGCATCTACGACGTACCACTTGCGCACGACCTCCTCTGGCTTGGCCATATACGAACGGGACATCTCAGATCCTCCTATAGCCGTAGTACATACGCGAACACTGTGTCTCATCTGTAGCCTTACCTGGTCGGGGCTCAAAACCAAGAATCAGCCGGATCTAGCGACACAACGACATTTTAATACGCGATGGAACCAAGTGTCAAGAGAGTCTTGGATTGAGCCGTTTGCGTTGTCACTGTTTTTCGAGCAGGAATTGAGTTGTGATTGATGCGATGACAAATACTGGATGAGGCTGCGCTTATAGTATACTCAATCCGTATGCGGTATCTAGCATAAGATGCGATTTTTTCTCATCGTTTGCATGTGACCACATACGCATATCAGACCTTATATATGCGGCGCAACCTGGACTCAATTCCTGTCAAGCCAATCGGTGCGACATAAAGCTCCTGGGATACTCTGTGGTCGCCGCTCCAAGGGGATCTCCGAAGTCAATACCTCACACTCTCTAGATACAGCCCTCTGGCCGGCGCAGTCGGACCGCCGAGGTCTCTATTTCCAGTCTCGAGCATCTGCCGAATGACGCCTGGATCCAGCCTTCTTAGGCCGATCTGGATTAGTGTCCCAGCCATAATCCGAACCATGTTGTACAAGAAACCATTTGCAGTGATCCGAAACTCCACCAGGCCTTCGTCTCCGAGCCTTTGAACTCTGCTTTCGATCACAGTCCTGACGGTTGTTTTTACCAGACTGCCCGTTGACATAAAGGCCCTGAAGTCATGTGTGCCAACCAGCTCTTCTGCACACAAGTCCATGGCCTTAATGTCTAGCCTCTCAGGGATCCAATATGCGAGATTGCGCAACAGCGCCGAAGGTGCCCGGCGGTTGAGGATGAGATAACGGTAGGTCTTCTCTCTCGCGGAAAACCGCGCATGGAAGTCCTGGGCTGCCTCGGCTGATTCGAGCGCCCGGATGTCTGCGGGCAGACAGCTGTTCAACGCAGGGGCGAACCTGTCAGCAGGAATCCTCGAATTTGTGAAAAAGCTGATCACCTGTCCCCTGGCGTGAACTCCTGCATCAGTTCGCCCGCTACCCACAATCCGTATATTCTCGCCTGTGAGTTCCTTGAGAGCCACTTCAACTTGCTCTTGTATTGTCTTGGCATTTGTCTGAACCTGGAAACCCGAGTAGGCGGTTCCCTCATACTCGAGCACCACTTTAATGTTCCTCATGGCAATAGAGGCTCCACCTCGGTCTTCATGCGGTCGCGATCGATTGCTCCAATAAAGACTCCAAGAATAACCCCTCTCTCGTCGATGAGGTAGTTCGCAGGCACGTACGACACTTTGTAGAGGCTCGCTACAGTTGAGCGTTCATCCACAAGTACAGTGAACGGTAACCCTTTGTCGTTAACTATTTGTTCGATCAACGACACCGGATACCAGCTGTCGAGTGATACCGAAAGGATCTCCATCCTACCCTTGTAGTCGTCGTACATGATCTTAAGTTCTTCGAGTTCATAGTGACAGGATGGGCACGATACGGTCCACAAGTTCAAGAGGACAGGGCTTTGCCCTCGGAAGCCAGACAGGCTGACCCTCTTGCCATCGACTGAACTCAGAGTGAAATCCGGAGCCAAATCGCCCGGTGTGAGCCCGACCTGCCTCATTACAGCGACACCCGAAGTCTCGCCTGCTAGAACCGCCTCATCTGACGATTCCTCCAGAGCCACCGATCCGGCCAAAGGAATAATAATCAGGATAAATGCAGACATACATACTAGCGCCATTGAACGAAACCGAGCACGCGAAAAAGTCAAGAATACCACCTCCATCGGCTACCAAGCATGCAATCACATAAAGGCTATGCCTATACGCCAAAGCGAATCAGTAAACACAATGACGCCCAACATGACCAGCAATAACCCGGATGCAACACGGATCACCAACGTCAGTCTGCCAAGTTTCCTCATAGTCCCCATCAGTCGGTCAATAAAGACTGCTGCCAGCAAGAATGGTATTCCCAGTCCGGCCGAAAAGGCGATCGACAGCCGGACTGCCTTGGCAACATCTCCCCAGACTGAAGCATAGGCTGCTATCGCACCTGCAACAGGGCCCGCACAAGGCCCCCACGCAAGCGAGAACGCTACACCCATAATCAGTGCACCCAGATATGTGCCTCTATGAGAGCGACCAATCGTCGGCTGCGTTGATCCAAACAACCTATAAAGGAACGGCATCTTTTCCAGCAACTCGCCGCGGCGCTCAACCAATGCCTGCGCGAGGACGAACAATCCAAACAAGACGACTGTGGCTCCTGCCACATACATTATCACTCGCCGCCACCTAAAAAGAAGCATCCCGATTGCTCCGACGGCAACACCAAACAACATGAAAACGCCTGTGAACCCCAAAACGAACAATGCGGCTTTGACAATCAGGCCGCGCCTATACCAACTGCCGACGCCCGTCTCATCCTTGGCTTGGGGGCTTCTCGCCCCTTCACCTGCAAGAAAAAATAGGTAAGTAGGGATCATCGGAAGTATGCAAGGCGACAAGAATGCAGCCAGCCCGCCGCCAAACGCGACCAATAGAGATACATCCTGTCCCATGCGCGTTCCTCCTACTGTGCCTAGCGGTGATCCAGCGCAGCCAAAGCGTCCCTGAGGGCTGTCTCAAGGCGGTCGAGTCGAGACGAAGGAGCATCTGCCAACAGAGTCTTGGCGACTCTAGCACGAGCCTCGAGTTGATCAAGAAGCGTAGCCACAGTCCGGATGCGCTCATCAACAGGCCTCTCTACTCCGGACACCCATGAGACGGAACCGTCCGGACCGAGTTCCACAGTATCGCCCGAGTTCGGAACATCTGCGTGTATTCCTAGGCTGCTCCTGACCAAATCTGCGAATGCGAGTGACTGCGACTCCTCGCCGTGCACTATGAACGCTCTATTCAGCCCCTCGACATGCTCAAGCCAGTTTAGCAGGCCCTTGCGATCCGCATGTGCAGAAAACCCGGGTAGCGTCTCGACTCGGGCATTCACTGCTATTTCCTCTCCGAATAGTGTGACTGTTTTGGCTCCGTCAACAAGCCTACGTCCAAGGGTACCTGCAGCCTGGAAGCCGACGAAAAGAATGGTTGACTCTTCTCGCCACAGGTTATGCTTGAGATGATGCTTGATGCGCCCGGCATTTGCCATCCCGCTGGCAGACACGATCATTGCACCGCTGACAGTATTAAGAGCAATTGACTCCTCGGTGCGTCTCGCATAGGAGACCCCCGGAAAATCAAACGGGCTTTCTCCGGCGGCACGCAGCTCATTCATATCCCTGTCAAAACACTCCGGGTGCCGTCTGTATATTTCAGTCGCAGATATCGCCAATGGGCTGTCGATGTAGATCGGAAACTCAGGGATTCGGCCTTCTCTCTGGAGACGGTGAACCTCATACAAGATGTCCTGAGTCCGGCCCACTGCAAATGCAGGGATGACGATGTTGCCCCCGGCATCAAGCGTTTCGACGATAATCCGCTCCAATTCAGAAGCCCTGCCTTCTTCATCGACGTGGTCTCGGTCGCCGTATGTGGATTCGATCAAGGTGAAGTCGCTTGGGCCGACGGGTATTGGATCTCTGACGATGGGTTGATCCGTATTCCCCACATCGCCCGAAAACGCAATTCTTACATCCCCGCGTTGATCTCGCACAGTCAACTCGATCGAAGCCGAACCGAGTATGTGACCTGCGTCGACAAACCTCGCGTCAATCCCGCTCAAGATCTCGTACGGCCTATCGTAGTCGACTCCCTTGAAGCTCGACATGCACTTCTCTGCATCTCGTTGCGTGTAGAGCGGCTCAATCGGTTTCCGGCCGGCCCTGCGCCGTTTCCTATTGGTCCACTCGGCTTCTGACTCTTGGATATAGCCCGAGTCCGCCAGCATAATAGAACAAAGATCTGCAGTAGCGTGGGTTGCTATCGTAGGGCCCCGGAATCCAGACTTGTACAAACGTGGAATCATGCCGCTGTGGTCTATGTGTGCGTGAGTCAAGAGAAGCGCGTCAATTTCCGTTGGGTCGAATGGAAAAGGCGCTCGGTTTTGATCGTCTGCCTCGTCCGATCCTTGAAACAGGCCGCAATCCACAAGGATCTTGGCATCGGATGTGGTTACTAAGTAGCAAGAGCCTGTGACCGTCCGAGCCGCGCCGAGAAAAGCTATTTGTACCATTTGAATCCTCCACTTCCGGCCTTCACGAGTCTAATCAAGGGTGCGGGACCCGCGGGCTATAGCCTATTCTAGCATTGGCTGCAAAACGGGGTCAACACGAGTGAAGTGGCGCCGAGCGGCGCCACTTCGCCTTCTCCTGCCTTGACGCTGCTACGGCAAGGATAGAGTGCGCTGCTCGTCTTACATAGTGAACTGTCCTGAAGGCAAATCGATTACCTTGAGTATCCGCTCCTCCTGCCCTGTCAATGCATTGATGTACACTATGTAATCGTCAGGGCCGTACTTGCCCATGAATTCCCAACAAAGAGTATCTTCGTCCGCGAAGGACGGGATCACAGCAAGTCTACTCGAGCGAACGTCAAACTCCGTGTTGACTCTCTCTCGAGCTTCCTCCTCCGTCAGCTTGGGCTTGTGAATGACTCTGTCGTCTTCATGGTTCATTATGTAGCCTACTGCGTCAAATCCAAGTATCTCGCCATTGTCAAGAGCTACTCTGACCTTGACCATGTCAGGGTATATCCTCACGTCATCCTTGACTGCCACGAACGGTATCGTAGCTACATTGAGCTCAATCGACGAGTACGTTGCCTCCATATCCTCATAGCCAATTCGCTCTAGGAATGCCTCTGCTCGCTGGATTGCTTCGTCCCGCTTGAGTTTGGCTTCCTTGACCGGCCGGGTGTCAGTAAACCATGTGATGATTCCCTCTCGCACTGATACCTCGATCACGACTGGGTTGTCCCGCTCTGACTCCCTGTCGCGCACTGCTTCAAAGGAGTAGGCCTTGATTTTGCCGTTAGTAGTCCCCGAGTCCTTGAGGTTCGAAAACTCGATTCCGGCGCCCCGCAGACAAGCGGTAGCCCTGTCTCTCGCTTCATCTCTGGAGACTTCGGGTCCATCGAGGCTCTTGGGCGTCCTTCCAATTACGGAGTCTGAGAACGGGCCGTCGTAGATGAGTGTTGGGTATTCCATCATCTGCTTGTCTATAGACACGAACTTGCCGCCTATCTCTTGAGACGCTTTCTCAAACTCGTCGTCAGCAGTATCCTGAAGCCTCGCCCACCTGATTCCTTGGGAGTTCTCGTTGGCGATCTCATGAAGTTTGCTCGCCAAGACTCCTGCTTCCGTGTGAAGCTTTGCCAGAGTGTTGCGTTCTGACTCTGAAAGGAGCTCACCTGACGCGTTCTTGTGGGCCAACACAGTAGCGAAGTCGCTCACCTGGGCCAAAAAGGTAGCACTACGGTTTCGCAAGTTCTGAGGCAAAGGGAGGTTGCTTAATCTCGATTGCCCAGTCTCTGCGTACCGGGCTACTTCAGTCAGGTGTATGATATTCCCCCGCATTGAACCAGAAACAAGGCACTTCCCGAGTGCAATCTGGACGTTTTCCACACTGCTGATGAGGTCCTCAAACTCGTACTGGTACCTGTTGTTCAAGTGCACATCGAGCTGTGCTCTGGCGCTATATTGGTTGAAACCCCAAAGCGCAGTTGCTGCCAAGAGCACTGCCAGTACGCCGGCTACTACCCTTGTTCTATCCCTCATTGAGAACCCTCCATTGTCCAAGCTGATTGAGTCGACGGTTATCTGCCAAAGACGTGCTGCCCGATTTGTGTAATGATGGGCCTCGACCAGATCCAAGCACTGACCTTCTTGTATGGATTCCAGAAGTACAGCGCTCCGTAAGTGGGGTCCCAACCGTTCAATGCGTCTACGGCAGCCCTGACAGATTCCTCCGATGGAGTGAGGTTTACTCGACCGTTTGTCACTGACTCAAAGGCTTTAGGCTGATAGATCACCCCGGACAGCGTGTTTGGGAACGACGGGCTATTGACCCTGTTGAGAACTACTGCACCGACTGCCACCTTGCCCAGATAGGGCTCGGCCTGCGCTTCTGCGTGAATCAGCCGGGCGAGCAACTGAACATCGTTGCTGCGAGAGACGCCCGTGGTCGAGCTGTAGTTTGCTGGTGGAGACGACCCCGATGCCGTGGAACCTGTCACGGGCCCTGTCCACAACCCAAGTGCCTGCCATGTTTGAGGGCCGACAATCCCGTCGACAGCCAAGCCGTTCTTGGCCTGGAAGTCACGCACGGCCGCGCTCGTGGATGCACCGAAGTAGCCATCGATTAGCCCGTCGTAGTATCCCCACTGCCTCAGCCTGTACTGAACATCCCTGACATCTTGGCCGGTGGTGCCCCAGTAGAGTGTCCGCCTCTGCGCAAGCATGTGATCGCCTATTCCGATCGATGCGATCAGGAGCACCAGGCAGAAGCACAACACGCGAAAGAGCCATGCCGAAGAACATCTCTTCATCCAAACTCGCTCCTTGACTAATTGCCGCATAGAAACTGTTTACATTTGCGCCTAGCAGTACCAACCCATGAAACACCTGCATAGGGCCAATATAGGTCGGTCGCTATCCTATTGTTCCTACCAATCCGCATCTTTTATGCACAGCAACTCAGGGGGCACCCGACTAAGCAATGCAGTTCACTTGCAGAGTCGCGAAAAGCCGCACCGTATTGATCGGTGCGGCATGTTAGATGTGCAGAGCCAAATCGCGATCTATTTCCTGCGCAAAGGTTTGGGAAACGACTTCCATACCAGCTTCTCTGTTTGCGGCTTGGATGTCCGCAGAGACGATTCCGGCTCAACATAAGGCTCCTGCCAGTCACTTGTTTCCTCTTGGCGTTGCAATTCTCCATAGGGTTCTGCCTGAGATGTCTCGGCAGTCAAGTCAGACTCTGTAGCGAATATCGCTCTTAGTCCCTCACGAGAAGCTCCCCGTTCATCCTGCTCCCTAGCCTCTTCGTCTTCCCGGGCACTCTTTTCAAGCTGATCCTTCATCTCCTCGATCGCTTCTCCGGACAACTTCTCAGACAAGGCGGCCTCGCTTTCAAGTCTCGGTGCAGGCTCAACCTCGACTTCGTCAGCGGGCCTAAACGCTGCTCCTACCGTCTGAGCGATGTGATCGTCAGGTTCCGAACCGTCGTAGATGTCGCCTGTAACATCAGGGCTGCTTGTCTCATCGATCGGAGGCTCAACCCTAAAACGCCTGTAAGCAGATTGGTAACGCCTGTTAAACCGCGGACAACGATAGATCTGAAAAGAGGCCTCTTCACGAGTTCCATTGTCCTCTTGACGGCCTTCCCACATAGCCTCGCACCCCGTCTCTCGCTACATGCAATGACATGAGCATAGTGTATGCAATAACATATGCTTTTTGGGCATCAAGGGTGACTCGCCGCGAGTATATGTGCGAAGCTATGCCGACGGTCAGAAAGCAACTGCCAATGCGACGGTCGACAGGAGGGCGAACGAGACAGTGACGTAGTCCTTTGCCTGAATGCGAAGGACTTTTAGCCTCGTCCTGCCTTCGCCGCCTCGATAACATCTGGCTTCCATTGCAGTGGCGAGCTCGTCTGCGCGCCTGAATGCACTCACGAAGAGGGGCACTAACAGAGGGATGAAGCTCTTTGCCCTACGAACTAGGCTCCCCGACTCGAAGTCCGCGCCTCTCGCCATCTGAGCCTTCATTATGCGGTCGGCTTCCTCCATGAGTGTAGGTATGAACCGCAGCGCTATGGTCATCATCATCGCAAACTCATGGGCAGGAATTCCAACGCGCCTAAAGGGGCTTAGGACGCGCTCGATCCCGTCAGTCAATGCCATAGGAGACGTCGTCAACGTCAGCAGACTGGAGGCAGTAATCAGGAGAGCAAGCCTGACAGTCATGAATGTTCCTCGCTGCACTCCTTCTCTCGTGACATTGATGAAACCGGCCTTGAACAGAGATTCACCGGGCGTAAACAGCGCGTTCAGAGCGAAGGTAAGGATGATGACTACAAGCAAAGGACGTAGGCTCCTTAAGAGATAACCAAATGGGATCCTTGCCAGCAGCGCCATTGCAACAATCAGCACTGCAAAGCCGGCCAACCCGAGAAGCTCATTGACAAAAAATAGTCCAAGTATCAATGCAAATACGATCAGCAGTTTACTTCTCGGATCCAGCTGATGAATCAAAGAGTCGCAAGGGTAGTACTGTCCGAGAGCCATATCACTAAGTCTCATCGAAGTCACCTACTGACCGTCTCGATACTAGCACTCTGTGCAAATACGACACGCATTCCTCTGCCGACGGCAATCCGGGTGGAACCTCAAACCCTAATCTCTCAAGCTTGTGCAATAACTTGGCTGTCTCGGGCACATCAAGCCCCATCTCCACCAGACGGTCGGCGTTGTCGCGAAAAACTTCGGCAGGCGTGCCTTCCAGCGCTATCCTGCCGCTGTCCATGACAACAACGCGGTCTGCTCTACGTGCTATCTCGTCCATGTCGTGCGACACTAAGACGATTGTCACTCCGGTATCCTCGTGCAGCCTCTGGATGTAGTCGAGCATCTCGCGTCGGCCTCTGGGGTCAAGGCTGGCTGTTGGTTCATCCAGTATGACATATGATGGCTCAATGGCGAGCACACCGGCAATGGCGACACGCCGCCGCTCTCCTCCGCTGAGCTCAAAAGGCGAACGGTGGGCAACTGCATCGTAGTCAAGGCCGACTGCCTCCAACGCCTTTCTTACTCTCTTTTTCACTGAGCGGTCCGCCATGCCCAGGTTTCGAGGACCGAACGCAACATCCTGCTCAACTGTCTCTTCAAACAATTGGTGCTCTGGATACTGGAAAACCAGGCCTACCTTCCTTCGCACAGCCTGCAGAGACTTGAGTCCCGCCAGGTCCTGTCCGTCAACAATGACTCGTCCGCTATGGGGTCTCAAGAGCGCGTTCATATGCTGAACCAGAGTAGACTTCCCTGAACCTGTATGGCCAACCAAGCCGACGAACTCGCCGGGTTGGATCTCAAGGCTGCAATCATCAAGCGCTTTTGTTGCAAAGGGTGTTCCGCGGCCGTATTCGTAGGACACATGTTCGATCACAATAGACATATTACCTAACTGCCTCACAACGATACTCAGAGCTGCTATCAATGCATGCTGGGAACCTTGGAGTTTACGTAGTTCGCCAGCTCATCGACTGTTAACACGCTATAGGGTACATCAACACCTCGTTTGCGGAGTTCACTCGCAATAAACGCAGCGACAGGCACGTCGAGATCAAGCTCGCGCAGCCGGTCGGCACGTGCAAAGACCTCCTGGGGCGGTCCGGCCATCTCAATGCGTCCGTTTGCCATAACAACGACTCTGTCTGCAACTGCCGCCTCTTCCATGAAGTGCGTCACCAACACGACTGCCTTGCCTTCCTGCTGGCTTAGTCTGCGGACTGTGTCCAACACCTCGCGTCGGCCAATAGGGTCCAGCATCGCAGTGGGCTCGTCAAGGACAATGCATTCAGGCTTCATTGACAGCACTCCTGCTATAGCCACTCTCTGCTTCTGCCCGCCGGACAGCCTGCCCGGTGAACGCAGCTCAAGCCCTTCCAACCCAACTGCTGACAGGGCAGCGCGGACTCTCTCCGCAATCTCATCGGGCGGGACGCCGAGATTCTCCGGGCCAAAGGCAACGTCATCCTCAACCGTAGTTGCTACCAATTGGTTGTCCGGATTCTGAAACACCATGCCCACTGTCTGCCTGATCGACCATATGTCGTCAGGGTTGCTCGTACACTTGCCCCCGACTATCACCCTACCCGAAACAGGAACAAGCAGTCCATTTAGGTGCTTGGCAAGTGTCGACTTCCCAGACCCGTTGTGTCCGATGATTGCTACGAACTCACCCTGACCCACTTCGAGGCTCACCGAGTCGAGTGCGCGAACCTGCTGCCCTTGTGAGCCTACATATTCAAAAACGACGTTCTCAACACTGATCAGGGCACCCATGCCTGCACTCCCCAAGACCTATCTACCTGAAGACTGTCAGAATCGCCTGTCCTCAGTGAAAAAGTGCGCCACAAGCGCACTCTTCGGTCAGTACATAAACTTGTTTACAACGATGCGATGTGATGCAGACCATATCGCTTACACGAGCTCGATCAGAGCTTCTGGAGCTGCATCCCCACGTCTCTGTCCCAACTTGACGATCCTCGTATAACCACCCTGACGATCCTGGTATCTCGGCCCGATCTCATCAAACAGCCTCTGAAGAACCGCGGGATCGAGAATCATACCTGCAGCCTGCCTACGTGCATGCAGGTCTCCTCTCTTTGCCAGCGTTATGAGCTTCTCCGCGATGGGCCTGACCTCACGCGCCTTGACCTGGGTAGTGCGAATTCTATCATTTCTGAACAGCGCCGTCACCAGGCTCCTGAACATGGCCCGGCGGTGGCTACTGGTCCTGCCAAGCTTTGATTGCTGTTTCATGGCTGACTCTCCCCCTTATCTAATCCTCGCGGCTCGACCGCATGGAGAGCCCGAGGGCGGCCAACTTCTGCTGAACCTCTTCCAACGACTTCTTGCCGAGGTTGCGTACCTTCATCATGTCCTCTTCGGTCTTCTTGGTGAGATCCTCTACGGTGTTGATGCCTGCTCTCTTGAGGCAGTTGTACGATCTCACAGACAGGTCAAGCTCCTCGATAGTCATCTCCAGCAGGCGGTTTTTGGCCTCCTCCTCTTTCTCCACCATGATCTCAACGTCATCAGCAACTTCGGTAAGCTCAATGAACAGATTGAGATGCTCGCTCATGATTTTGGCAGCCAGGCTTGTGGCTTCCTTAGGCCCTATGACCCCGTTGGTCCACACCTCAAGGATCAGCTTGTCGTAGTCGGTTCTCTGACCGACACGTGTGTCCTCAACCACGTAGTTGACCTTAATGACAGGCGAGAAATTGGAGTCCACAGGGATGACCCCGATAGCCTGGTCTTCGGTCTTGTTTTGATCTGCTGAGACATATCCGCGTCCCTTTGCGAGCACAATGTCCATAAAGAGCCTGCCGTCTGATTCGAGCGTTGCTATGTGGTGCGAGGGGTTGAGGATCTCAACATCCGGTCCGGCCTTTATGTCCTCGGCAGTGACCTCCCCTTCGCCTTCGGCTTCGATTCTCACGACAGTCGGCTCATCTGTATGCAACTTGCATAGGAGCCCCTTTAGGTTAAGAATGATATCCGTAACGTCCTCAACAACGCCTGGAAGTGTGGAGAACTCATGCAGGGCTCCTTCTATCTTGACCGACGTGACTGCTACTCCCGGCAGAGAGGAGAGGAGTATACGCCTTAACGAATTGCCGAGTGTTATGCCGTAACCTCTCTCCAGCGGCTCGACAATCAGCTTACCATAGCGATCAGTGACATCCACACACTCGATCTTTGGTTTCTCTATCTCTATCATGTGACTGAACCCTCCCTTGGTCGGTTATCGACTGGTCGCTCGCGACGAGTGAGGGCGGTCAAACTGCGTCGCCACTACCTTGAATACAGCTCGACAACGACCTGTTCCTGAACATCGGTATCAATCTGATCGCGCGTTGGTAGCGACAACACTCTGCCTTCCATTGCCTCGACGTTAAGGTCCAGCCACTCCGGGATAATCCTCTGAGACATCTCTTCTGCGGCCTCCACGAACTTGTTGAGGCTGCGGCTAGACTCCTTGACAGCCACCACGTCGCCAGGCCTCACCCTGTAAGAGGGTAAAGAGACAATCCTGCCGTTCACAGTGAAGTGCCTGTGTCTAACCAGTTGTCGAGCCTCGGCACGTGATGACGCAAACCCAAGCCTGTACACAACATTGTCGAGACGGCTCTCCAAAATCTGAAGCAGGTTCTCGCCTGTTACTCCAGGCTTGCGCTCAGCCATGTCAAAATAACGCGCAAACTGCCTCTCCAAGACCCCGTAAACGCGCTTGCACTTCTGCTTCTCGCGAAGCTGCTGGCCGTATTCAGAGATCTTATGCCTGCCCTGCCCATGGATGCCAGGAGGGTACGGCCGCCTGGCTACAGAGCATTTGTCCCCGTAACATCTATCACCTTTAAGGAAAAGCTTCTGCCCTTCACGTCTACACAGTCTGCAAACCGGGCCGGTGTATCTAGCCATTAGTCCAATAGCACCTCCTATACTCGCCTGCGCTTTGGCGGTCTGCACCCGTTATGAGGGATCGGAGTTACGTCCTTGATTGCGCTCACTTCCAATCCTGCCGACTGCAAGGAGCGAATCGCAGCTTCCCTACCGGAGCCCGGTCCCTTCACAAGCACCTCAACGGTCTTCATGCCATGTTCCATCGCTGCCCTGGCTGCGTGCTCAGCCGCCATACCGGCAGCAAAAGGCGTACCCTTTCGCGATCCCTTGAATCCCTGGGTACCGGATGAAGCCCATGAAACGACGTTGCCGGAAGGATCGGCAATCGTAACAATAGTATTGTTAAAAGTAGAGCGAATATGTGCCACTCCACTCTCGATGTTCTTGCGTTCACGCCGCTTTCTTGGTCTAGCTTGTCTCCTAGCCATGCTATCTCAGCCTCCTTCCAGCCCTACTTCTTGCGTCGAGCGCCGACGACTCTCTTGGCGCCTGCGCCCTTGCGCGTCCTCGCATTAGTCTTTGTGTTCTGTCCTCGCACAGGCAGTCCTCTCCTGTGTCGGAGGCCGCGGTAGGACCCGATCTCAATCAGCCGCTTGATGTCGGCTGCTACTTGTCTCTGCAGATCGCCTTCGACCTTGTACTCCTTGTCTATGACATCTCTAAGCTTCGTGATCTCGTCCTCGGTCAGGTCGCGCACCCTCGTATCAGGGTTGACTCCTGTCTTGCGCAATATCTCTTTGGAAGTAGAAAGGCCAATCCCGTATATATAGGTCAGAGCGATTTCAACCCGCTTATCCCGCGGTATGTCTACACCCGATATTCTGGCCACAAACTTGCACCTCCGTTATGCCTGGTCAGCCCTGTCTCTGCTTGTGCTTAGGATTCTCGCAGATGACCATGACCTTGCCTTTTCTCCTGATAACCTTACACTTCTCGCACATCGGCTTAACCGACGCCCTAACCTTCATAGCTAACTCCTCCTAGAAGCCTCTGCGTCACCTTGAGGCCATTGGTAAGCCTCTCAGGATCGGTAGAACCAATCGTTCGTTGGCACACGCAGTGACTACGACCTGTATCTATACGTAATCCGTCCGCGTGTCAAGTCGTACGGAGACAACTCCACCGTAACCCTATCGCCCGGGAGGATCTTGATGAAATGCATCCGCATTTTCCCGGAGATATGAGCCAGCACTCGATGCCCGTTCTCGAGTTCAACGCGGAACATCGCATTTGGCAAGGATTCGATGATAGTGCCCTCCATCTCGATCGCATCGCGCTTCGCCATACGGTTACCCATCCCCCTTGTCGCCCATAGACTCCGGTTCTTCCAACACTGCCCTAACCTGAGCACTTCGCAGCGGTAGCCCCTCCTCGAGGGAGGCCTGAAGCTCCGAATCGACCATGCTCACCAGCCGGAGGTGCCTGACGTTCTTCCTTTTGGGCCTGTTCCATGCACGTTTGCGTCCGTCCACAACTTCTACGTAGCGGTCATCAAGCACCCTTATCACCAAGTACTTGGTCCCGGCATCCCGCCCTGCTGTCGACAAGGCTATCTGGCCCACCTGGGGTTTCTCTATCATGTCGCTCCGTCACCTCAGTACGGTCAATATTTCAGGCCCGTCATCGGTAATCAGAACTGTATGCTCAAAGTGCGCAGACCTCTTTCGATCCGAAGTAACTACAGTCCACTCATTTGCCAAAACCTCGACCTCAAACGTTCCTTCGTTCACCATGGGCTCAATCGCGATGGTAAGGCCGGGACGCAACCTCGGCCCCGTCCCCGGCAATCCGAAGTTAGGCACCTGCGGGTCTTCGTGCATATTCCTTCCAATGCCATGACCCACAAAATCGCGCACCACAGAATACCCCTGGGCCTCTACATAGGACTGCACCGCATGGGATATGTCGCCTATTCTCTTTCCAACCCTGCATGTCTTTATAGCGACTTCCAAAGCCTCCCTCGTGGTGCTTATCAATCGCTCGCTCTCTTGGGAGATGGCACCAACGGGAAATGTTGCAGCCGCGTCGCCGCAGTACCCATCCACTACGGCGCCAACATCAATCCCTATGATGTCACCCTCGGCCAAAACCCTGTCCCCGGGAATTCCGTGAATCACTTCTTCGTTAACCGAGGCGCAGATGGTTGCGGGATACCCCCGATACCCTTTGAATGCCGGGGTTGCCCCTCTCCTTACTATCTCCTCTTCTGCGAGTCTGTCCAGGTAGGCAGTAGTCACCCCGGGCCGTATTGACTCAGACATCAGCTGGAGGACTGCTGCAACCACTCTACCCGCCTTTCTCATCTTGTCAATCTGATCCTTCGTCTTCACGACAATCATTCTATACTCTCTCCAGGACCCTGAATGTCTCCTCGAATACAGTCTCGATATCACTGTCTCCGGAGACTCTCCTCAAGAGGCCCTTCTTCTCATAATACCTGATAAGCGGTTCTGTCTGCAAGCGGTAAACCTCGAGCCTCTTTCGGACGGTCTCCTCTGAATCGTCGGCTCTCTGAAAGATGTCTCCGCCGCAAACATTGCACTTCCCGTTAGGCGCGGGCGGCTTGGTCTCGAGATGGTATATGGTTCCACAGTCACCGCAGACTCGCCTTTGTGAGAGCCGCCTGACAATCACGTCCTCAGGTACTTCTATGCTGATGACAGCGTCCAGGCTTTCAGACAAATCCGCGAGGATCTCCTCCAAAGCCTCTGCCTGCGGCACAGTGCGCGGAAACCCGTCGAGGAGGAAGCCCTTCCGGCAGTCAGACCTGCTAAGTCGCTCCCTGACAATCCCGACTGTTACGTCGTCCGGTACGAGCTGCCCGGCATCCATAAACCCTTTGGCCTGTAGCCCTAAAGGAGAGCCACTGGCAACTGCTTCTCTGAACATGTCTCCGGTAGAAATATGTGGGATTCTCAGCTCCTTAGACAACCTCTCAGCCTGGGTGCCCTTACCCGCTCCAGGTGGTCCGAGCAAAATCAAACGCATACTACTGTCACACGCTCCTGCTCAGTTCTACTTCAAAAATCCCTGGTATTGCCTCATCAGCAGCTGTGTTTCAATCTGCTTCATCGTATCAAGTGCGACACCGACCATTATGAGCAATCCAGTGCCGCCGAAATGGATCGGCAATCCAGTTATTCTTGACATGATGTTGGGCAACACTGCTATGAATGCCAAGAACAGAGCGCCAGCCAACGTAATCCGAGTCATAACCCTGTCGAGGTACTCGGCAGTGGGCCTTCCCGGCCTCAACCCAGGAATGAACCCGCCGTACTTCTTGAGGTTGTTCGCTATCTCAATTGGCTGAAACTGAGCAGCGGTGTAGAAGTACGTGAAAAAGATGATCAAAAGCACATATACAATATTGTAAAACAGGGCGCCTCCCTCGAAGTACTTCGCAAGCCGCTGTAATGCCGGCACGAAACTGATGATCGTAGCAGGAAAGGCGAGCACCGACGACGCAAATATGACCGGAATCACACCTGCTTGGTTTACCTTGAGAGGCAGATATCGGCTTTGCCCCCCGTACATCCTCCTGCCTACAACGCGCTTGGCATACTGAACAGGGATCCTTCTCTCACCCTCCTGAATTGCGACTACAGCCACAATAACTGCCAGCGCGATGATTGCAAACAGCACCACGCTAAAGATGCTGTATCCGCCTTGGCCGCCCAACAGCTGTACGGCTGTTCTGGCGCCGGAAGGAATCCTGGCTACGATCCCGACAAAAATGATCAGCGAGATACCGTTGCCGATCCCGTGCTCAGAGATCTTCTCACCAAGCCACATCACAAAAGCCGTGCCTGCGGTCAACACCGTGACTACGAGGACTACCGTGAAAGCACCGGTATTCTCCAGGGCGCCTGCAGTTCGACCCCATAGGGTATACGCAAGTCCCTGAATAACCGCAAGCAGGATCGTTCCGTAGCGTGTATACTGCTGAATCTGCCTGCGGCCCTCTTCGCCCTCCTTGGCCAGCTCCTCAAGCTTCGGAATAACCATCGTCAACAGCTGCATCACGATCTGGGCTGTGATATACGGCCCGACGTTCAGCGCGAAAATAGTCAACCTCGACAAGTTCCCGCCGGAAAACATGTCCATCAGTCCGAACACTCCGTGTCCCTGGATGAGTTGTTCCATGACTGCGGAGTTTATGCCGGGGACCGGGATAAAAGACCCTATTCTATACACCGCCAACAGGCCTACGGTGTATAGAATCCTCTTTCGCAGATCGGGTATCCTGAACGCACTCGCTAGAGCAGCTAGCACCTAAATCACCTCGACCTTGCCGCCTGCTGCCTCGATCTTTTCAACAGCTGCCTGGCTAAACTTATGGGCCTTGACAGTCAACGGCTTCTTTAGAACACCCTTGGCTAACACCTTGACGGTCCGTGCGGACTTGCGTATAAGCCCTGCTGCGATCAACGCTTCAGGCGTTACCACCGCACCCTCGTCAAAGGCATTGAGGCTCTCAACATTGACGTGAGTTACATCTTCGCGAAATACGTTTACAAAACCGCGCTTAGGCAGCCGTCTCTGTAGCGGGGTCTGGCCCCCCTCGAACGCAGCACCCTTGCCGCCACCTGAACGTGCTAGCTGTCCCTTGTGTCCTCTACCTGCTGTCTTGCCTAGACCAGAACCAATCCCCCGACCGACTCTCTTGCGAGACTTGCGAGACCCTTCGGCCGGAGCAAGATCATGCAACCTCACGGTCTGTACACCTCCTCAATCACCAGTGTCGAAGGTTAGACTTAGACCTCCTCAACGTTGAGAAGGTGACTAACCTTTGAGATCATCCCACGGATAGCCGGATTGTCTTCCATGATCCTGACTTGACCCAGCTTCTTAAAGCCGAGAGCCTCGATGGTCCGCTTCTGGCGTCTGGAATACCCAATCCCGCTCTTGACCAATGTAACCTTCAACTTGCGGCCGTCATTGCTGCTTGCCATCGAAACCCCCACCTCACTTCATCAGATCTTCAACAGTCTTGCCCCTGAGCCTGGCTACTTCATCGAACCGACGCAGCTTCCGCAGTCCGTCCATAGTAGCAGACACCATGGCTATAGCGTTGGAAGAACCTATGTTCTTGGTCAGAACATCCTTGACTCCTGCCAACTCAAGAACAGCTCTGATCGGGCCGCCGGCTATAACGCCCGTGCCCTCTCCTGCCGGTTTCAACAACACCTGACCTGCGCCGTGTCTCCCTATCACTTCATGAGTAATGGTGGAAGCGATCATCGGCACGGTGATCAAGTTCTTCTTGGCCTCAGCAACGCCCTTTTTGATTGCCTCGGATACCTCTCCAGCCTTGCCCAGGCCTGCGCCCACTCGCCCTTGCCCATCGCCCACAACGACAAGAGCTCTGACGCTTCTGGTGCGCCCACCTTTGGTTGTCTTGGAGGGCCAGTCCAGCGCTACCAGCTTTTCCTGTAGCTCGGTTCCTGGTTGATCAATCCTGTCCATCTATTTCCCTCCTCAAAAGACTAGCCCGCCCTCTCGGGCACCGTCCGCAAGTGCAGCAATTCGTCCGTGATAGAGATGTCCACCACGGTCAAACACTACCTGTTGTATGCCCTTTTCTTGGGCTCGCTTCGCTACCAGCTTGCCTACGGCTTTGGCTGCCTCGGCGTTTCTTCCGTGTCCAATCGACTCCTTGATCTCAGGATCAAGCGACGATGCAGCCACAAGAGTATGCCCGGAGACATCGTCTATGATCTGCGCGTAGATGTGGGCAAGGCTTCTATACACATTAAGACGGGGCCGATCCGGAGTGCCGACGACCCTTTTCCTGACTCTCAAGTGTCGTCGAGCAGCAGCCCTCTTTCTGTCGACTCTTTTGTACACGCCTTACACTCCCTTCTCAGGCAACTACGCCTAACCAGTCTTGCCGGCCTTCATTCGGACATGCTCACCTGCGTAGCGAATGCCCTTACCCTTGTAGGGATCTGGAGGCCTGACCCTTCTGATGTCTGCAGCCACCTGTCCCACCTGTTCCTTGTCGATCCCCTTGACTATGATCCTGGTGGGAGTTGGGACCTCAAACTCAATTCCCGGTTCTGCTTTTATCTCTACTGGATGGGAATAACCTACAGTGAGGACCAGGTCATTTCCCTGCTTAACTGCTCTATAACCGGTGCCCTGGATCTCCAGTTCTCTCTGGAAGCCCTCGGTCACACCCTTTATCATATTTGCCAACAAAGAGCGGGTCAACCCGTGAAGCGACCTGTGCTCCTTTGCGTCACTGGGCCGCTGGACCACGATCGTATCGCCCTCTGCAACCAGCTTCATATCAGGATGAAAGCTCTTCTCTATCGAACCCTTGGGGCCCTTGACCGATACTTCGTGACCATCTATCTTCACGTCAACCCCAGAGGGAACCTGTATTGGCATTCTCCCAATGCGGGACATCATCGCACCCCCTCATGTCAGCTGCTTCGCCGGGAGCGCCTACACACTCGCAATAGGCCTACCAGACGTAGCAGACCACTTCTCCACCGATTCCTAGCCGTCTCGCATCGCGATCGGTCATCATACCCTTAGACGTCGAAATCACAGCTATTCCAAGTCCTCCGAGGACCTTGGGCACCTCGCTGCTCTTGACGTACACCCGGAGTCCGGGCTTGCTTATCCGAGTAATGCCCGTAATCACATGCTCACGATTAGGACCATATTTCAGAAAGGCCCTCAGTATGCGGTGCCCGTCGCTTTCGAGCACTTCATAATTCCTGATGAAGCCCTCATCCTTCAACAGGTCGAGGATGGCCTTCTTGGCCTTCGAATACGGAATGTCAACGGAATCCTTGTAGACGCGATTTGCGTTGCGGATCCTCGTCAGCATGTCTGCAATAGGGTCGGTCGTTGGCACCATCGATACCCCCTTCCACCTGTCTATCCAACAAAGGCGAAATCACCAGCTCGCCTTGGTGACTCCAGGAATCTCCCCGCGGTGAGCGAGCGTCCTAAAGCATATCCTACACATCCCGAACTTCCTCATATAGGCTCTCGGGCGTCCACAGAGCTTACAGCGGTTATAAGCCCTTACTGCATACTTGGGCTTCCTCTGTGCCTTTATGATCAAGGACTTCTTTGCCACTCATCGATCCCTCCTTTGACAAGAGTGCCATTACATCTCCTACGATGCGAAGGGCATTCCAAGGCCCTTGAGGAGTTCGTAGGCTTCCTCGTCGGTCTTGGCGGACGTGACAATCGTTATGTCCATACCTCGCACCTTATCAACCTTGTCCGGGCTGATCTCAGGAAATATCAGTTGCTCCTTGACACCAAACGTATAATTCCCTCTACCGTCAAAACCGCTCCTGGACAGCCCGCGGAAGTCTCGAATTCGAGCGAGAGACACATTCATCAACTTGTCAAGGAAGTACTCCATGCGCTCCCCGCGGAGAGTGACCTTACACCCTATTGGCATGCCCGCTCTTATCTTGAAGTTTGAAATCGACTTCTTCGCACGCGTCACTTGGGGCTTCTGCCCGGTAATCAGACTGAGGTCTCTCATGGCAGATTCCAAAGCCTTCGGATCGCCTACAGCATCGCCTACTCCCATGTTGACGACTACCTTCACGACCTTTGGTATCTCCATCACATTGGAGTAGCCAAACTTCGCTTGCAGCGCCTTGGCAACATCGCTCTTGAAGCGCTCTCTCAAACGAGTCATAATACCGCAACCTCCCTTCCTACGGGCTAGAGCTCAGCTCCACACTTCTTGCATATTCGAGTGCGCTCTCCATCGTCGGCCACCTTGACACCGACCCGAGTCGGTTTGCGGCAGCTACCGCACACCACCTGGACGTTCGACCTGTCTATGGGAGCGGGAGTCTCCACCACACCGCCCTGAGGTGCCTCTTGCGTCGGTCTCTGGTGCTTTTTGACGATGTTGAGGCCTTCGACGATTACCTTCCCTGTCTTGGGGACAACTCGCAATACCTTGCCCCTCTTGCCCCTGTCCTTACCTGCAATGATGACGACGGTGTCACCCTTTTTTATCTTCATAGCCTTGCCCATGGCTAGCACACTCCTCCAGTATAGGTCACTTAAAGGACCTCGGGTGCTAGAGAGACTATTTTCATGAAGTCTCTGTCTCTCAACTCTCTGGCCACAGGGCCAAAAATTCTAGTGCCTCTTGGATTGCCGGCGTGGTCTAGAATAACCCCGGCATTCTCGTCGAACTTGATATACGAACCGTCAGGCCGCCTCTGCTCCTTGGCAGTCCGAACGACCACAGCCCTAACCACGTCGCCCTTTTTGACTGCTCCTCCGGGAGCGGCTTCCTTGACAGAACAGACAATGACATCCCCAACCCGAGCGTACCGCTTTCCGCCCAGGACTCGTATACACATCAACTTACGCGCGCCGGTGTTGTCGGCCGCGTTCAGGATGGTCTGTGTCTGAATCACTGCAGTCGCCTCCTCTCGCCCAGACCTCTCACAGGTGCCTACTTGGCCTTCTCGAGCACCTCTACGAGGCGCCATCTTTTCTCCTTGCTTAAAGGCCTGGTCTCCATGATCTTGACCCTGTCGCCGACTCTGCACTCGTTGTTCTCGTCGTGCACCTTAAACTTGGAGGTCCTCTTTATTGTCTTGCCGTAGAGCGAGTTCCTTACAGACCGCACTACTGACACGACAATGGTCTTATCCATCTTGTCGCTGACGACGACCCCAGTCATCGTTCTGCGGCGTTTTCTCTCCACTCACTGACGCCTCCCTTCTGCTATCTCTCGACTCCGCCCAGCTCTCGTTCTCGCATGATAGTCTTGATCCGGGCGATCGTTCGCTTTACCTCTCTAATCCTCATTGGATTATCCAACTGTCCGGTTGCGAGCTGAAATCTGAGGTTAAACAGCTCCTGCTTGCTATCCTTCAGCTGGGACGCTAGCTCCTCGTTCGACAGGTCCCGTATCTGATTAGCTCTCACTGGCTTCACCACCCGTTCCCTCTCGTGCGAGGAATCTGGTCTTGACCGGAAGCTTGTGGCTTGCTAGCCTAAATGCCTCTTTGGCCACCTCTTCAGATACTCCGGCGATCTCAAACAACACACGACCTGGTTTTACAACTGCGACCCAGTATTCCGGAGATCCCTTGCCTGCACCCATTCTGGTTTCGGCAGGCTTCGATGTTATTGGCTTGTCAGGAAATATCTTAATGTAGACCTTACCGCCTCTCCTGATGTATCGCGTCATGGCGACACGGGCGGCCTCGATCTGCCTATCTGTGATCCAGCCTGGTTCTAGTGCCTGCAAGCCGAAGTCGCCCAGCTGGACATCAGTCCCTCGCTTGGCCTTACCGGTCATGCGGCCGCGCTGGACTCTTCTATATTTAACCCTCTTGGGCATTAGCATGTCACGGCCCCCCCTTAAACGCGAACAGTCTCAGATCGTTCGGGAAGCACCTCGCCCTTGTATATCCACACCTTGACTCCAATCTTGCCTGCAGTAGTATCTGCTTCGGCAAAACCATAGTCGACATCGGCGCGCAAGGTATGCAGAGGCACCTTTCCCTCACTATACCCCTCAGATCTGGCAATCTCGGCACCATTGAGACGTCCACCGACCTTCATCCGTACGCCTTGAGCACCGGCCTTCATAGCTCTCGCAAGAGCCTGCTTCATGGCTCGGCGGAAAGAAATCCTGCGTTCGATCTGGGAAGCGATGTTTTCGGCTACGAGCTGAGCGTCCAAATCGACGTTCTTGACTTCCTGGATGTTGACTTGCACCTGCTTGCCGGTCATGGCTTCCAGCTCGCGGCGCAGCTTGTCAACCTCGGTCCCGCCCCTGCCTATGACCATGCCGGGCCGTGCAGTGTGGACAGTGACCTTGACGCGGTTTGCTGCGCGCTCGATCTCCACCCTGCTGATACCCGACGCGTACAACTTCTTCTTGATATACCGCCGGATCTTGATATCCTCGTGAAGGTATTCTTGGTAGGCCTTTTTCTTGGCGTACCATCTACCGTCCCAATCCTTTATTATGCCGAGCCTCAGACCCAGAGGATGAACCTTCTGACCCACACATTACTCCTCCTTCTCTTTGACGACTACGGTAATATGGCTGGAGCGCTTACGGATCCGATTCGCCATACCTCGCATTCTTGGAATGATCCTCTTTAGCGTTGGCCCATCGTCCACAGTCACCTTGGCGACGTACAACGACCCAGGATCCATTCCATGGTTGTTCTCGGCATTCGCCATAGCTGAGCGCAGTACCTTCTCTACGGGCTCTGCCCCAGCCTTTGGAACAAACCTCAAAATAGCCAGCGCTTCATCGCAGTCTTTGCCCCTGATAAGGTCGACCACTTGTCTAACCTTGCTAGGGGATATCCGGACGTAGCGCGCAACAGCTTTGGCTTCCATCTCTAACAGACCCCCTCGTTTGACAGACTACCTAACTCGGGTCGACCGCTCAGACTTGTCTGCATGACCCCTAAATGTCCTGGTTGGAGCAAACTCACCAAGCTTGTGTCCGACCATGTCCTCGGTAATATAGATCGGAACATGCTTTCTGCCATCATGAACCGCTATAGTATGACCGACCATCTCAGGAAAGATGGTAGAAGCTCTAGACCAGGTCTTGATGACTTCCTTCTTGTTGGCCTCATTCAACTGCCGGATCTTTTTCATCAATGATTCGTGTACGTAAGGTCCCTTTTTTAAAGATCTGGCCAATGCTGCCCCTCCTTTCTCTTACACGGCAAGGCCTGCTGGATAGACCCGCCTACTTCCGTCTCCTCACAATCAACTTGTCAGACGGCTTTGGCTTCCTCGTCTTGTATCCAAGCGTCGGATAACCCCAAGGGGTCACCGGGGTCTTGCGTCCGATAGGCGAACGCCCCTCGCCGCCGCCATGCGGGTGATCGACGGGGTTCATAGCCAGTCCACGGGTATGAGGCCTCCGCCCCAACCAGCGGCTCCTGCCTGCTTTCCCGATAGTGATGTTCTCATGCTCGACATTGCCGACCTGTCCTATGGTGGCCCTGCATTCAAGCCTGATGAGCCTCACTTCCCCGCTCGGGAACCTCACGTGGGCATAATCGCCTTCCTTAGCCATCAACTGAGCACCAGTTCCGGCAGCCCTAACCAATTGCCCGCCCTTGCCCGGACGAAGCTCGATGTTGTGGATAATGGTGCCTACCGGAATGTTGGCTAGAGGAAGGGCGTTGCCGGGCTTTATGTCGGCATCCGGCCCGGACACTACAGTGTCGCCAACCTTCAATCCGTTCGGAACCAGGATATATCGCTTTTCCCCGTCAGCGTAGTGAAGGAGCGCTATTCGCGCACTGCGGTTCGGGTCGTACTCAATAGTAGCGACCTTTGCGGGGATTCCATCCTTGTCCCTCTTAAAGTCGATTATCCTATACATCCTCTTGTGTCCGCCGCCACGGTGGCGTGCGGTGATGCGGCCATAGGCATTGCGCCCGCCGGTTTTCTTAAGAGGAGCTAACAACGACTTCTCAGGCTTACTGGTAGTAAGGTCCGAGAAGTCAGAAACCGTCATTGCTCTGCGTCCCGGAGTAGTCGGTTTAAACTTCTTGACCGGCATCTTGCACTCCCTCCAAGCTTACATACCCTCAAAGAGCTCTATCCGCTGGCCTTCCTCGAGGGTTACAACTGCTTTCTTCCAGTCCTTTCGCTTGCCCTCGTGAACCCCCAACCTTCTGCGTTTGCCGGTATACCTCATAGTGTTCACGCTCTTGACCTTCACGCCAAAGATCTCCTCTATGGCGTCTTTGATCATGTGCTTGGTAGCTCGCTTGTCAACCTCGAAGGTATACTGCCCGCTGTCGAGCAGGCCAGTGGTCTTCTCAGTGATTATCGGCCGAATGATAACATCCCGCGGTTCAGGCATTTCCCCACACCTCCTCGACTGACTGCAGGGCGTCCTTCGTAAAAAGAACCCTGTCGTTGTCAAGCACGTCGTAAACATTGAGGCGATTGCTCTCAATCAGTCTGACAAAGGGGAGGTTGCGAACCGACTTGACAGTGTTGTCGTCAAAGTCCTTGACCACCAGCAGCACCTTTCTCCCGTCGACGATCTTATCGAGGATAGACGCTGCCACCTTGGTCTTGGGCTCTGCCATCTTGAACTCTTCAACAACAGCTATTTCGTCGTCATTCGCCTTGGCAGACAGCGCTGATCTTACAGCAACTGGCCTGGCTGACTTCGGAATTCTAAAGGAATAGTCGCGCGGCTTGGGCCCAAAGGTTACACCTCCGCCAACCCACAGCGGAGAGCGTATGCTTCCGTGTCTGGCACGGCCAGTACCCTTTTGCCTCCAAGGCTTCCTGCCGCCTCCAGAGACCTCTGAAATAGTCTTAGCCGAAGCAGTACCGCGCCTCTTGTTAGCCAACTGCATCCTAACCACCTGATGGAGCAAAGGCATCTTGACCTCGGCAGCAAAGACCTTCTCATCGAGGTCGATCTCGCCAATCCTGTTACCTTCTCTATCGTACAAAGGCGCCTTAGGCATCCAGAGTGGCCTCCTTTCCCGGTTACATCACGTCGCCAGCGTCCTAGTTGGCCTTTGCCTTGACACTGGACTTCACTAACACATGCCCACCCCTTGGACCAGGGACAGCTCCCTTGACCAGGATGAGATCGCGTTCTGCGTCCACTCTAACGATCTCAAGCCCGCTAATCGTCACAGTATCTCCACCCATCCTGCCGGGCATCTTGCGGCCCTTAAAGACTCTGGCAGGATCTGTAGCGCCGAGTGATCCAGTTCGGCGGTGGTACATAGAACCGTGAGACATGGGCCCTCGGCCGAAGTTATGCCTCTTGATAACTCCAGCAAAGCCCTTTCCCTTTGAGGTGCCAGTTATATCAACCACATCGCCAGGAGCGAATAGGTCCGCCTTTAGGACCTGTCCGACCTCGTAGTCATCTACGCTCTGGGTGCGGATTTCACGAACTACTTTCTTCGGACTCACACCAGCTCTCTTAAAGTGCCCTCTCATGGGCCTGTTCGTTCGTCGTTCGCTCTGGTCGTCAAAACCTAGCTGGATTGCGGAATAACCATCGGTTTCCTCTGTCTTCTTCTGAACGACGACGCAGGGTCCGGCCTGTATAACAGTCACTGGGATGAGTTCGCCTCTGTCACTGAACACCTGAGTCATCCCCAGCTTCTTTCCTAATAGTCCCTTCGCCACTTCTAACACCCCCTGTGTCCGCTCAGAGTTTAATCTCGATGTCGACTCCTGCTGGTAGATCCAGCCTCATAAGCGAATCGACAGTCTTTGGTGTGGGATCAAGTATGTCAACCAGCCGTTTATGAGTTCTCATCTCAAATTGCTCTCGCGAGTCCTTGTTAACATGGACAGATCTCAACACTGTAAAGACTTCTCTCTCGGTTGGAAGCGGAACTGGGCCGGAAACCCTAGCACCTGTTCTCTTAGCTGTGTCGACGATTTTCTCAGCCGACTGATCGAGCAGTCTGTGGTCAAATGCTCTCAACTTGATTCGGATCTTGTGATTGGCCACCTGCTTTACCCCCTATCTCGCTCGGATTTGCACCGAACTACTCTGTGGGAATTCCCTCACTGAACTTCGTGATGGCCCGCGCTCAGATGCTAAGCTCGTGAGCAACCTCCCACGTCATCGCGCCAGCAGGTCCGAGTGCAGGCTAAGCTCAACTGTCTGTAGCCTGCACTCGAATCCAACACTCGCTTTGCTACTTAATGATCTTGGTAACTACGCCTGCGCCGACTGTCTTGCCGCCTTCGCGAATTGCAAGCCTCAGGCCTTCCTCCATCGCTATTGGCGTGATCAGCTCGACCTTCAACTCTACATTGTCACCAGGCATGACCATCTCTACGCCTTCAGGCAACGTTATTGTCCCTGTCACGTCCGT
>FIZI01000015.1 GCA_900016865.1 uncultured Clostridia bacterium | reverse complement strand
CTGAGGCCGAACCTAATCTGTGGGCATGTCTGAGTTGTACTGAGCTCGAGCCAGTACCAGGCACGGTCTTCAAGGTTGACTATGTGTTCCTACGAGTGTTCGAGCACTTGTGCACCAGCAACCAGATCTCGGTCGAGGGGTTTGTGAGATTTCGGCTTAGGGACTACCTCAGCAGGCTGCGTGCTGCTGTCTATCGTGCCATTGACGGGTATCTTCTTGACCAACAGCATACAGAGTTTGTTGACTTGCTGAGATACTTCGTAGAGGTACAGGAGCCGCGGATCGAATCTGTCACTGTCGTCCGCAGAAGCGACGGTCGCTTGGAGCTTCTCGATGAAACTGGTAGGGCCATTAATACGGAGGGACTACTTGAGAGCATAGACGACTTGCTCGATGACGATTTCAACGTCGAGGATCTGCTTATAGGGCTCCTCATAGCCATTGCGCCCTCGCGGGTGTTGATATGCATGAGAGGCGGACAGCTACTATTTGATACAACAATGCGAGTCTTTAGGGACCGGATACTGGTTTGCGACGGATGTTCGAGTTGCCAGCTGTACAAGCCTTGAGAGCATTGTTTGCTTTGTCACTCGCGGTGCGAAGTCTCAGACTTCGACGCGTGCAACGGCAACCCTGTCGCTATTGACAGCGTGCACCGCATCGTATAAGCTTATAAATAATCTAGGAAGCTTAGTTGTCCGTCACAGGCGTTGACGCAGGACAAGTAGCGGCGCGAGGAGATCGCCAGAGAAGAGAGGCCTTGGCTGAAAGCCTCTCTGTTCAGACTCGCTCTGTGAAACCGCCTGTCAGCCACCAGTGAGAAAGCTGTAAGGCATAAACTGGTCGGGGGGATCCCGTTATAGATCCCAAGAGAGGCAGGACCTGTCGTCTTGCAACTTGGGTGGAACCGCGAGTGAACCTCGTCCCAATCACGGACGAGGTTTTGTTTTTGATGCACGAGGCCTGAAGGCTAAGGCATTAGCTGATGGAGGAGAGGTAGCAATGGGACAGATCCGTATATTGCTCAAGGACGGTTCGTCGCGTAACTACGAACAGGGCGTGACGCTCGAGCAGATTGCGCTCGACATCAGTCCTCGCTTGCGCAAGGCCGCTGTGGCAGGCCTTGTAGATGGCGTGATGGTCGATCTGACGTATCGGCCCCAAGATGGATCAGTGGTCGAAATAGTGACTGAGGACTCAGAGGAGGGCCTTTCAGTCATCAGGCATACAGCAGCTCACATAATGGCTCAGGCTGTGATGCGGCTTTTCGATGGAGTCAAGCTCGGGATTGGTCCGTCTATTGAAGACGGGTTCTATTATGATTTCGATCTCGATCACAGGCTCTCTCCGGAGGATCTTGAAAGAATAGAGGAAGAAATGCGCAAAATCATAGCTGAGGACCTCCCGATAGTCCGAGTCGAGTTGCCGAGAGAGGAGGCGTTGCGCAAGGTCCTGGACGCGGGCCAGTCATACAAGGCTGAGCTGATAGAAGAATTTGAAGATGACACCGTCAGTTTTTACTCCCAGGGCGAGTTCGTAGATCTATGCAAGGGGCCGCATCTGGTGTCGACGGGAAGGCTTAAGGCGTTCAAGCTGCTCAATGTCGCCGGCGCTTACTGGCGAGGCGATGAACGCAACAAGATGCTGCAGCGGGTATATGCCACTGCATTTGCCAAGCAGTCCGACCTTCAAGCCCATCTCACTCGTCTTGAGGAGGCCAAGAAGCGCGATCACAGAAGACTCGGCAGGGATCTGGACCTTTTTAGCCTCCATGAGGAGGGTCCCGGATTCCCATTTCTCCATCCGAAAGGCATGGTAATATGGAACGAATTGCTGACATACTGGCACGAAGTCCACGCAAGAGCGGGCTACAGCGAAATCAGGACGCCGATTATCCTCAATAGGGGCCTTTGGGAGAACTCAGGCCACTGGGACAAGTACCGAGAAAACATGTACTTCACTGAAATAGACGGGCAGGACTACGCGGTTAAGCCAATGAACTGCCCCGGCGCCATCCTGATATACCGCAATAGCTTGCACAGCTACAGAGAGTTGCCCATCAGATATGCTGAGCTGGGCCTTGTGCACAGGCATGAGAAGTCTGGGACTCTGCACGGCCTCATGAGAGTCCGAGCATTCACCCAGGATGACGCGCACATTTTCGCAAGGCCGGACCAGATACAAGACGAGATACTTGGAGTCATCAACTTGATCGACGACTTCTACCGCACGTTTGGTTTTTCGTATCACGTCGAGCTCAGTACGAAGCCAGAGAACGCGATCGGATCGGACGAGATCTGGGAGCTTGCGACTGAGTCATTGAGGGCTGCCCTAGATGCGAGAGGTATCGACTACAAGGTTAACGAAGGCGATGGAGCGTTCTACGGCCCGAAGATCGATTTTCATCTCACAGATTGCCTAGGACGGACTTGGCAGTGTGGGACGATCCAGCTAGACTTCGTAATGCCGGAGCGGTTTGACCTGTCCTATGTTGGTGACGATGGAGACAAACACAGGCCGGTTATGATTCACCGAGTTGTCTTTGGGGCTCTTGAACGGTTCATGGGGATGTTGATCGAGCACTTCGCAGGGGCCTTCCCTGTATGGCTGTCGCCTGTGCAGACTGTCGTGATGCCTGTTAGCGAGGCTCATGTTGACTACGCAGGTTCCGTTGCTGAGCAGTTGAGGGATATAGGAGTCCGATGTGAGCTTGATGACAGGAACGAGAAGCTTGGATACAGGATCCGCGAGGCGAGGCTGCAGAAAGTCCCGTATATGCTCGTAGTAGGTGACAGCGAGGTAAGTTCTCAGTCTGTATCGGTCAGGGCAAGAGGCCAGGCGAACGCAGAGACCGTATCGCTTGACTCGTTCATCGAGAGGATTAAGCGTGAGATCTCTGAGAGAAAGTTGACTCCTTGACAAACCCTGTGATATACTATCAGCGCCTGACCAATGACCGACAGTAGTCGGGCAGGTCATGCGATTGACAATAGGGCGTAAGTAGAGGCACCTGGCTTCTCACCCTGCGACGTCTAGAGCTGTCAGCAGGGTTCTAGTGTTCGGATTTTACCGTTGCAGTCTTGCTGCTGCCCAGACGTCACTGACGTCTCGGGCTATCGGCTGTCAGCAGGTGGATTTGGCAACTAGGCGGGTGTCTGTCACCCGCCTTTTTGTGTCATTCGCTAAATATCAGGAGGTGTCTGGCCATCGATAAGGGTACTCGAGTGAGTGACAGGGGTCTTCGCGTCAATGAGAATATCCGTGCTAGGGAAGTTAGAGTTATTGACGAGAACGGTGAGCAACTGGGAGTCATGATCCCACGGGAAGCATTACGGATTGCTAGAGAGCGGGGGTTGGATCTCGTAGAGGTTGCACCTAACGCTCGCCCCCCTGTCTGTCGCGTTATGGACTACGGCAAGTACATGTACGAGAAGAGCAAGAAGGAAAGGGAGTCCCGCAAGAACCAGAAGACTGTCAAGATTAAGGAAGTCAGGATATCGCCAAAGATCGATGATCATGACTTCAGTGTGAGAGTCAAGAACGCAGTCGGATTTTTGCAAAAAGGCAACAAGGTCAAAGCGACTGTGCGGTTTAGGGGACGGGAGATTGTGCACGCTGATATAGGCAAGAAGCTTCTCGAGGACCTGGCGGAATTCGTTCAGGACTATGCTGTAGTCGAACGTGATCCTAAGGTAGAAGGCCGGAACATGATCATGATATTGGCCCCCAAGCAGAGCGAATAGACACCCTGAACCGGCGCCACCTGTTATTGCACGCGTCGAGTAGAGAAGCAGTCCTCTACGGCAAGTAGTGTCAATGCGGTCGTGAAGCGATACGATGTCTTGACTTGCTCGATACCGTATCGTGCTTGGGTTCGCGCGTCGAAAAACGCGCTTCCATTGGCCTATCGGGTATGCTGGTGGACAAGGCATCGTACAAGAAGGAGTGTGTGACATGGCCAAGTACAAGATGAAGACACATCGAGGCGCCGCCAAGCGTTTCAGAGGGACGGGTGGAGGCGGCCTTAAGAAGTACAGCGCTTACACCAGTCACAAGACAGGGAAGAAGTCACCCAAGCGCAGGAGGCAATTGCGGCAGGGTCGGTTGGTCGCGAGCGCTGACCTGAAGCGTATGAAGCAGCTTCTACCCTACGCCTAGAGTAGAACTGATCCGAGGAGGAGATCGGCATGCCGAGAGTAAAGAGCAGTGTTACAAAGAGGCAGCGGCACCGAGAGGTCTTGAAGGAGACCCAGGGGTTTACCGGCACCCGAAATCGCCTGTTTAGGCGTGCGAATGAGGCTAGGCTCAAGGCGTTGGCCTATGCATATAGAGATAGACGCACTCGCAAGAGAGATTTTCGCAAGCTTTGGATCGCACGGATCAACGCGGCTACTCGAGAGCATGGAATGAGTTATTCTCACTTCATTGGCGGGCTCAGAGACGCGGGCGTCGAGATCAACCGGAAGGTCCTCGCGGACATGGCCATTGCTGATCCTCAGGCATTTGAACAGCTAGTGGAAGTCGCAAGGAGTGCAGCTCAGTAGATCGCTGGGCGTACTCCAATGCTGTCGTCAACACCGGGCCTGGCACATAGCCAGGCCGTCTTGTCTGCATGGCGGTGAGGCATCGCGTGGTTGTCTCCAGCATACATAACTCCAAGGTCAAATCGGCCAGGCGGTTGAGGCAGTCCAAGTATAGAAAGCGGGAAGGTCTGGTCCTTGTAGAAGGCGTCAAGCACGTCCGGGACGCGCTTTCTGTTGGTGGCAAGCTGCTCAGGCTATTTGTCTCGAGCCGAGTGCTCGAGGATCCGTATGTCACCGATCTGGTCGGCTCCGCTTCGTCCAAAGGAGCCGATATCGTCGTGTGCACAGAGGCAGTCATCTCGTCTATGTCTTTGGTGCAGTCGGGCCAAGGTGTAGTAGCGGTGTTTGAAGCCCCGCTTGTCGGAGCTTCGAGCCTGGTAGACCTGATGGGTGCAGGCGGGATGGGGTTCGTCCTTGATAGGCTTCAGGATCCGGGCAATCTGGGAGCGGTGATGCGCACTGCCAGTGCATGCGGAGCCGGCGTCATTGTGTCAGAGGGCACGGTAGATCCTTTTAACGAGAAGGTCGTGAGGTCGAGTGCATCGACGCTGTTTTCGGTAAAGATGGCGAGAGTAGCCTCAGTACCGGCCTTTGTTGAGCATCTCAAGTCAGCACGCATCAAGGTGGTTGCACTGGATGCATGCTCTGACCGGTACTATTTTGACGCAGATCTCACCGGGCCGCTGGCGCTCGTCGTAGGCAATGAAGGTGCAGGGATCTCACAAGGTGTTCTGAGAGCCGCTGACGAGATTGTTTCTATACCCATGCACAGTAGCGCTGAGTCGTTGAACGCGGCTGTCGCTATTAGCATAGTGGCGTACGAGGCCGTCCGGCAGCGAATGAAGGCGAACAACCTTGTTTAAGGTGGGCACGAATGCTATAATGGTCACGAAGCCCTCTTGAATGACTGGAGAAAGGTAGTGGTCGAATGGTTTTGACCGCGGATTTCTTCTGGCGGATCTTCGAGATGACCGGATCGATCACCGCATATCTGCTCTATCGTGAGTACAGTCTCCAGTAGTGCTCTCTCGGTCCAATACCACATATCACGGATTCGTGACGCGTGCAGTACGCATCATGCATTGGCGGAGTCAGCCGGATCGCTGTCTTGACGTCTCCTTGAGTCATCGCTAACGTGTTTTTCGGCAAGAGGTGGACGAAGCTGTGCCGCATACTGTGGACGCAGTAACAGTTTGTGTGGTTGTTGTACTCGCCCTCGGCTTCGCAGCTGGGGTCAAACGCGGTTTGGCTGTAGTTGCCCTTGATGCCGCTGCGACGATCGTTGCCCTTGCTGTTGCCTGCAGCCAGTATAACCTCGTCGGGCGACTGATCGGCTTCATCGCCAACATAGACGCGTTTGCCAGTGCGGTCAGCGGGTTTGTAGTAGCTTTCTTTGCCATGTCGGTAGTCACGCATGTCGTTGCGACGCTGTTTGCGAAGTTGCTTAGGAAGCGCGTCATCTCAGTTGCAGAACGCGTTACCGGCGGTATAGCCAATGCTGCTTGTACGTGTGTAGTCGTATCCGTACTCCTAAGCATAGTTCTATGTGTCGCGGTTGACCCTCTGACCCAACACGTAGCCAAGTCAGAGGTATCCATGGCTCTGGCTCAATCTGTTCCAGCCTTGCTTCGTGTTGTCGGTTTGGATCTGCCGGAGTTTCTCGACTGGGATGCGATCAAGCCGACCGCATTTTCCTCGCATACTTGGCCCCTCCTGATCCGAGTCTAGCTAGTGCCGGAATAATCACCTGCTAGAGATGGATACTATGCGTGTCGATGAGTATGTACATCAGAGTGATAGTGCGAACGACAGCCGTCTACCTCTCGTTGCTGATTCTTGTACGGATCATGGGCAAGCGAGAGATAGGCCAGCTGTCACCGTTTGACCTAGTCGTCGCGATACTAATGGGTGAGCTTGCCGCGTTTGCTCTAGAAGTCGAATCGGACTTACTTGAAACACTTCTGCCGTTGGCTTTGATTGGACTGTTTGAGTTGCTCCTCTCATTTGCATCACTGAAGAACCATACACTGCGAAGGCTGATCACAGGCAGCCCTACTGTCGTAATCAAGAACGGCCGGATTCTCTACAGAAGTCTGAAGAAAAACCGCTACAACATCAGTGACCTCTTGAGCCAGCTTAGAGAAAAGGACGTTTTCTCGCCTTCAGAAGTGGAATATGCAGTCCTTGAGCCTTCTGGTAGACTTAGTGTACTTAGAAAGAGCCAACAGCGTGCGGTTACGCCTTCAGACTTGGGCCTCGAGACTGAGTATGAGGGCCTGGCTTACCCGCTCATCTGTGATGGAGTGGTCCAAGAGGAGACCTTGGAAAAGCTTTCGCTGTCGCGTGAGTGGTTGGATGAGCAGCTGAGGCAAAGGAAAATAGGAGCTGCTCAAGATGTTGCACTGGCTCTAATAGAGACTGATGGCAGCCTCTATGTATCAACAAAGGATGCAGAAGACCACGGCACTTCAGCAGGACTAGTGCCGTAGGCGTATGCCATGTGCTGTGTCGACACTGGACAGCAAGGGCTTTGGGTATTAGCATCAAAGGAGAAGAGAGCAGCGGCGCGTTCGATGCCTGATACATGCGTTTGCGCAGGTCGTGCAGGTAGGCAAGAGAGGGGTTATACAGTGACTGAGGAGACCAAGAACCGACGCGTGGAAGTCTTGGCGCCTGCCGGTTCGTTTGAGTCTCTCGTGGCAGCAGCTGAAAGCGGGGCCGACGCTGTGTACTTCGGAGGGACTCAGTTCAGCGCCAGGCAGTATGCAGACAATTTTGACAACGATGACTTGGCTCGCGCAATAGACTATCTACATGTCAGAGGAATCAAGGCATATCTTACTGTCAACACTCTGCTGTATGACGACGAGATGTTGAACGCCTTGCGTTTGGCAGCTGCCGCATACTCGATGGGAATAGATGCCCTGATAGTTCAAGACATCGGATTCGCTATGGCAGTTAGGCGGCTGCTGCCTGATCTGGAACTGCATGCAAGCACCCAGATGACCGTGCACAATCCACAGGGCGCTCGTGCGCTTTCAGAACTAGGGTTTAGCAGAGTGATCCTTGCCCGCGAGTTAAGCCTCTCGGACATTGCGGCAATCAAGAAAGTGTGCGGTCCCATTGAGCTTGAGGTGTTTGTGCACGGCGCCATCTGCATCTCGTACTCCGGGCAGTGTCTGATGAGCAGTATGGTCGGCGGACGCAGTGGGAACAGAGGCCGATGCGCCCAGCCCTGCCGTCTCGAGTACAGTCTCGTAGAACTCAACTCGTGTGGGCCTGCACGCGGTTTTGAGCCTGACAGAGGCAGACTACTGAGTCCCAGTGACCTGTGCCTCATAGAATGCCTTCCAGAACTGATCAAGGCCGGCGTGGCCTCGTTCAAGATCGAAGGCCGAATGAAGGGCCCCGAATATGTGGCAACTGTCACTAGGGCGTACAGGTGGGCGGTTGACAAGTACTACGAGACCCGTCAAGTACCTGCAGATGAGCTTCGTGAAGTAATCGGCGAACTCCAGGTTATCTTTAACCGCGGCTTTACCAAGGCCTATTTTTATGGACGCCCGGCAGAGGACTTGATGAGTCCAGGACGCTCTAGCAACCGAGGCGCATATGTAGGCAGAGTCGTGCAAGTAGACTCTCGCGGGCCTAGTCAGAGTGTAGTTGTACGGCTAGAAGCAGACCTGTCAAGAGGGGACAGGATTGAGATATGGATCTCCAAAGGCGGCAGAGTTCGCAGGGCCGTTGACAAGCTGATGATTCGAGGGACAACTGTTGACTCTGCTGCAAGCGGAGACGAAGTGGAGATAGAGATCGGCGGTCAAGTGCGCGTGGGTGATCGGGTGTTCAAGACACGCGACGCGGAGGTAGAGCGCACCGCCCGTCAATCTTATGCCTCTCCGAGAGCGCAGCGACAGCTTCCTGTCAGGTTTGAGGCGGAGGCCGTATTGGGTAAGCCTTTTAGGGTGAGGTTGACTGACAGCCATGGCAATCAGGTTGCGTCTGAGTCTTCCTATATAGTAGAACCAGCGCTGCGTCAGCCGACGACTGCATCCGACATAGAGGCAAACTTGAGTCGGACAGGTAATACACCCTTTGCTGTAGACTCAATTGCTGTTAAGATGGACAGTGGCGTCATGGTCCCAAGGAGCGTCGTCAATGAATGCCGCAGGGACTGCATAGCCAAGCTCGAGTCCAGGCGTGCTGAAGCCTTCCACAGACAGAGCGTGACAGACTCTGCGGTTTTGGCGGTTCTACAGGCGTCGACTCAAGGTGCAGACAGTGTCAAACAGAATGCCAAGACTGCAAGAAGGCTCCCTGGAGTGTCGGTCAGCACCACGACATTCAGGGATATCGACGCGCTAGTAGAAGCCAAGCCAGATCGAGTGTACTTGTCACTTGAGTGCTTTGGCAATCACCCCGACTGCTTGTGGGACTCGAAGAGGCTGAGAGAAGCAGTCGAGCTCGTTTCCTCGTCTGATATCGAAACATATATCAGGCTACCGCGCATTCTCAAGGCGCACGAGATCGACGAGGTTGTCGGCCTACTAGCTAGTCTCATAGACGACATCGATCTCCCGGTAATTGGAATTCTGGTCGGCGGACTTGGTTCTGCCTGTGCTGTGGCTGACGCACTGAATCTCGCGCCTGGCGCCTCTTTTCATGCGAAGCTGCAGGAAGAAGGTGCTGCGCAGAGCGGACTGAGAGATGGAGTGCAGGTCCGGCTGCATGCGGACTATTCCGTTGGCATAACCAACTCGTCTGCCATTAAGGCATTGAAGGCGATGGGTTTCATTGGGGTCACGCTGTCGCCTGAGCTCAATATAAGCAGGATAAGGTCCCTAGCCGTTGAGTCTGACATGGTCAATGAGATAGTCGTACACGGAAGGTTGCCACTGATGATATCTGAACAGTGCATCGTCGGATATCTTAGCCAATGCACGAGAAAGGGCTGCCGGTTCTCACCTGATGGGCGGCCATACGGCCTGCTGGATCGCAAGGGATACGTGTTTCCGCTATTGTCAGACCGGTATTGCAGGACTTATCTTTTGAACTCAATGTGCATGTGCATGGTTGATTCTATGAACGATCTCCTGACATTAGAGGGGATCAACCTTTACAGAATAGAGGGATACGGGGAGTCGAATGCGGCTCTCGCGCGAGTGGTTAGTGCTTACAGGAACGCGATCTCAGGCGAAGCAGAGTTGCCTGCGTGTGAGAGCCTGGTGGGCAGCGGCGGCCGCGGCTTTACTAGAGGCCACTTCTACAGAGGTGCGGATTGAGCGCGTCGGTTTTATACCCGAGCTGTTTCTAGGAGTGTTGAGCTAGATGGATGAGAAGACTCTGAGGGTGCTGGAATACCAGAGGGTGCTTGAGATGCTGGCAGACCATTGCTCGTTTTCTTTCAGCAAGCAATTAGCCCGCTCTCTCAGGCCCAAGACCAGCTTGCAGTTTGTCAAGGGCTTATTGTCGGAGACGACAGAAGCTGCTGAGTTTTTGAACCGCTCAGGAGAGCCTCCATTTGGCGCGGTGACTGATGTCAGGGCCGCAGTTTCAAGAGCTCGAATCGGAGGGAGCTTGTCAGGTGCCGAACTGCTTGCGATCAGCGACACGCTGCGGTGTGGGGCGCGGTACAAGCGAGCGATTCTCGAGGCTAAGGACGACTATCCTATATTAGAGAGTATTGCGTCAAGTGTGGCTGATTTGGCTGATCTGCGGGCCACGCTGGAGAAGTCCATAGGTGAAGACGGTGACGTGCTCGATACGGCGAGCCCGCGGCTGGCGTCTATCAGGAAAGACATTTCTGTAATCAGCAACAGAGTTCGCGATAGGATGGAGGCGCTGATACGGGACAAGAATATTGCAGAGTATCTGCAAGAGTCGATCATAACTGTGAGAAACGATCGGTTTGTTGTCCCAGTCAAGAAGGAGCACAAGAATAGTGTAAGAGGTATTGTCCATGATCAGTCCTCCTCGGGAGCGACACTCTTTGTCGAACCACTGCATGTGGTCGAGTTGAACAACCGTTTGGTTGAGCTGCGATCAAGAGAGCTTGAGGAGATTGACGAGATACTGAGGTCTCTGTCACAGGAAGTTGCGAGTGTTGCTGATGATATCGAGGGCAATGTGGATAGCCTAGCGAGACTGGATCTGATCTTCGCAAAGGGAAGGCTGAGCAGGCGTATGCGTGCAGTAGAGCCGATGCTCTCTGACAGGGGAGTCGTGGACCTCAGAAATGCACGCCATCCGTTGTTGACCGGAGAGGTCGTGCCTGTCAGCCCGCGGGTGGGCGATGAGTTCACCACGCTCGTGATAACCGGGCCGAATACAGGTGGGAAGACGGTAACACTTAAGGTGATTGGACTGTTGTGCCTGATGGCGCAGACCGGATTGCACGTGCCAGCTGATGAGGGCTCGGTCGTCTCGGTGTTTGACGCGATCTTCGCAGACATCGGAGATGAACAGAGCATCGAACAGAGCTTAAGTACGTTTTCCTCGCACATGACCCAGATCGTCAACATCCTTGAAAATGCTACCAGTAACAGCCTGGTGCTACTTGATGAACTCGGAGCTGGAACAGATCCTACAGAGGGCGCAGCACTTGCTATGGCTATTCTTAAGTACCTTCATTCTAAAGGTGCCAGGACGGTAGCAACGACTCACTACGGACAGCTCAAGGCGTTCACCCACGAAGCTGAAGGGTTTGAAAACGCGTCTATGGAGTTTGACCTAAATACTCTAAGGCCCACGTACCGCCTGAACATCGGCCTACCTGGAAGCAGCAACGCTCTTGCTATAGCCGAGAGGCTGGGACTCAAGTCTGAGGTGATTGAAGACGCTAGGAGTCGGCTTGGGCAGCAGGATGCAAGCGTCGAGAGTCTCATAGAAGCCGTCCATCAGAAGAACCTCGAGTTTGACAAGAAGCTGGAGTCTGTTCGAGCGACTGAGCGGGAATTAAAGAGAATGAAGGCTGAGTTTGATAGGGTCAGGCATGAGTTTGAGAAAGAAAGAGAGGCCCTGTTGAGCGCAGCCCGCAAGAACGCAGAAATGGCTTTGGACAAGGCGAGACGAGAGGCGGAGAGCCTCCTCAGGCAGCTTCGAGACGTCCTCGAGGAAGGGAAAAAGAGCGGACTCACCCATGACGTGGTTGCCGCGATCGCGGGCGAGACTCGTCAGACGCTGCGCGATCTGAGCGAGCACCTGCGTGAGGACTCGGAGGTAGAGAACGCCCGAGAATACGAACCCGGAGAAGAGGTGCGCGAAGGCCAGGTAGTCTATTTGCATGAGTACAAGCAGACCGGCATCGTTTTAGAGTCCAGAACCGGCTCCAATACTGTTGTTGTACAGATAGGAGCTATGAGGGTCTCAGTGGACAGGTCGAAGCTGCGGAAGGTGGAGGACGGTGCCGCGGCTGTTCGATCGCGTCATCGTCGTGACGATTCGAGCAGAACACAACCGCAATCCAGACACGCCAAACCTTCAGGCAGTGTTGCGACAGACGTGCGCATGGAAATTGACCTGCGAGGAATGACTGTGGACGATGCTTTGATTGAAGTAGACCGCTACTTGGACAGCGCGGTCCTAGCAGGTTTGCCTTCAGTTCGAATAATCCACGGCAAGGGTACGGGAGCTCTACGGCGGGCGATCCACAGTCTCCTTGATACTCACCATCACGTTGGTTCCTACAGAGATGGCGGGCCCGCAGAGGGCGGCACCGGTGTCACGGTCGTCTCATTCGCCAGATAGGCCAAGGGACAATTGATCAAAGAGTGAACTCCGGGGGAAGCTCAGTTTTCTCAGGGCTTCCTCCGTGTACGTTACAGAATCGAATCGGCATTGTGGAATCGGATAAGACGTCACCGGTATTGGCCACTTCTTGATTCGTATCAGCTCTATATCGCTTTGTCGTCACGGCCTCAGACGGGCAGTGGATTGTCGCCAGCAGCCCTGATTCAGTGCATACGCTGCGCTCCACAATGACTATACTTGGATTGTGGATGATGCATTCCTGCGTGGGTTCGGTGCCCGCCCTAAACACCTCTTGGACAGGGCTCGGACACAGTGAGGTTGCAAGGTCACCCGTCACAGAGCATATCACTGCCTCAGTGACCGACTCAGGGACGTAGAAGTCAGACCGAGGCTTGTCTTCTAGAATCTCACTCATGTAGTCCGCCCATATTCTTGCAGCATCCCCGCTGGCGATGGTTCTGCCGTTGTACTCCAATTTCTCGCTCTGATCATCATTGCCAATCCATACAGCAGTGACGTATTCCGGACTGTAACCTACAAACCAGGCATCGGTGTTTGATGTGGTTGTCCCGGTCTTGCCTGCTGCAGGCCGGCCTATGTTGGCTGACCGCCCCGTTCCGACTCCTGCAGGGCTGTATATGACGTCACTAAGCATGTCAGTCATCAAATACGCAGTAGCCTCATCGAGTACTATGCTCCTTCGAGGCCTGTTTTCTTCGAGGACAGCTCCATAGCGATCTTCGACTCTAAGGACTGTAACAGGCTCAGCCTTAACTCCGCCGCTGGCCAGGCACCCATAAGCAACGGCCATGTCGATGGGTGCCACACCGTTTGTAAGCCCGCCTAGAGCCAGGGCATCGACGCGGTCGGTTCTGGCGCCCGACTTGACGAGAGTAGTGATTCCCATACTCTCGGCAGTCTGTATGACAGAATCGACACCGACGGCTCTGAGCAACTGAACCGATGCCGCGTTCTTGCTTCGGGCAATACCATACCTGAGAGTCACCGGACCCTCGTATACATTGTCCCAGTTGGACGGCCAAGTGTCGCCATCTTCTTCGGTGATCACCGGCTGGTCCTCTATTCTGGAGGCGGGATTCCACCCTTGCTTCAACGCTGTTACATACACAAATGGTTTGAAGGCGGATCCTGCCTGGCGAGTTGTCTGGACGGCCCTGTTGAAATCGGTGTCGCCACGGCCGCCGACCATTGCCCTTATGTATCCAGTCGCGACCTCCAGCGTGATGATGGCAGCTTGAGGTGATACTTGCATCCTGCCTTCAGGATCCGGGACCGTGATTCTGGGCAAGTGTTCTTCGAGCACACGTTCGGCCTTTCTCTGCATCTCCAGATCGAGAGTAGTGTATACTCTCAACCCGTCTCTATAGAGACGATAGGCGCCGTACTTGTCTGTCAGGTATTTGCGGATGTACTCAACATATTGCTGAGCTGTGTTTGACTGCTCAGGAAGATCAGCTAGTATGATCGGCTCTTGCTGGGCAGCCCTGGCTTGTTCGGCTGTTATGTACCCCTCTGATGCCATCATTGACAGAACGAGATTTCTGCGATCTCTTGCTCTCTCCGGATAGCGCCTAGGCGAGTAATTCTCGGGACTGCGAGGAAGCGCGGCAATCAGGGCAGCCTCAGCCAGAGTTAGATCGCTGACGTGCTTGCCAAAATAATACTGTGAGGCTGCTTCCACTCCATAAGTGCCGTGGCCAAGATAGATCTCGTTGAGATACCATTCGAGTATCTGCGACTTGGTGTAGGTTCTTTCGAGCTGTATGGCGTACACGGCATCTTGTATCTTGCGGACGAGTGTTTTTTCGTGGGTGAGAAATGCCAGCTTGGCGAATTGCTGAGTAATGGTGCTGCCGCCTTGCGCCTTGGTGCCTGTGCGTATGTCGACCCAGAGAGCTTTGAGTATTCGAATCGGGTTTATACCTCTGTGAGACCAGAAGTGCTGGTCTTCTATAGCTATGATTGCGTTTTGGAGATGCTTCGGAATCGAACTAAGCGGGACGTAAGTCCTGTTCTCGACCATAAAGCGACATATGACTTCACCGTGCCTGTCGTATACCACAGTGGCGATGTTGGGCCGGTATATGAGAGCCTCCGGACCCGGGATGGTTTGCAATGTGCCCGCGAGCAGACCGAGCCCGGCGCCGAGTCCGAGACACCCGACCAGCACTAACACCATTACTACGCCTAAGAAGACCCGCCGTCTTGGACGCTTGGTCGCTCGGGCCATGAACAGCTCGTCCCTCCAATCTTGCTGCCGTCTGGTCTGATCTGGCGGCAGCAGGATATTGTCCATCTGAAAACTATTCTACCAATAGCCCGCTGATTTGACCAGCAACCATCCAACAGCGAATGACGATTGCAATACAGCGATCGAACATAGCCGTTCAATTGACCATGGTGACAGATGGGTGATATACTGAGTGCGTGTACAGGTTAGGTAAGGAGGATTAGACAATGCCACTTCTGCCAATGTCCGTTCTACTTAATAAGGCCAACGCCGAGGGGTACGCCGTAGGCGCTTTTAACACAAACAACATGGAGATAACTCAGGCAATCATAGAGGGTGCAGTTGCAGAGAGGGCGCCGGTCATAATCCAGTGCTCAGAAGGCGCCATGAAATACGCAGGAGTCGACACAGTCGTGGCGATGGTGAAGGCACTTGCAGAGAATGTGGACATACCGGTTGCCTTGCACCTTGATCACGGCAAGGAGTTCGACAATATCATAAAGTGCATTCGTGCCGGATTTACGTCAGTGATGATAGACGCGTCTCACCTTCCTCTCGAAGAGAATATAGCGATGACCAAGAAAGTCGTTGAGATCGCACATGCTGCCGGGGTAAGCGTTGAGGCTGAACTGGGCAGGATAGCCGGTGTTGAAGACAACGTGTCTACTTCAGAAAGAGACGCCATGTTGACTGATCCAGGCGAGGCGGAGCGCTTTGTCTCAGAAACTGGTGTAGACGCACTTGCTATAGCCATAGGCACTGCCCATGGGCCAAGGAAGTTCAAGGGCGAGCCTAAGCTCGAAATGGACCTGATCAGAGAGATCAAGTCAAGAGTGAATATACCTCTTGTCATGCACGGTGCTTCTGCTGTTCCCAAAGAGGTCATTGACAAGGCGGTCAGGTATGGCGCAGAGATAGAAGGCGCGTCCGGAGTGCCTGATGAGGCAGTAAGCCAGGCAGTGGCGAACGGCATTAACAAGGTCAACATAGACACAGACATGCGTTTGGCAATGATAGCCGCTATGCGAGAGGTTCTCCACAACAACCCGAAGGCCACCGATCCGCGCAAGGTATTGGGCCCGGCAAAGGATGCTATTGTGGAGATCGTCAGACACAAGATCTCCATCCTGGGTTCTGGCGCAAAGGCCTGATCCCTTAGAAAAGTGCTCACCTCTCATGTGCTATCGTCATACGATATGATGGGGGTGGGCACTTATGCGGCTTAAGTCAGTGTCCGGGTTCGGTCCACGGAGACGCCGGTCGCAGACATGGAACATAGAGCTCATTGTTCTCGTAGTGTTTGTGCTAGGGGCAGCGTTGCTGTTTGTGATCGACACCCGCTTAAGTCCGACGATCTTGGCGTACGCAGAAGCTCGAGCTCGGACTATAGCGACTGATGCGATCAATGCCGCTGTCAATGACAAGATAGCCATTAGCATTAGATATGAGGACCTTGTGGACTTCAGGCAGGACAACCAGGGCCGGATAGTTGCAGTAAGGCTGAATACCGGTGAGATCAATAGGCTGGCGTCGCAGACTACGCTTCAAGTGCAGAATTCGCTGAGAAGCATTTCGGAAGACCGAATTAAGATTCCTCTTGGTCAAGCTCTTGGCAGCCAGATTCTGGCCAACCTGGGCCCGTGGATCACGGTTAGGATGAAACCGCTTGGAACGGTTCAGTCAACCGTAATTGACCAATTTGAGCAGGCCGGGATAAACCAAAGCCGACATAAGATATATCTACAGGTAACTGCCACGATTCAGGTAGTCATTCCGATGGTAAGCACTATTGTTGAAGTGACGTCCGAGGTGCCTATTGCTGAAAGCATCATATTAGGAGAGGTGCCTGAAGTGTATGTTGGCTCCGGAGACGGGTCCACGATAGAAGTTCCAGCTCGATGAGAATTGATTCACAAGACCCGGTTGACAGGATGGAACGGACATGGTATCATAGGAGTCGCCCCGCAGGGGGCGAACGTAGATTGCTCCTTGAAAACTGAACAGTGGGATGAAGAGGTTCCATTGAGTTTATTGGGATCCTG